>CAVRZY010000159.1:0-26576 GCA_963725415.1 uncultured Acidobacteriota bacterium | reverse complement strand
CATTGTTATCATCGTGCGCGGACGAGCCTGGTTTCGGGTACGCGCTGGATTTTGATTTTCTCCGCCAGGTCACCGTTCGCCAGGAGGCGATCGGTTGAGATCCGCCTTCAGGGATCTTCTGCGGCGGAACAGGAACTACCGCTACACCTGGATGGGCCAGGTGGTCAGCGAAATCGGCGACCACTTCAACAACATCGCCGTCTTCAGCCTGGCGCTGGAGACGACCGGCTCGGGTTTGGTGGTCAGCGGCATCATGCTGGCGCGCGCATTCCCGGCGATGTTGGCCGGCCCGCTGGCTGGCGTGCTGCTCGACCGCATGGACCGCAAGCGCATCATGATCGCGAGCGACCTGGTGCGGGCCGTGGTGGCGGCCGGCTTCATCCTCACCGTCCGCCACCACGAGCCCTGGCTGCTGTACGTTCTCAGCGGCTGCTGATGTTCGCCTCGCCCTTCTTTACCAGCGGCCGCGCCTCGATCCTGCCGGCCATCACCAGCCGGGAAGAGCTGCACACGGCCAATTCGCTCACCCAGACCACGCAATGGACCACCTTGACGATAGGCACTCTTCTGGCCGGGGTGGCGGCGATCATTTCGGCTGTCAGTGGGCTTTTTTCCTGAATGCCTTGTCGTTCCTGTTTTCGGCCTGGTCGATCTCGCGGCTGCGGCGGCCTCGGGCGATTTCCGCGCCAGGCGGACTGCACTCACCGAGACCCAGGAGTGCGGCCTTGGGACGAGTACGCCGAGGGCCTCCGGTACATGCGATCGACGCCGCTCATCGTGGGGCTCGCGCTGATCAACGTTGGTTGGGCCACGGGGGGCGGCGCGGCGCAGATCCTCTTCAGCGTGTTCGGCGAAATCGTGTTCCGCCGGGGCGCGGCGGGCATCGGCACCATCTGGAGCTTCGCCGGGATCGGGTGTGGCGGGCGGGGCCATCGGACACTGGTTCGGCAAGCGGGCCAGTTTTGGGCTTACAAGCGCGCCATCGTGATCTGCTACATCATCCACGGCGGGGCCTACGTGATCTTCAGCCAGATGCGGAGCTACGCGCTGGCGCTGCTTTCATCGGTCTTTCGCGCGCGGCCTGGCGCTCAGCTCGGTGCTGAATTTCGCAACTGCTGCGGCATGTCTCGGACGAGTTCGCGGGCGGGTGTTCTCGACCATCGAGTCGCTGACCTGGTCGGTGATGATGCTCTCGATGATGGGCGCGGGCGTCGCCTCGCAGTCCTACAGCCCGCGACCATTGGTTTGTGGTCGGGCGTGCTGACTCGCCGACCGCGCTCTACTGGGGCGGACTGAACTGGCTGGGAGGCTGCCCGAGCCAGCCGCGGAAGGCGTCGATCCCGAGAGGTCGAGGTTCACGGCGAGCCGACGGTTTAGATTCCCAGGCCCAGACGGACGTGTCTTCGACGGCTCTCATTTTGCCGGCTGTCAGCCGGCCGAGGCCCTTCCCAGCAGCAAATCCTTGGGGATAGTGGTCACCTGATCACACTTGGCCCAGCTCTTGGTTTTCAGTCCGCCTTCACCGGTGGGCAACTGGACGCGCGTCGGAAAGCTGGCCCTAGCCACGCTGGTCACCGTATGACCGCGCTGTCGAGTGCGTAGCGGCTGACCAGTCGGCTGTTAAAACGATTGGGGTCTGGGCTTGGTCTGATTCGGTATCGCTGCGAGGTAGACCTCTCCGCGGCTAACCATCACGTTCCTGGGTCTCCAGGTTCATCTGGAGCCAGTCTTCCCGTTCCTCAACTTCTTGCGGCAATGCTTGGGTGGCGAAAAAGTCCCTGGCCAGGCTGCGAGTTGTCGCGCTTGCGGCGCCAGGACTCGCGGATCAGAGACTCAATGACCTGGCTCCTGGACCGGACCGCGTTTTCCGATGGAGTGGTCCACGTAATCCAGAGCGGCCTTGCTGATGCTAACAGTGACCCGTCTTTTTCTCATACCCTAGTTCACACAGGCATCATACCATCCCGAAAGGCCAACGTCTGATTGGGTCCCCGAGGCGCTGCCAGCTTGGGGAGTAGATGATTACCTCAAGGAGTGACACCACGCCTGCAGGCGGTCGCGGTAGGTGAGGCCGGCTGCCTGGAATGATGTCATTGTGGCCCGCGCCGGGAACGGCCGAGAAGGATTTTGGGGTCGGGAGCGGCGCTCGGAGCAACGCGCGGCCCAGATCGAATGGGATCACCTCATCGCGGTCCCCGTGCATGATCAACAGGGGCGCACGCACGTGGGCAATTCTTTGCTTTGAGTTGTAGCTCCAGATCACCAGCGGGTCGAGCGGGAGTACCGCGCGGCACGCCCCGGGCCGAACGGAACGGCGCCTCAAGCACCAGCAGCTTCTGCACGGACCGCGGGAGGCCAGCTCCACGGCCACTGCACAGCCCAGGGACTCGCCGTTTACGGGCGGCCGGCTGGGGTAGCCCGCCTCAAGTAAATGCTGGTAGGCTGCCTTTAGTGTCCCTACACTTTTCTTTAGCTCTTCTCGCCCTTCGCTTCCAGTTATATTTTTTGAGGAGTGCACCATCTCACTCGGATGTTCTGAAAATCTGGAACAAGGTTCAGGAATATGGCAATGATGATGCAGATAACAAGAAGAGCGCAAGTTCATTATCATAGCTTACTTAGAACTCTTACTTTGCAACCGCGCCTATCTGCCCAGCATTCGCAGGGCTCTGGAAGAGTTCCTTCATCCTCACAGCATCTCCATCAAACAGGTTTGCGTAGTCATCCAGCAAATCTGCAGTTGCAGTAGCGCCGCCAAGCGCCTTGCTCCTCACGTATATATACTTGGCATGGTTCCCATAGAGTGCAGCCCACATCCCGTTCCAAAGATTTGGGGGATTCAAACTCGCTTGTCAAAAAGCTCTCAGTATTCTTGCTCATGTTCAGGGACTCTATGGCGCCTATCAGATAATCTGAGTCAAATACCGCTGCAGTGAATTGTGCATCACTAAACTCATCCTTTGCAGCCTTGAGTGCTACTCGGCATCCCGAAGTCTGCACCTCCAAAAGCTCAAAACATTTGGAGGTGCAGACTTCGGGGATGCCGAGTGGCGCTTCGAGGCTGCAAAGGATGAGTTTAGTGATGCACAATTCACTGCAGCGGTATTTGACTCAGATTATCTGATAGGCGCCATAGAGTCCCTGAACATGAGCAAGAATACTGAGAGCTTTTTGACAAGCGAGTTTGAATCCCCCAAATCTTGGAACGGGATGTGGGCTGCACTCTATGGCAACCATGCCAAGTATATATACGTGAGGAGCAAGGCGCTTGGCGGCGCTACTGCAACTGCAGTCCTGCTGGATGACTACGCAAACCTGCTTGATGGAGATGCTGTGAGGATGAAGGAACTCTTCCAGAGCCCTGCGAATGCTGGGCAGATAAGGCTGGTTGCAGGCACAGGTGAGCAGTTCCCGGTAAGCTATGATAATGAACTTGCGCTCCTTCTTGTTATCTGCATCATCATTGCCATATTCCTGAACCTTGTTCGAGATTTTCAGAACATCCGAGTGAGATGGTGCACTCCTCAAAAAATATAACTGGAAGCAAAGGCCAGAAGAGCTTGAGGGGAGGACCACCGACGCTGAGGCGGCCTACCAGCATTTACTTGAGGCGGGCTACCCAGCCGGCCGCATCGTGCTGCACGGCGAGTCCCGGGCTGTGCAGTGGCCGTGGAGCTGGCCTCCCGCCATCCGTGCGGAGGCCTGGTGCTTGAGGCGCCGTTCAGCTCGGCCCGCGACGTAGCCGCGCGGGTGCTCCCCGTACTCGGCCCGCTGGTGATCTGGAGCTACAACTCAAAGCAAAGAATTGCCCACGTGCGTGCGCCCCTGTTGATCATGCACGGGGACCGCGATGAGGTGATCCCATTCGATCTGGGCCGCGCGTTGTTCGACGCCGCTCCCGAGGCCAAATCCTTCTGGGCCATTCCCGGCGCGGGCCACAAGACATCATTCAGGTCGCGGCCTCGCCTACCGCGACCGCCTGCGGGCGTTCTATCAGTCCTTGAGGTAATCGTCGTTCCCCCCAAGCTGGCAGCGCCCCGGGGACCCGATGCGACGTTGGCCTTTCGGGATGGGATGATGCCTGTGTGAACTAGGGTATGAAGAGACGAGTCACTGTTAGCATCAGCAAGGCCGCTCTGGATTACGTGGACCACTCCATCGGAAAACGCGGTCCGTCCAGGAGCCAGGTCATTGAGTCTCTGATCCGCGAGTCCTGGCGCCGCAAGCGCGAAGGACAACTGGCCGCCCTGGCCAGGGACTTTTTCGCCACCCAAGCATTGCCGCAAGAAGTTGAGGAACGGGAAGACTGGCTCCAGATGAGCCTGGAGACCCAGGAACGTGATGGTTAGCCGCGGAGAGGTCTACCTCGCAGCGATACCGAATCAGACCAAGCCCAGACCCGCAATCGTTTTAACACCCGACTGGCTCAGCCGCTACGCACTCGACAGCGCCGTCATACCGGTGACCAGCGTGGCTAGGGCCAGCTTTCCGACGCGCGTCGAGCTGCCCACCGGTGAAGGCGGACTGAAAACCAAGAGCTGGGCCAAGTGTGATCAGGTGACCACTATCCCCAAGGATTTGCTGCTGGGAAAGGCCTTCGGCCGGCTGACAGCCGGCAAAATGAGAGCCATCGAAGACGCCGTCCGTCTGGGCCTGGGAATCTAAACCGTCGGCTCGCCGTGAACCTCGACCTCCTCGGGATCGACGCCTTCCGCGGCTGGCTCGGGCAGCCGTCCCAGCCAGTTCAGTCCGCCCCAGTAGAGCGCCGTCAGCGAGCTCAGCACGCCCGACCACAAACCAATGGTGCGCGGGCTGTAGGACTGCGAGGCGACGCCCGCGCCCATCATCGAGAGCATCATCACCGACCAGGTCAGCGACTCGATGGTCGAGAACACCCGCCCGCGATACTCGTCCGAGACATGCCGCAGCAGTTGCGACATATTCAGCACCGAGCTGACCGCCACGGCCGCGCGCGAAAGACCGATGAACAGCAGGGCCAGCGCGTAGCTCCGCATCTGGCTGAAGATCACGTAGGCCCCGCCGTGGATGATGTAGCAGATCACGATGGCGCGCTTGTAAGCTCCAAAACTGGCCCGCTTGCCGAACCAGTGTCCGATGGCCCCGCCCGCCAGCAGCCCGATCCCGGCGCAGCCCCAGATAGTGCCGATGCCCGCCGCGCCACGGTTGAAGACGATCTCGCCGAACACGCTGAACAGGATCTGCGCCGCCCCGCCCCCAGTGGCCCAGCCCACCGCGATTAGCGCGATGCCCAGGATCAGCGGCGTAGATCGCATGTACCGGAGCCCCTCGACGTATTCGTGCCAGGGACGCACTACCTGGGTCTCGGTAAGCGCTGTCCGCCGGGCGCGGAACTCGCCAGAGGGCGCCTGCAACCGCGAGATCGACCAGGCCGAGAACAGGAACGACAAGGCGTTCAGGAAGAAAGCCCACTCGTAGCCGAAGTGCATCGCCGCCACCCCGGCCAGAAATGCGCCTAGCGTTAGCGTGCTCCACTGCGTGGTCTGGGTGAGCGAATTGGCCGTGTGCAGCTCCTCCCGGCTGGCGATGGCCGGCAAGATTGAGGCTCGCCCGCTGGTGAAAAACGGCGAGGCGAACATCAGCAGCGCGCTCAGCAGGTACAGCAACCACGGGTCGGGATGGCGGATGGTGACAATGAAGCCGGCCGCCACCACGGCACGCACCAGATCGCTGGCGATCATGACCCGCTTGCGGTCCATGCGGTCCAGCACCACGCCGGCCAAAGGGCCCGTCAGAATCGCGGGAATCGCCCGCGACAGCATGATCCCGCTCACCACGAGGCCCGAGCGTGTGGTGGCCAGTGCCAGGCTGAACACTGCGACGTTGTTGAAGTGATCGCCGATCTCGCTGACCACCTGGCCCATCCAGGTGTAGCGGTAGTTTCTGTTCCGCCGCAGCAGATCCGTGAAGGCGGATCTCAACCGATCGCCTCCTGGCGAACGGTGACCTGGCGGAGAAAATCAAAATCCAGCGCGTACCCGAAACCAGGCTCGTCGCGCACGATGATGGTGCCGCCAGGCGTCACTTCGACGGGCGGCACAATCACGTCCCGCGCCCAATACCGTTTGCTGGCCGAGACGTCGCCGGGCAAAACGAAATTGGGCAGCGTGGCCAGCGCGATGTTGTGCGCGCGCCCCACGCCGGATTCCAGCATCCCCCCGCACCATACCGGCACGCCCGCCACCTGCGCCACGTCGTGCACGCGCTTCGCTTCCCGAAACCCGCCCACGCGCCCCAGCTTGATATTGATGATCCGGCAGGCCTGCCACCGGATGGCCTGCTCGGCGTGGCGGGCCGAGCGAATGCACTCGTCCAGGCAAATCGGGGTTTCCAGCTTGGCCTGCAAAACCGCGTGGTCGATGATGTCGTCGTGGCTGAGCGGTTGCTCGATCATCATCAGGTAGAATTCATCCAGGCGCTTCAGGTGCTCGGCGTCGGCCAGCGTGTAGGCCGAATTGGCGTCCGCCATCAACTTGATCGAGGGAAACTGCCGGCGCACCTGGCGCACCACCTCCACGTCCCAGCCCGGCTTGATCTTCATCTTGATGCGCTGGTAGCCCGCCTCCAGTTCGCGCTCGATGTTCGTCAGCAGCTCCGGCACTGACTCCTGGATGCCGATCGAGACGCCGCAGGGAATCTCCGCGCGGGCGCCGCCGCCGATCCGTTTCCACAGCGGCTGTCCGAGCAGCCGGGACTCGAGGTCCCACACCGCCGCTTCCAGCCCGCCGCGCGCCATGCGGTGCCCGCGGATGTGGCTGAGGAGTGGGCCGACCTCCTCGGCACTCTCCAGCACCCGCCCCAGCACGCGAGGCGCCGCGTAGTCGCGCAGGATCAGCCACGCCGACTCGGTCCACTCCTCGTTGTAAAAGGGCTGCTCACCGGCCGTGACTTCTCCCCAGCCCGAGACGCCGCCCGCGACCACTTCCACCAGCACGATCTGCCGCTCGCTGGTGCGCCCGAAGCTGGTCTCGAAGAAATGCACCAGAGGCATGCGGATTTGCCGCAGGATGATGCGTTCTAGTCTGATTCCCATTTGCCTAAAAGGTACGTTCCCGCTTCTTCGGATCTTTCGAAGCCAATCACCGCCAGACCCTGACCGCAGCATTTCACGAACTGCTCGCTGACCGATTTCTGAATCTCCCGCGCCTGTCCGGGGTCTTCGCGGCGCAGCCGGTCGATGATCGCAGGAACCCGAATGCGCGCCTGGACCGCAGGCCGAGCCAGCGACCTCCCCGAAAGGATCGAGACCACTCGCGGGCTTGAAATCCACCACTCGGCGACGCAACGGTCCGTGGGCAGCCCGCCATGCAGATGGCTTCCGGTGGTCCCGTATCGGTTCAGCACGAAGCGCCGCACGATGGCGCCTAGCCGCTCCATGTTGAAGTAGCCGTTCTTGATCTCCAGGGGATCAAAGGTCCACTCGACCAGGTCCAGTGAGCGCGCCAGTGCGTCCTCCCGCTGCCGCAGTTTCAGCAGGCGCCCGATCCCGCGGTCGCGACACTCGGAAAGCACCCCCAGCATATCGCTATGCAGGTACGGCTTCCCCTCGGATTTCAGGCCGGGGAAGGCCACGCAGAAGCCGATCATGCCCTCGCCGTCAAACGCGCCAAACGCCTGACCCCCGATCCCCGTCGCCACCACGAACAGGTGCACCGGAAGCACTTCCACGTCGGTGAAGCCCCAGATTTGTTGTTGCAGCCGCACCGCTTCCGTGAATTCGGCGTTCGTGCTGAGCGTGCGGATTTCGATGCCGGGTGGGAATGGGCCCAATGGTTCAATCTAACAAATGGCAGGGGCGGCGCGCGGCACGGGCGGCATGCCAACCTTGCCCTCCCCCAGTTTCGCGAGCGGGCCGATTTGGCAAGGGTAATTCGGGGACAGGCAACGAATTTGGAGGACAAAATTCGTCGCCTGTCCCCGAATTGCGCTGACTGCTGTGCCATGAGCGGCAAAACTGGGGGAGGGCAAGCAAGCCAACCTGTTGATATCAGCCCGAGGGATCGTTTACGTTGAGAGGTGATCGCGATGGAACCGCTGCCCCGTTCAATCGGTATCATCGGCGGGATGGGCCCGTGGGTGGACGCCTTGCTCTTGCGCAAAATCCTCGAGTACCAGACCGCTCTCGGCATGCGTCGCGACCAGGACGCCATTCCGACGCTGCTGGCCCAGTTCTCCCCAATCATCGAGGACAGGACCCAGTATCTGGTTTCGCTGGAGAGCGGCGAGCCTCTCGAGAATCCCGCCATTAATGTCGCCAGAATCGCTCGGATGCTGGCCGCGAGCGGCGCCCGTGTGCTCGGGATCCCCTGCAACACGTTTCACGCCGGGCCGATTTTCTCCCGCTTCGAGCAGGAGCTTGCGGACCTGACCTCCGGGCAGGACGCCGTCCACATCGTTCACATGATCCAGGCAACGATTGGAGACCTCTTCGCGCAGCGTCCGGGACTCCGGCGGCTGGGCATTCTTTCCAGTAATGGCACCTATCTGCACCGCATTTATTCCGCGCCGGTTTCGGCGAAAGGGTTGGAAGCGATCACCCTCCCCTACGACCCGCGCCCGCTTTCGGAAGCAGAGTGCGAGGCGCGCAAGACGGCGATCATCGAAAACCGCCTCACGCCGTCCCAGAACGACGTCCATCAGGCGATCTCTCACCGGGCGTGGGGGATCAAGGCCGGAAAGGAATCCCAGCTTGGGTACCCGACCGCCAAAGCGATCCTGAAGGCCGCCGCCCGGCGTCTCCAGGATCTCGGAGCCGAGGCCGTCGTCCTGGGCTGCACCGAGATACCCATCGCGCTCCAACAGTCCGACCTTCCTGATCTTCCCCTGCATGACCCGTTGGACTCGCTGGCCCGAGCCCTGGTGGACGCCTACCGATCGACGCAGGCCTCTACTCCCGTTTGGCCTCCTGCCACAGAGCGTCCATCTCATTGAGGGACGCCTCGGCCAGCGATTTTCCTTGCACCAGCAGCTTCTGCTCGAGGTAGCCGAAGCGCTGGCGGAACTTGGCGTTGGTTTTGCGTAAGGCCTGCTCGGGATCGACTCTCAGGAAGCGCGCCAGGTTGACCAGGACAAACAGCAGATCGCCCACCTCGTCTTCAAGTTCCCTGGGATGGGCGGCAGTGCGGGCCTGCGCCAGCTCCTTGAGTTCCTCGTCGAGCTTCTCGAGGACCTGCTCGGCGTTCTCCCAATCGAAGCCGACGGTGGCTGCCCTGGAAGTGAGCCGCTCGGCTTCAACCAGCGCCGGCAGCGATCGGGGAACGCCGCCCAGCAAGCCGGCGGCCGGCCCGCCGCGTTCCTTCTTCTCCTCGACCTTGATCTCATCCCAGCGCTTCTTCACATCCTCCGGCGTGCGGGCGTCGCCTGAGCCGAACACGTGCGGGTGGCGCCGGACCAGCTTGCTCGTGATCGCATCGAGGGAATCCTCGATCCCAAACAGTTGCTCCTCGGAGGCTATCTGGGCGAGAAAGACGGCCTCCAACAGCAGGTCACCCAATTCCTCGGACAGCGACGGCCAGTCCCGCGCATCGACCGCATCCAGAACCTCGTAAGTTTCCTCCAACAGATAGGGCTTGATGGTGGCAAACGTCTGTTCGCGATCCCAGGGGCAGCCCTCACGAGATCGCAGTCGAGCCATTATCCGAACCAGCCGCTGAAACTTCTCTCCGGCCCTGGAATTGGAATCTGGTTTCATCCGATCAGCAACCGCCGGCAACTCAACTCATGATAGCGTGAACGCGCTCCACTGACGCGAGCACAGGCCTCCCTTACCCGTTAGTCCCAGCGATCTGCTATCAATGATAAGTTGCGCGTGCAAGCTGGGCACGAGGAGATACCATGCACAGACTCGTTTTTCGGAATGACAGGCTTCTGCCACTGGGGGAAGTGAACCTGTCGCCCGGACAGGCGGGGCTGCTGAACGGTTGGGGTCTGTTCACTACCATGCGCATCTACGACTGGCAGCCGTTCGCCTTCGAGCGCCACTGGCAGCGCCTCAATCGGGATGCAGCGCGCATCGAGCTTCCGCTCCGCTACCAGTTCCCGGACGTATCCCGCGCGCTCCGACAGGTCATTGAGTCCAACGCCGTGCAGAACGGCTGTGCCCGCATTTATTTCATCTATAACAAGGTCGGCTTCTGGTCGAGCGACGAACCCTTCCCAGTCGTTGATTTCTTGATTTACACCAACGACCTCCCAACCCGTATCGGCCCCACGGCCCTGGGTGTGCTCGAGCACGGGCGGCATGCGGCTCATCCGCTCGCGGGCGTCAAGGTAACCTCCTGGCTGCACAACGTCTGGAGCCTCGAGCAAGCGCACCAGCGGGGCTTCGAGGAAGTCATTCTGCTCAACGAGCGCAACGAGGTGGCCGAATGCACCGCCGCCAACATCTTTTTGATCCGCGCAGGTCAACTGGAGACGCCGCCGCTCTCCTCCGGCTGCCTGGCGGGTGTAACTCGCGAGATCCTTCTGGAGCTCCCGCCGGAACTGGGCCTGCCTGTCATCCAACGGCCTTTGACGCTCGCTGAAGTCTACCAGGCGGAGGAAGTCTTCATCACCTCAAGCCTGCGCGAAGTCCAACCGGTCGCTCGGATCGAGGACCATACGGTGTCACAAGCGCCCGGCCCGGTGACCACGCGCCTAGCCGAGGCGTTTTCAGCATTCGTGGGCCGGAGTCTGGCTCGCCCTTAGGGCCTGTCACGAAAGAAGTGCTCCAGATGGGCATCTGCGGCGGCTGTGGCGCGGCCTTCAGGCTGCCGGGTCGAGACTCGTCTCGACCCGTGTGGCAGAGCGTC
The DNA here is from genome assembly GCA_963725415.1 of uncultured Acidobacteriota bacterium. Taxonomy (GTDB): domain Bacteria; phylum Acidobacteriota; class Terriglobia; order Bryobacterales; family Bryobacteraceae; genus CAVRZY01. The sequence goes on along the minus strand of CAVRZY010000159.1, from coordinate 15,747 downwards.
CACAAGAGCCGAGACGAGTCTCGGCCCAGCAGGCTGAGAGCCTGCGCCACATCACGAACTGTCCGGAGTGTTGAATTGGAGGCCTAAATATGAATCGAGAGATTCGAGTTATTCAATACGGCGTGGGGCCGATTGGCGCCAGCATCGTCCGCCTGATGCTGGACAAGCCCCAGCTCAAAATCGTTGGCGCGCTGGATATCGATCCGGCCAAGGTCGGAAAGGATTTGGGCGCCGAAGTGGGCGCGGGCCACGACCTCGGCGTGGTCATCTCGAACGATCCGGCGGCCCTGCTGCGGGCAGGCGCCGACGTGGTCGTTCATTCGACCGGTTCGCTGCTGGAGCGCGTCGCGGACCAGTTGTTTCAGTGCCTCGAAGCCGGTGCTCACATCGTCTCAAGCTGCGAAGAACTGGCCTATCCGTTCCGCAAGCATCCAAAACTCAGCGCGGAGTTGGACCGTTGCGCTCGGGAGAACCACGTCGCCCTGCTGGGTACCGGCGTCAACCCGGGGTTCGTCATGGACAAGCTGGTGCTGACGCTGTCGGCGGTCTCCAAGCGGGTGGATTCGGCCAAGGCTCTCCGCATCGTGGATGCCTCCAAGCGCCGCCTGCCCCTGCAAAAGAAAATCGGCGCGGGCATGACCCTGGAAGAGTTCCGCGGCCAGGTGTCCGCCGGCGTGATCAAGCATCACGGCCTACCGGAGTCGGTGGCCATGGTGGCCGACGGCTTGGGTCTGCCCATCGAGGAGATCGTCGAAACCATCGAGCCGGTGGTGGCTCGCGAGCCCGTCAAGACCCAATTCCTCGAGGTCGCCCCCGGCCAGGCGGCGGGAGTGCATCAACTCGCCCAAGGCCTCGCCGGCGGCCAGCCAAAGGTCTCTCTCGAACTCCAGATGTACGTTGGCGCCAGCGAGCCCCGCGATACGGTCGAACTCGCCGGGGAACCCAACATTTGCCTCACCGTGCCCGGGGGCACACACGGCGACGTGGCCACCGCGGCCGTCGTGGTCAACTGCATCCCCGCCCTGCTCGAAGTCCAGCCGGGCCTGCGCACCTCGCGCGACATCCCCATGTGCTACTTCTCTGGCGGTCTCCAGTAGCAGTGGCGAGGTGAATCCGTTGCCCGGCCCCGCGCCGCTCGAAGACTCGGGGCCCTTCCCTGACACGTATAATTGGAGGGTAATGAGCGACGTCGAAGCGTCCACCTCAGACATCGCCTGAGGAACGTGAGTCGGTTCGACAGCGAAGGGGGGCATTATGAATTCCAAGACGATCGTAGTCCTGGGTGGTGGTGTCGGGGGGTTGGTCGCCACCAACGAGCTGCGGCAGCGCCTTTCGCGCAATCACCGCATCTTTCTGGTAGAGAGGATTACCCGGCACGCCTTCGCTCCCTCCTTCCTGTGGTTGATGACCGGGGACCGCGGGCCTGCTGAAATCACCCGCGACCTGCGCACCCTGCTTCGTCCCGGCATCGAGTTGGTCCAGGCCGAGATCCGGCGAATTGACGTGGCCGGCCAGCGGGTCGAGACCAGCACCCAAGCGTTGACTTATGACTACCTCGTGATTGCCTTGGGTGCGGAACTCGCCCCGGATGTGATTCCCGGGCTCGCGAATGCCTCGCACACGTTCTACACTTTCGACGGCTCAGTCAGACTGCGCGACTCACTGAACTCGTTTACAGGTGGCCGGATAGCAGTGGTCGTCTGCGCAGTACCCTACAAATGCCCCGGCGCGCCCCATGAGGGGGTAATGCTCCTGGCCGACTCCCTTCGCAAGCGCGGGTTGCGGGACAAGGTGGAGCCGCATCTGTATACTCCGGAACCCCAGCCGATGCCGGTGGCGGGCCCGCAGCTCGGCGAGGCGGTCCGGCAGATGCTCGAGACCAAGGGCGTCAGCTTTCACCCGCTGCACAAGCTCACCGCCGTCAACCCCGAAACCCGCGAACTTTTCTTCGAAAGCAGAGAGCCGGTCAAATACGATTTGCTCGTGGCCATTCCGCCGCATCGCGCACCGCCCCTTGTGCGGGAGGCGGGGCTGGCGAACGAGACCGGCTGGGTCCCGGTGGATAGGCTGACTCTGGCCACTCGATACGAGAACGTTTTTGCGGTCGGCGATGTGACGGCTATCCCAATCCCGGGCCGCTGGAAGCCAGATGTGCCACTGATGTTGCCCAAGGCAGGCGTGTTTGCCCACGCGCAAGCGGAAGTAGTAGCCCGTCGCATTGCCCAAGAGATAAGCGGAAGTGTGCCCAAGGACGTCTTTTGCGGAGACGGCTACTGCGTCTTGGAAGCTGGAGAAGATCTGGCCGGTTTTGCGTTTGGCAACTTCTTTGCCGAGCCTTCCCCCCAAGTTCAACTCAGAAAGATCGGAAGAGCTTGGCACTTGGGCAAAGTGTTGTTCGAGAAGTGGTGGCTGGCGCCGATTGGGCTGAAGCGCGAGCTGATCCGCCTGGCGATCAAGCTCGGCGGAAAGGCTTACGGCATCCCAGTTGTTCTGTAAAAGGCGGCAAAATCAGCGTCTGCGGCTCCTGTATGGACGCTCGGGGAATCAAGCCCGAGTCTCTTGTCCAGGGCGCACACCAAAGCTCGCTGGAGGCGCTGACCGGCTGGATGCAGGAGGCCGACAAGGTGCTTGTCTTCTGAGTCGAGCGGGGCGGAATCGCCAGGGGCGAAGTGCGGTTAAAATGAGTACTGATGAGCGACGCTGAAACCCCGAATATCGAGCAGGCACAACCGCAACCCTCCGAGGGAGAAGAGGAAGAACTGCCGCTTCCCCCCGCGTCTTTCGAGTTCCTGGTTCTGTCGCTGCGGACGCAGGCCGAGATCCAGCTTGGCTTGCTGTACTTCGGCGAGGAAAAAGACCGGCCCAAGCCGGATCTGGGCGCAGCCCGGCACACCATCGACCTGATGGGCATGCTGGCCGACAAGACCAGGGGCAATCTCAGCCTGGAAGAGCAACGGCTTCTGGAAAACTCACTTACCGAACTGCGCTTTCGCTACGTGCAGACGGTCGAAGAAAGCCAGAAGCAGAAATAGATGCCGCCGTCCGCTGACTGCCTGACCATTACCGTCCTGGGCTCGGGCACCAGCGTAGGCGTGCCGACCCTGGGCTGTCATTGCCGAGTCTGCGCCTCCCAGGACCCGCGCGACAATCGCCTACGGCCCTCCGTGCTGCTGCGCTATGGCGGGCGCAACGTCGTGATCGATGCCACGCCGGATTTCCGCCAGCAGGCCCTGCGCGCCCGCATAGAACACCTGGACGCGGTGCTCATCACCCATGCCCACGCCGACCATATCATGGGGCTCGACGATGTGCGGCCCTTCAACTTCCGTCAAAAAGCCATCATCCCTATCTACGGGTCCCCGGAGGCCATCGAAACCATCCAGCGGGTGTTCGAGTACGTTTTCTCGGACCGGGTCTCGGAGTCCTCGGTCCCCAAACTGCGCTGCCATATCCTGAACGGGGACGCTTTTGAGCTATTCGGGCTAGAGTTCCTCCCCGTCCGCCTGCGCCATGGGAGCTCCTGGATCTACGGCTACCGTTTCGGCCTGGCCGCTTATTTGACCGACCACAGCACGATTCCGGACGAGTCCATCGAGAAGCTGCGCGGGCTGGACGTGCTGTTCCTGGATGCGCTGCGCTGGAAACCGCATCCCACCCACACCAGCGTCGAGCGGGCCCTGCGCTACGTCGAGCAACTGGCGCCGCAGCGCGCGTTCTTCACCCACATCTGCCACGATCTGCCGCACGCTGAGACCGAGAGCAAGCTGCCACCACACGTCCGCCTGGCTTACGACGGCCTGGAAATCGAGGTCAGGAGCTAGAATGTTCCGCATCTACCACAGCCTCCAGGAAGCCTCGGACGGCTTTGGCCCGTGCGCCTTGACGGTCGGGAACTTCGATGGCGTGCATGCTGGGCACCGGCGGATTCTGCGCCGGCTGGTCTGGCTGGCTCGCGAGAATAGATGGAAGCCCTCCGCCCTGACCTTCGATCCACACCCTGCGAAGATTGTCGCGCCCCAGCGCGCCCCCCGGCTGCTCACCACGCCCGAGCAGCGCGCGCTGCTGATGAGGGACGAGGGAATCGTCCAGGTCCTGGTGCTTCCATTCACTCCCGAGCTTTCCCGGTTCAGCCCTGAGCAGTTCGTCGAGACCATTCTAAGAGAAAAGCTGGACGCGCGCGCCGTGCTGGTGGGCGAGAACTTCCGTTTCGGCTACCGGCACGCCGGAGACACACGCCTGCTCACTGAACTCGGCAAGAAGCACGGCTTCCTGACGGAAGTGATCCCAGCGGTGGCCCTACGTGGCCACACCGTCTCCAGCAGCGAGGTCCGCCGGCTCCTAGACCGCGGCAAGGTATCGCTCGCCGGACGCCTGCTCGAGCGCCCCTACGCTCTTCACGGAACAGTCGTGCCCGGGCAAGGCATCGGCTCGAAGATGACCGTACCCACGCTCAATCTGGCGCCCGGCGCTGAGGTGCTGCCAGCCAACGGCGTCTATATCACGCGCACCCACGCTCTGGATCTGGCAGGCCATGGGTCTGCCCCACCCTGGCCCTCGGTCACCAACGTCGGTTGCCGGCCCACCTTTGGCGGCGATACGCTGCTGGTCGAGACCTCCTTGCTGAGCCCGCTCCAGGGCGCTCCGCCCCGGGTGATCCGCGTCGAACTTCTCCACCGCCTCCGCGGAGAGCGAAAGTTCCCCAACCCGGAGCAGCTCCGCGCGCAAATCCTCCGCGATGTGGCCCGCGCACAGACCTTCTTCCGGCGCCTGGAGCGGTTGCGGAGAACCACGCCGCATGTTACGGTATAGCTTAGAATCCAAACCATATCCCGTTGGTTCCGCTTTGGAGCCTTCAGCCAGTTCGAACTAAGGAGACACACAACATGCCTTTAGTATCCATGCGCCAGGTTCTCGACGAGGCAGCCAAGGGCGGCTACGGCGTCGGCGCTTTCAACGTGAATAACATGGAGCAGATCCAGGCCATAATGGAAGCGGCCAGGGAAACCAAATCACCGGCGATCGTTCAGGCCAGCCGGGGAGCGCGTAGCTATTCCAACGATCGCTTCCTTTACCACCTCATGCTGGCCGCCACCGAGCTTTATCCGGAGATCCCCACCGTGCTGCACCTGGATCACGGCAACAGCCCGGAAACCTGCAAGTCCGCCATCGAAATGGGCTTCACCAGCGTCATGATGGACGGTTCGCTGATGCCCGACGGTAAGACGCCCTCCACCTTCGAATACAACGTGAAGGTTACCCGCGAGGTGGTCGAGATGGCGCATGCGCGCGGCATGACCGTAGAAGGCGAGATCGGCACCCTGGGCGGAATCGAAGACGGACACGGCGCAGGGCTGAGCGGCCTGGCCCACCTCACTGACCCCGAGCAGGCCGCCGAGTTCGTAAAGCTCACCGGCCTGGATGCTTTGGCCATCGCCATCGGCACCAGCCACGGCGCTTACAAGTTCAAAGAAAAGCCCACCGGCGCAACCCTCAAGATGGACCGGCTCATCCAGATCCACCAGCGCCTGCCCAATACCCATCTGGTTATGCACGGCTCCTCCAGCGTGCCCAAGGAATTGCAGGACATCATCAACGCTTACGGCGGCAAGCTGAAGCCCACCTGGGGCGTACCCATCGAAGAGATCCAGCTCGGGATCCGCAACGGCGTCCGCAAGATCAATGTGGATACCGACAACCGCTTGGCCATCACCGGCGCCATCCGCAAGGTGTTCATGGAGACCCCCGAGAAGTTCGATCCGCGCGACTACCTGAAGCCCGCTCGGGAAGCAATGAAGCAGGTGGTCATCCAACGCATGATTAGCTTTGGCCAGGCCGGCCACGCCGGCGACTACGAGCCAATTCCGCTCGCGGTGATGGCGCAGCGCTACGCCGCCTAGCGCGGCCCGGCTTGAACGCGATCAGTCCAATGCACTACGCTGTAGTGCATGGGGAAGAGCGAGGTTTATAGCTGGCGGATTTCCTCGGACATCCGCACCGGCCTGGAGCTCGAGGCGCGTCGCGCCGGCTCCACCATGGCGGGGCTGCTCGACCGCATCGCTCAAGAGTGGCTGGAAGCGCGGCGCCGCGGGGCGCAGCGGGCCGGGCGGGACCTTTTCGCTCAGGAGGCATAAACCACAGTGCCCTCACGGAGTGCGGGGGCCACCACTGACCCGGGTTCCTCACCGAACGCTTCGATGTCCTCCGGGGTGAGGACGATGATGTCCACCGGCACCGTGATCCCGAACAGACTCCCATGGATCTGTTGAGCCAGCCGGCGGCGGTGGGGCACTGCCGCCTTGATCACCAGGAAGTCCAGGTCACTGTCGGGACCCAGTTCACCTCTGGCAGCGGAGCCGAACAGGATGATTCGCTCGGGCTGCGCTACTGCCACGATGCGTCGGATGATCTCCTGGAGCACGGCCGCTTCGGGTTGGGCTTGCCTTCCGGTTTCGGTTGGGTGGGGCACCTGCCTTTCAATTGTACACGGTCATCTTAGAGGCCGGCGCGGCCCCCAATCTTACCGCACCGGAATCTTCACCTCCGGCCCGGCGATCCAGGCAGCAGTTACAGCGAGGCTGGCGAGGCCGGGCTTGACTCCGTCAGGGACACGGAAGTCCACCCGGTAGACGTTGGTCTGCCCCGGCCAGCCGATGGCATTGCGCACCTCCGCCGGCTGCCCGTCCATTGTGACCCCGAGCGGCGAGTTCACCAGGTACTCTTTGCCGGAGCCCACGCCGGGAACGGCTGGCCCGGATCGATGCCGGGACGCGTGGGACCAAGGTTCGTGGCGCTCATGACCAGCCACTCGCCGGCGCGCGCGGGCTTCTCCGGGGTGACAAGCGAGAAGTCCGCGTCGTGGAAGATGGCCGGACCGGTGGCGGTCGCCATGACCTCCGGCCAGTTCATCGGGATCAGGTGAATCACGTAACGTTGGGTCCCTCCGCCGTTCACGCGCCGATAGGCCGGATCCTCAATCATCGAGGCGGACCTGACGCCGGAAGCGCGGACAACCGAAGCCTGCCCCCGTGCGCCCAAGAAGGCCCCAGTCCCGCCAACGACTGCCAAGTTGATCGAGGTCGCAGTAGTCGGAGCGCCCGGGGGCGGGCCTAGAGCCGTCGTGCCGGTTGCCATGATCGTTCCTATGGGCGTCCCGTCGGCTTGAACAATCATGAACCCGGCTTGGATCTGGCAACCCCCGCTGATGTCCGCAATTGCCCGACCCGGGGTAAGTGCGGTTGTGGCCGCCACACGTGGCTGAAATTCCTGAACGAACAGCCCCTTGACAGGCTTGCCACTGACCGCCACGATGTCGCCCAGGGTGAGGTTCGACTTGAAGGTCACGCTGAACCCCGAAGGCAAAGGAGACACACTCGGCGAGGTGGCTTTCTTGGCCGGATCCGCCACGTCGTCCACGTAGCCGACTACGTTCTCCATGTCGATCTCCAGAATCGTCGGCGGAGGCGTCTGGCCGCGAGCGGCCAGAACGCATACCGCGATGACGGAGATTCCCAGTAGCTTGTGCATAATTTTCATCCTCCTTGTCGGGGCCGAATGCATCCGCGAACCGGAGGCGGGCCCCATCTGAGCTGCCGCGGAAGGGTCTGCGAGGCTGTAAGCCGCTTCTTCTTCGTGTTGCTCCCCAGTCGGGTGTTGCTCCGGCCCCGCCGGCCCCCCTGCTTGGTCACCGGAACTAAGCGGTTGAGCCAGCGACAACTCTGACCGGTCGCCTCGCCCCGGAGCCTGCGCTGCAACAGATTGTATGATAGCAGACGAAGTCCCGGCAATGGGAAAAACGGGTAAGTTAAGACAAGATCTACCCTTCCGAGGAGCACCCCACGGGGCCGAATCCTACGCAGCTTGGCAGCCACAAGGAGGTCCCTTCCGCGCTGAATGACCGTGAGGCCATCCTCCGCCCACCGGAAATCGGCCGAGGTGACGCCGGAGCCGAGCTGAACCTGCTGGCCCCGGCAGCCTTCGCCGAGGGCGCCTCTTCGATCAACGTGTGGGGGCTGGAGAAGTTTCGCTGACCCCTCGGTTATAATGCCCGTGGAGAGTGACCATGGGTTTATCACCAGGCAAGTTGGCCCGGATGCAAAGGCTGTCCCGGCCGGATGGTGTCATCGCCGCGCTGGCCATGGACCAGCGCGGCAGCCTCCAGAAATTGCTCGCGGCGGCCAAGGGCATCGATAAGAAAGACGTGACCGGCCAGATGATGACTGAATTCAAGACCGCGGTCACCAAGATCTTGAGCCCTCACGCCAGCGCCATTCTCCTGGACCCCGAATACGGGCTGGAGGCCAGGGAGGTGCGCAGCAAGAACGCCGGCCTGCTGCTGGCCTATGAGAAGAGCGGCTATGACAACACGCGGCCGGGCCGCCTGCCGGATCTGGTGGACACCGCCTCAGTCAAGCGCATCGCCGAGGACTGGAAGGCGGACGCCGTGAAAGTCCTCATGCACTACACCCCCTTTGAAGATGCCCGGATCAACGACGTCAAGTACGCCTTCGTCGAGCGCATCGGGGCCGAATGCGATTCCTACCAGATCCCCTTCTTCCTGGAACTGGTTGGCTACGACCCCAAGGGCGGCGACGAGAAGGGTTTCGAATTCGCCAGGATCAAGCCGGACGTAGTCACCCGCAGCATGGCGGAATTCTCCAAGCCGCAATACAAGGCGGACGTTCTAAAGGTGGAAGTGCCCATTAACGCACAGTACGTCGAGGGCAGTGTGGTCTACAAAGGCCAGAAAGCCTGCTCGTGGTCAGAGGCCCTGGAGCACTTTCGCTGCGCGGCGGCTGCCGCCACCCGGCCCTTCATCTACCTGAGCGCCGGAGTCAGCAACGAGCAGTTCGTCGAATCGCTCCGCATGGCGGCCGAATCCGGCGCCGGTTTCTCCGGTGTGCTCTGCGGGCGCGCCACCTGGAAGGATGGCATTCCGGTGTACGCCGGACAGGGATTGCAGGCCTTCGAAGAATGGCTCCGCAGCGACGGCGTCCACAACATCAGCGCCGTCAATGAGGCCACCAAGACGGCCAAACCCTGGTACGCGAAAGCGGGCATCACGTCCGGCTAGCGGCTGTCTTTTCCAGCAGCCGGTCCATCTTTTCCAGCAACTCCCGAGCGCGGATGGGCTTCGCGATGTAGTCGTCCATGCCGGCTTCGAGGCAGCGTTCCCTGTCGCCCGTCATGGCGTGCGCCGTCAGGGCCAGGATGGGCAGGTGCGTTCCTGTTTGCCTTTCCTTCTCGCGGATCGCTGCCGTGGCCTCAAACCCCCCGATCCTGGGCATCTGAACGTCCATCAGGACCACGTCGAAGGTCTGCCTGTCGAGTGCTTCCAGCGCCTCTTTGCCGTCCACGGCCACAGTCACCGAGCAGCCCCATTTCTCCAAGGTGCGCAGCGCCAGGCGTTGATTGACCAGGTTATCCTCAGCCAGCAGGACCTTCCATTTCCGCTGCTCTGTGGCGAGGCGGGAGGCGCAGCGCCATTTCCTGCCGGTCTTCTCGATCACGCCCGGATCCACGCGCTCTCAAGACCGCGTCAAACAACTCGGACTGGGTGATGGGCTTGACCAGGTACCGGGAAATCCCCAACTCCCGGCAGCGCACCGCGTCTCCCTGCCGGTCCAAAGAACTCAGCATCATGATGGTGACGGGCGCCAGTTCCACGTCCTCGCGGATGCGGCGAGCTAGCGCGAAGCCATCCATGCCTGGCATGTGCGCGTCCAAAATCACCAGAGCGAAAGGCGCGTCCGCGGCCTGTGCCTCCTTGAGCGCCTTGAAAGCCGCCTGGGCCTCGGCAGCCGAGGTCGGCTGCATGTACCAGGACCTTAGGAATCCCTCCAGAATGCGCCGGTTGGCGAGGTTGTCATCTACCACCAGCACGCTGAGACCTACCAGGTTCTCGGGCCGCGCAGCAGGCGGCAACACTGGGCCGGCCGGCAGGCCGAAACCGGCGGTGAAGTGGAACGTGCTGCCCTGTCCCGGCTCGCTCTCCACCCAGATCCGCCCCCCCATCATTTGCACGAGCTGCGCCGAAATTGGCAGCCCCAGCCCGCTGCCCCCGTAACTGCGCGTGATCGAGCCATCGGCCTGCACAAATGCCTCAAAGATGCTCTGCTGCTTGTCCTTGGCCACACCAATGCCGGTGTCGCTGACCGAGAAGTGCAAACAGCATTCCTGCTCCGTTCGGGAAACCAGCCCCACCTGAACCACGACCTCGCCCTGTTCGGTGAACTTGATGGCGTTCCCGATCAGGTTGAACAGCACCTGGCGCAGGCGGTCCGGATCGCACACGATGCCCTCGGGCACCTCCGGACGCAGGTCGCAGACCAGTTCCAGATTTTTCTCGTGCGCCCGCAACGCCAGCGTCTTCATGGTCTCACCAAGCCCCTCTCTCAGGTCGAACTCAACGGGATGGAGATCCAGTTTTCCGGCCTCGATTTTCGAGAAGTCCAGAATGTCGTTGATGACTGTTAGCAGCGATTCCGCTGAACTCTTAACCATGCGGAGATAGTCCCGCTGCTCGGCTGTCAGGTCGGTCTCCAGGGCCAACTCGGTCATGCCCATGATCCCGTTCATGGGCGTGCGGATCTCATGGCTCATGTTGGCCAGGAACTCGCTCTTCAGGCGCGTCGCCTCCTCGGCCTTCTCCTTGGCAATGCGCAGCTCGGAATTCAGGCGCACCAGATCGCCAGTGCGCGCCGCCACCTGCTCCTCCAGGTGCTCGCGGTGGCGCGCCAGCTCGGTGTCCCGCGCCTGGATTTGCGAGAGCATTTCGTTAAAGGCATCCATCAGCGTCCCCAGCTCGTCCTCGCTGCGTTTCACCGCGCGCACTGAGTAGTTCTTTTCCGCCGAGACCTGCCGCGCGGTCCGCGCCAGATCCAGGATGGGACTGGAAATGATCGATTGCAGCTTCGAGGACAGCCCGAAGGCCGCCAGTGAGGACACCGCCATCAGCAGCGCGACAATCCACACGTAGCGCTGCAGGCGCACGTAGACCTCCCGCAGGTCGGCCCGTAGGTAAATCGTGCCGATGGTCTCCCGGTTCAGCACGATGGGGCGAAACAACAACATCGTGGTACCCTCGAAGTACTCTCCGGGGGGACGGGGCTTGGGAGGAAAGACGTAGGGAGTCTTGCCATCCCGGACATAAGGGGCAAAGAGGTTCCCCATGGAATCGTAGGAACACGCCGCCACCACCCGCTCGTCGGCCCGCAGCGCACGCAAGATCTCCTCGGCCGCGTGCCGGTCCCAGAAGGTCAGCGCGGCGGTGCTGTTGGCGCCAATCACCTCCGCCACCCTCGATAGTTCCCTGGCCGTGGCGGTGCGATATCTCACCAGTTCGTAGGCGATGAAGCCCGCGCAGGCCAGCAGCAACGCCATGCTGCTGGTCAGCATGATGATCAGCGTCAACTTCCGCCGAATGGAGATCTTCCCGAACGGCAGAATGTGCATGGCCACCTTCACGTCAGTTCCTGATAACCTTTGCCAGGCTCAACAGCCTCGAGCTGATCCTGAGTCCTGCCCGCCGGGTGGCCTCGATGTTGATGGCAAAGCGGACCTTGTTTTCTTCCGTCACGAACTTCACCGCGCCCCCGAGCTCCAGGAAATCCTCCACTTCGCTGACCGTCAGCACACTGGAGTTCCGAACCAATCTGAGGACTTCCGCTAGGCGGTGCTTCTCCGGCGAACCGACGAACAGGATGTGGCAGGGCATCAACTCCTCCAGGCGGGTGGTGTGCCGCACCACCAGTGGCCGGTCGTTGATCTTCCTACCCCACACCGTGTGCTCCAGGATCGGGCCGAATGGATCTCTGCCGAACACCACTATCACCAGCGGCTCCCCCTGGCCGCTCACCGCGTCCGGCCACTCCACGAATTTCGCAAAATTGTATAAGAAGGCGGCCTTGACCTGGTATTCCTGGGCCGAAACGGCCGTCTGGGCCTGCATGGTGACACCGCTCAGCAGCCAGGCTGCGCATACCAATACCCGGCTGCCCCACCGCAGACCACGGGCCGGAAAAACCCCTGGCCAGGAAGCGGCAGGCTGGCGCGATCCGCAGCTCCTCAGAAGTGCCATGTCATCTTCCTGGAGAGGCTGCGGCGAGTGAACTGACACAGTAAGCCGCCACGTCCAGGCTGGGTCTCCGGGGCAGATCCAGATAAGACTCTATGTACGTCTGGTGATGCCGGCTTTCCCCCTCGGCGCGTTCCAGCTCCGTTCTCATCTGCGCCTTCTCGTCAACGCGGGCCACCTGTAGCCCCGGCGACATCCTCAGCGCCTCGGCAATGCTGGTGGCGCCCGAGCGGCGGATATCTTCCTGCGTGATCACGTAAACCGCCGCCGCCACCTGGGACAGCCTCTGCTCCTTTTTCGACACCGAGATCACCTCGATGTTCATCAACTCTTCCAGGCTGATCTGGGTCAGATCCCGGGGCCGTTGCTCCGCGCGGCTGGCGGAGACCCCCGTCACCGCCCAGCAAAGCAGCACGCCGGACAGAGTTCTCGCTGCCCAGGGAAGTCGCACTTACAACCTTCTAAGGTCCTTTCGACAGAACCCAACCAGGACTTTACAGAATTGAGCCATTGCGTGATTGGGTCATTGTGTGACTGAAAAACCCTGAACCCCGGCGTTCCAAGGATTCAATGACTCAATGGCTTAATGGAAGCTCCAGGTGATCTTCCCGTACACGCTACGGCCAATCTCGGACCTTCGACTGGCGCCCTCCGGAAGGAATTCCGCGTGCCGGTCGTTCAACAGATTCTGGGAGCTCAGGCTCAGCTCGAGGTCTGGCCTGGGCCGCCAACCCAAGCGGGCGTCCAGCCGGTTATATGCGGGAACGCGCAACCTTGGCAGGGCGCCCACATAGTAGAGAACCGCATCGAACTGGACAGTCCGGGTCAAGTCGGCGTAGGAGCGGAGATTAACCTGATGGGCCGGGCTGTCGCCTTCCAGCATGGTCATGTCGAGGTCGCTTGGGCTGCGCCGGAAGCGGAGCGTTAAGCCGGTGTATCCGGCGCTCCATTTCCAGCGCTCGCTGGGTCTCCAACAGGCCGCGACCTCCAGACCGTGACTTTCCGCTGCGGTGTTGTTTTCGAAGTAACCCGGAACCACCACGTGAAGCGGGGCCGGAGTGCTCTCCAGGTAAGGGACCCCCGCACGGAAGCTGCGCAGCTCGTCGTAGGAATGATAGAAGCTCGCTACATCCACAGCCACTCGCTCGGTGGCTTGGAGGCGATACCCCAGCTCATAGGCCAACAGGTTTTCGGCTCGGAAGTTCCGATTTCCCAAAAGGCTCAGCAGGTTCGCTACCCCCTTGGCGCCGGGCCAGACAGTGGCGTTGATGCGGACATTCTGGTCGCCGGGCGAGGGTGTCCTGACCGCCCGGGAAATCGCCAGCCAGGCGGTGTGGCGCGGATGCGCCAGCCAGGCCAGCCGCACCGTAGGCTGGACTTCGAAGCCGCTGAATGGGTTGTGCTCGAACTTCGATCCCAGCGTCAGCCGCAGCCGCTCTTCGATTAGCCCAATATCATCCTGCAAGAAGGCGCTGAACAGGCTGTCGCGCCGTCTGTCCGGCTCAAACTGGAAGCTGAACTGGTTCTTGAGCGCCGCGTCGGTTAAGCGGTATCCGAACCCCCACATCAGCTCGTGCCGGTTGGCCACAGCCTTGTCCTGCTGGAAATCGACGTCAAAGGTCCCCAGCACCTGTCCCAGCAAGCTGTCTTCACGAAGCGTCCGGTCGTAGTAAACCTGAAGCGCTGTCTCCGAGCCCTCGTAGGAATGTACCCAACGCCCCAGCACATTTCCGCCGGCTGGTTTGTGCTGGTCCCGGAATGTCCGCAGGAAAGGCGGGGACAAGGTGGCCGAGTCCACCCGCTGCGCCTCACGGCCGTGATACAGATCGCCCTGCAAAGCCAGGGAGTCTCGCCTGGAGAGGCTCATGTCCATCCGGAACCCTCCCCGCAGAATGTCCCACTGGTCGGGCACCGATTCTCCAGGCCCGTTCCGCAGGCGATTCCGGTTGAAGTACTTGCTGTAAAAGCGATAGTGCGCGTTGCCGCCCAGTCTCCCTCCATAGCGCAACCCACCGAAGCCACGCTCCTCGCTTCCGCCGCCCGCGCTGAGCAGCCCTCCCTGGGTCTGAGCAGCGTCCTTGGTGATGATGTTGATGACGCCGTTGACTGCATTGGCGCCCCACATGGTAGCCCCCGGCCCGCGAATCACCTCGATCCGGTCAACATCCTCCAGCAACGTGTCCTGCACGTCCCAATAGACTCCCGAAAACAACGGACTGTAGACGCTGCGGCCGTCGATGAGCACCAGCACCTTGTTGCTGAAGCGGCCGTTAAACCCGCGCGCTGTTATGGCCCACTTGCTGGCATCGATGCGGGCCACCTGGAGTCCCGGCGCCATCCGCAAAGCCTCCGGAATACTGGTGGCGCCCGACCGGCGGATGTCCTCCTGCGTGATCACGTAAATCGCCGCCGCCGCCCAGGAGAGCCTTTGCTCTTTCTTGGACACCGAGGTAACTTCAATGTTCATCAGCTCTTCCAGGCTGATCTGGGTCAGATCCCGAGGCCGCTGGTCGGGGCTGCCGGCGCGTACCGGCGCACCCGCAAAAGCCAGCACACACAGAAGCGCAGACAAGAATCCACCTGGCACGGGAACCTCAGATCTGCTTTCGACAGAATGGAGACGAGACTTTAACCAGCCCAGCCAGACGGAATGCCAGAACTCCTGTCAGACAATAGTGTCTGAATCGCAGCATCGCTCAGCGAAACCGCCAGGTCACCTTGCTGTAAATGCTGCGGCCCATCTCGGTAGTCCGAATTGCGCCCTCGGGGATGAATTCCAGGTGCCGGTGGTTGGGCAGGTTCTCCACAACCGCGCTCAGCTCGAGGTCCGGCTTGGGACGCCAACCCAGCCGGGTGTCCAGGCGGGCGTAGGCGGGGACGCCAAGCTGCCGCAGCGCGCCCACATAGTACAGAGCCGAGTCGAACTGGACCGTCCGCGTCAGGTCGAGATACGAGCGAAGGTTCACCTGGTGGCACGGGCTATCACCCTCGAACTGCCTGTTGCCGAGGTCCCCGGGAGGATAGCGGAAACGCATGCCGAGCCCGTTGTAGGCGGCGTTCAACCTCCAGCGGGAGGTGGCGTTCCAGGTGGCACTCACCTCCAGGCCGCGAGTTTGTGCTTTGATCAGGTTTTCGAAGTAGCCCGGGATGACCACATGCGGCGGAGCGGGGGTAAGTTCGAGAAACGGAACACCCGCCCGAAAGCTACGGAGGTGATCGTAGAAGTTGTAGAAGCCCGCCAGGTCCACAAACAGCTCGGCAGTGAGCTGAACGCGATACCCTAGCTCATAGGCGCGCAACTCCTCGGACCTGTAGTTCCGATTTCCGAGCAGACTCACGAGATTCGGAACCCCGTCGGGGCCGGGAAACGCTATCAGGTTCGCCCGCATGTCACGCTCGGTGGCGGAAGGCGTTCTGACCGCGCGGGCCACCGAGAGCCAGGCGGCATGGCGGGGATGCGGCGTCCAACTGAGCCGCAGGTTGGGCTGGACTTCGTAGCCGGTGAAGGAGTTGTGCTCGAACTTGGATCCCAGCGTGAGCCGGAGCCGGTCCTCGAGCAGTAGGATATCGTCCTCCAGAAACGCGCTGAGCAGATGATCTTGCCGCTGACGGGGGTCAAACGAGAGGGTGAAGCTGTTCTGGAGTTCGTCGCGCCCCCACAGCAATATAACATA
>CAVRZY010000158.1:0-33863 GCA_963725415.1 uncultured Acidobacteriota bacterium | reverse complement strand
GGGGCTGGTGGACGACCGCCGCATCGTGGACATGCCGCTGCAAGGCCGCAACGTGGTCGCACTGGCCAACCTGCTGCCAGGCGTGGCGTACGTCACCGCGCCACAAGAGCTGTCCGACTCGCGCAGCGGTCCGACTATGATAGTGCACGGCGGCCGGTCCGTCGACAACAATTTCACGTTCAACGGAGCCAACTTCACCAGCTTCGCGCAGAGCACCGGGCTGAACTACCCGCCTCCGGACGCCGTTCAGGAGATCCGCATCCACACCCACAACTTCAGCGCGGAATACGGCAACAACGCGAGCGCTCAGGTGAGCGTGGTATCAAAAGCGGGCACCAACCAGTACCACGGCACGGCCTGGGAGTTTCTGCGCAACGAAAAGCTGAACGCGCGCAGCTTCTTCCAGCCGTCCCGTCCTGTCAACAAGCAGAACCAGGCGGGCTTCGCCGCGGGCGGGCCGATCTGGAAACAGCGGCTGTTTGCTTTCGGCAGCTACCAGCGGCTTTGGGACCGTCCGCAAGCGGGTTCGAGCCAGTCTCTGGTGCCTACGGACGCCCAACGCAATGGCGACTTTACCGCCGTCAGAACCGCGTTGCGGAACCCTACGGATCCGCTCACCGGCCAGCCGATACTGGACTCAACCGGGCGGCCGTGCATGGCGGGCAACATCATCAGCCCCGGCTGCATCAGCCCCGTCGCGAAGACCCTGCTGGACAAGTATGTACCGCACTCGGCGAGCGGGGTGGTGGTGGCCCTGCGGCCGAACCCGAGCAACAACTATAGTTTCCTGACGCGGATTGATGTTCTGCAAAGCGCCAAGCACAACCTCTACGGCCATTTTTTCCGCGACCACTACGACGGAGTGCTATTACCCGGCAGCTTCAGCGGATACGCCGATGGCAGCCGGCACGTCGAGGTTTACAACGGCAGCCTTAATAGCACATACACTTTCAGCTCTTCGTTTGTGAGTGAGAGCGTGGTTTCCTTCCTGGGTGCGTATTCCGCCTCGGGAACGGACATCCGCATCCCGCCGCGCAGCGTGGGGATCAACCTCGACCAGGGGCCCCAGGGAGAAGGTCCGAGTGTTAGCGTGACCGGGCGCTTCTCGCTCAGCTTCCCCGCGCCTGCCAAGCAGAAATACGGCGCTGCCCAAGTGCGCAACACGATGACCAAGATTTCCGGCCGGCACAACTTCAAGTGGGGTTACGAGATGCTGTACATCCGCTTCTATCTAGGAGGGGACAGCAGCCGCAGCGCTACCTTCAGCGGGACGCGTACGGGCGACCCCACGGCGGACTTTCTGCTGGGTACGTACGACTCGCTGAACACCAAGTTCGGCCTGGGCGACAGCGCTCCGATCGCCTGGAAGCACCAGTGGTTCGTGCAGGACGAGTTCAAAGTCCACCCCCGCCTGACGCTCAACTACGGGGTCCGCTACGAGCCGTTCTTCCCGTGGCGCCAGCGCTTCGGCCGTTACATTTCGATGAAGCTGGGAGCGCAGTCTACGGTAAAGCCGGACAGCCCGCCGGGCATCCTGTTCCCCGGCGACCCCGGAATTCCCGACAAGACCGTGGAAAACGATCTGAACAACCTGGCGCCCCGGTTCGGCTTTGCCTGGGACGTGTTCGGCAATGGCAAAACCAGCGTGCGCGGCGGCGCCGGCCTGTTTTACGAGCAGATCAGCGCTAATTCGGTGCACCAGGCGGAAGCCCCCTGGTCGGGCACGGACGCCACTTACAACGGGCTCATCGACGATCCCTATAAGTCCGTGAACCGCATTCCGCCGCCGTCGTATATCCCGCTGCCCGGCCGGTTCGGCTGCGTGCCGTCCAGCAGTTTTCCCGGGATTACCTGTGGGCTGTTCCCGCTGCCTGGCAACCTGGTATCCCGCGAGGTGAACCTACGGACGCCGTATATCCCATCGTGGAATCTCACTCTGCAACGGCAACTCCGGCGGGACCTGATGGTGGAGGCGAGCTATGTGGGCAAGATGGGCATCAAGCACGAGGGACATCGCCACTGGGATCCGGCCGTGTACAAGACCGATCCCCTGACGGGCGCGGCGCCTTCGGCCCAAAACGTGAACGACCGCGTCTTGTTCACACAGACAATCGGCATCCTCACGCCTCTCTGCCGCATGCTGGGCAACGATTACCGGAGCTGGTACCACGCCTTCCACGCGACGGTCAACAAGCGCTTCAGCAGCGGTTTCTCAGTCATGGGTTCGTACGGGCTGTCGAAGAACCTCGATACGCTGACGTCGGTGACGCCGGGCAATACGCCGGGAGTGTCAAACCCGCTCGACCTGACGAGGCTGCGCGGCCGCGGCAACTTTGACCAGCGCCATGTGGTCACCATTTCTTGGATGTGGATCCCGGAGGCCCGGTTTGGCAATCGGCTGGCTTCCTACCTGCTGCGGGGCTGGACGCTGGCCGCGATGCATACCATGCACAGCGGTACGCCGCTGAATTTCAACGAGGGCACGGACGTGGCGCTGGACGGGACGGGGCAACCCAGCCTGCAGCCGGCGCAACTGGCGCTGGGAGCCACGCTGGATACCATCCGGGTGCAACACAGCAGCCGGGATGACTTCATCCAGCACTTCTTCAACACGGCCGCGTTCGTCCCGGTGAACGCCGTGCCGCGCGGAGTTTATGGAAATGTGGGCCGGAATACCCTCAGTGGTCCCGCCAGCGTAAATTCCAACGTCAATCTTGTGAGAGACTTCAGGCTGCGCGAGCCACTGAGATTCCAGCTCCGCGGCGAGTTCTTCAACGCTTTCAACCAGGTGAATTTCAGCGACCCGCAGACGAGCGTCACGTCGGGCAGCTTCGGACGCATTCTCGGCGCGGGTTCCGGCCGAACCATCCAGATTGCCGCCAAACTGCTGTGGTAACAGCCGGATTTTGAATCTTAAGGTAAGGAGCTTCGAGTGAAACGAACAATTCTTTTTCCCTTGCTGGCGACCCTGTGGTGCGGTGGAATGGCGCTCGCGCAGGACCGGCCTCCGAAGTTGACGCCGGACCAACTCCGGAAGGGCGCCACCTTGCTCTACCCCCATACGGAACTGACCAGCGAAGACCCCATGCCGCTAGTGAAAAAATACGAGGGCCTGCGGGTGTCGGACGTACTTGATGCCATGCAGGCCGTCGGTCTACAGGACCGCGGTCTCATGGACAAGACCATCCGGCCACTGTGGCGCGACAATAGCGACAAGGTGGCGCACCGCTTCTATGGGGTGGCGATCACGTATCAGTTCGTCCCCTCCAACAAGCCGGCGGCCGGCAAGATGCCGTACGACGAGTTTAATAAATGGCACGGCCACTGGTATAGTACGTACGCACCGGAGGCTTTCGTGCCGATCATCAAGCCGGGCCATGCGCTGGTGATTGATGCGCAGAGTATCGAAAACACGGGTTTCGTGGGTCGAGCAACACGCTGAACTGGTACTCGCGCGGCATGACAGGAGTGGTCACCAATGGCACCTGCCGTGATACGGACGAGCTGATCGTCGAGAAAATACCGGTTTATGCGAAGTACCAGGGTGGCGGCACGCGGCCCGGCCGCATCGAAGCGGGCAGCATCAACCTGCCGGTCGTCGTGGGCGGCGTGCTGGTGCGGCCCGGCGATTTCGTCGTGGCCGATGGAGACGGGGTGGTCGTGGTGCCGCGCGAGCAGGTGGACGAGGTTGCCAAAATCGCCTGGGACGTAGCCAAGGGAGACAAGGCCGGCCGGTTAAGGCTGTATGAAAAAACGCACAAGGCCGTCGACTCAACGGTGAAATAGGCCACCGGTTTCGGTCAGCTCCGCTCGCGACGACCCGGTTCCGGGCTGCCCGGCAATTACCATACTGTGCCTCTCGTAAACCCCGAACCATCTGAGAAGATGGGGGTTGCGCATCCTTCGCCAATTCCTTCGTTCGATGTTCAGAGTGCTGCCGGTGTTGGCTGCCGCTCTTTCGTCACTGCTCAAATCCCGAACCGCACTGCAACTGGAAAACTTGGCCCTTCGCCACCAGATCGGCGTGCTCCAGCGCTCGGCGAAGAGGCGGCCGCGCAAACCTCCTCGAGAATCACGTCAAGACCGTGGTGTCCGTCGATTTCTTCACTGTGCCGGCGATCCGTTTCCAGATCCTATACGTATTCCTGGTACTGGCCCACGACCGGCACGCAGCCTGAATTTCGTAAGCCTCCATCCCGGCCACTCGCGGGGACAAGTGCGTCTCGACTTGCGCCTGTTTGAGGATCGAGCCGCCGTGCGCTCACCAGCGGCAGATCTGGGGTGCAAGAGGCGTAGCAAAACCAGGCCGCCGCAGTCTCACAGCCGACTTGCCGCGTGCCTTCGAGCCGCGATCAGTTTCCGCCGGTGCAGATTCTGTCGCATGCGGGGTTTGCGAGAGGCACAGCGCTGGTAAGCCGGCGGGGCGAAGACGCCCCTCACCCTTCCTTCCCCGCCCCGTTCGCCAGCACGCGGACGTGGTCGCCGGCCACTTCCAGCCAGCCGCCCTGGACCGTCAGGGACCGGCGGCAGCCTTCCGCCGTGTAGCTCAATCGGCCTTCGCCCAGCTCGGCCAGCAGCGCGGCGTGGCCCGGCAGGATGCGCACGTAGCCGTTGCGGGCCGGGATCTGGGCCTCTCTGACCTGATCGCGGACCAGCAGGCTCTCTGTAGTCGCCAGTTCCAGCAGGAACGTCTTCGCCATGGCCTCAGCCCAGCGCCTTCAACTGCTCGGCGTGCTCGAGAACCTCTTCGATGGCCCCCTTCATGTAAAGAGCCTGCTCGGGAATCTCGTCGTGCTTGCCTTCCACGATCTCCTTGAACCCCCGGATGGTGTCGGCCAGCTTGACGTACTTCCCCGCGTGGCCGGTGAACTGTTCGGCCACGTGGAAAGGCCGCGACAGGAAGCGCTCGATCTTGCGCGCCCGAGCCACGATGAGCTTGTCCTCGTCCGAGAGTTCGTCGATGCCCAGGATGGCGATGATATCTCGCAGGTCCTTGCACCTGTGAAGAATCGCCTTGACATCCCGGCGCATGCTGTAGTGCTCCCAGCCCAGGAGGCGTTGCCGTAGGGCGACCGACCATTCCGCACAGCGACAAGCACAGAAGCTAGGTCAGAGCTGGGTCTGCGGATCGAAGCCGGCGCGCAGCCGGCTTCCGGACCAGCGTAGCAGTTGCAGGAGGTCGGCATCGTTCATCACGGCGATACCGAGCGCGCGGCAGAAGTCAAGCACAGCCGGATCATAGAAATCGCGGTCAAGCGTACAGAGCACGTCGGCGCCGCCCGCCACCGCAGTAAAGAGAACGGGATCGTCGTGCGGATCCTTCACAATCGGTCGCGCAACCACTGGCTCTACGATCTCAGCGGCTGCCTGTAGGCAATCGATATGCTTCTGGACTTCCGCAGGACTCAAGCGATAGAGACCTTGGATACGCGGATAGTTCAGCACCCTCTCGGTTTCTTCAAGCAGGAACGGCGAGAGGATCAGTTGGTGGCCGCCGCCAGCGATTTGCTCCAACAGCAACCTCGTGGGCCCAGATGCCTTCGCGGTGGCCCGGACGAGGACCGCAGTATCCAGTACGATCCTCATTCGGGGGTGTGACGCACGAAATTGGTCGCCTCGTCAATAGCTGACTCGATCTCGGCTTCCGGCACTTCCTCGACCTTTTCCGCAATTCTGCTTGCCCGGTCGAGGAGCTCACGGTACGCGGCCTGGCGCGCCTCGGCGGTCGGGGCAGGCTTGGATTTATAAATGCGCACGCTAACCGACTCGTCACCCTGAAGAGTCAGGCCAAGCAACCCCTCAAGCGCAGCCCTCACCTGGGGATCGAGGGCCCCTGCCTTCCGAAGTGAGCTGTTATGCACGGCGCCGATCTCTCCACCCTCATCCTACCGTAGCGCTGCAAGTTGGGGGGCAAAGGTGCCAAGCCGCCCCCTCACCCTTCCCTCTCCGCCTCATCCGCCAGCATCCGCACGTGGTCCCCGGAGACCTCCAGCCAGCCGCCGCGGACGGCGAGCGAGCGGCGGCGGCCCTCGACCGTGTAGCTCAATCTGCCCTCGCCCAGCCCCGCCAGCAGCGCGGCGTGGCCCGGCAGGATGCCCACGTAGTCGTTGCGGGCCGGGATCTGGGCCTCGCTGACCTGGTCGCGGGCCAGCAGGCTCTCGGGAGTCGCCACTTCCAGTAGGAACGTCTCCGCCATGGCCTCAGCCCAGCGCCTTCAACTGCTCGGCGTGCTCGAGAACCTCTTCGATGGTCCCCTTCATGTAGAACGCCTGCTCGGGGATCGAGTCGTGCTTGCCCTCCACGATCTGCTTGAACCCCCGTATGGAGGCCCAGCCTGGCGATTGCGAAGTCGTGGTCCGACTTGTGCACCAGGCCCCGGGCTCGTTCAACCGCACTTCTCATAGATGACGCGCCCCTCCCGCAGAGCCCTGGCGACCACGTGGTTGCGCGCGCTCGACCAGCGCTCGACCTCCTCGCGGCTGTAGCACAGGATGTCTACGGGGACAGCCATGCCTCCCAGTGCGGCGTAGGCGCGGACCTCGCAGTCCCGCGCGGATCCCCCTCCGGACTTCACCATCAGAAAATCCACATCGCTGTCCAGCCGGTGGTCTCCCCGCGCCCGACTGCCGAACAGAATGATCCGTTCCGGGTCCGCCGCCTGCACCAGCCGCCTCGTGATCTCGTTGACAACAGCCTCATCGATTAAGACTCTATACATCGCGCCCTACCTGGCGGAGCTTCTGCTTCCACCAGTCTAACGAATTGCTCCGCCCTTGAAAAGGCTGGGCGTATGGCCGGGACGAGGTCCAGGGAAACCAGCCATGCGGCTCGCTGCGGTGAAACCCAGTCTTGAAGGTCGAGATTCGCACCGTAGAGGGGTCAATTCGTTAATTCAATGGCAAACCTGCGGGAAGTGGATTACCGACCCCCCTGCCGCTCGCCGTTCGGTGGCTGGCGGGTTTGTTTCGAGAGGCCCCGCCTCCGTCTGCGGGAACGCCTTGCGAGCCTTCTGCCTTAGCGGTAGCGCCCGGCAGTGTCAGGCGTCAAGAGACAGTCACTGTGCAATCACCGTTTTTTCCATTTCGAACAGATCTCCCGGCATAGGCCTTCAAGATCGGGAAAAACCGAGGATGCAGTGACCCCGTACTGCTCAAGGTCCCTCTGGACCTCTTTGATCTGCGTGCTGGCTATGCGAATGATCGCTACATGCTTGCGCCTTGGAGGGCCAGTGCTGGCAGCGCGAGTTCTCATCAGATCTTTGGTAGTCCCGAAGATCACGAATCGACTGGCCTGAGCCTCCATCCGTCGGTCAACCTGGGGCGGTTCGATCGCGGCAGGAAGGCGCACGGTGACCCTCTTCCCCGCGAAGGCTGCCTCCAAGTCGGGCAGATAAGCGTCAGCTTCCTTCCACTCCGAGAGCATCGGCCCCTCGATGCCCCGTTTCAGCTTCGGGTTCAGCCACCACGGGTCGAGGACCCACACGGCCGCGTCAGTCTTGCGCTGGTGGCCGACCACCGCGAAGTACATGGCAACCAGGGGGTTCTCAGTCCAATCCAGCAACCGGGTGGGGGCACCATAGTGTTGCATCAGGAAGTACCACTCCCACTTGTTAATGGGCAGGCGGCCTGGGATCGACAGAGGGGCTCGCCTTTGAAACTCCTGTCTGATCTCGCTCTCTTCCGCGCCTGCAAACGGCTGCCTGTAAAGTCTGGGCGTGAGTTTCCAAGCGGCGTCCTGGTGACCGCGGAACCACAGTCGGCGCTCTTCTCCGGGCCTCTCCGCTCCCGAGGTCAGATCCCAGACTTCAGGAAGCTGTTTCACCCGCTCCAGATACTCGCTGAGCGGTCCCATGGACGGCTTCTGCCGCAATACCACGAGCTGCCTAGCCATTGGTCAGATTATTAGTCGTTAGGCCGGGCGTTTGCAAGCGTGATTGAGTCGGCCCCCGCGACCAATCCGCAACACTCAATTCCTCATCCGGTTTTGGGCCGACCCTGGCGACTCCGTCACCCAAGAGGCCCGGGGCCTCTGGTCCCCGTCAGGAACTGGACCCTCTGCCGACCGGATTTAGCGGGGAGCGGACCTGCATATACAGGGAGGAACGTTTTTCGTCTCCTGATTCGCGAGACGACGAGGGATCAGCGAAGAATCGGCCATCGGTCCCACAACCCCAGCTCCTGGCAATGCGTCGGCTTGCGAACGGGGCCGTCGATTCTCCTTATAAGGGAAGAACGTTCTTCGTCTCCTGATTCGCGAGACGACGAAGAACACGCGAAGCATTTCCCCATCGGTCCCACGACCCCAAGTTCTGGCAGTGCATCGGATTGGGCACGGGGTCACGAAAGAGCCAATGATCCGACGACTCCGAGACGACTTTGGACCTGAATTAGACCTGAAACGCGGGCTTCGGAGTGAGGGAGTGGCGGTAAGTCCTTGAAGAGTTTGGTCAGGCCGCCGGGATTTGAACCCGGGATCTCTTGTACCCCAAGCAAGCCCGGTAGCCAGGCGGCGGGGCGAGGACGCCCCTCACCCTTCCTTCCCCGCCCCGTTCGCCAGCACCCGCACCTGGTCGTTGGAGACTTCCAGCCAGCCGCCTTGCACTGTCAGGGAGCGGCGGCGGCCTTCGGCGGTGTAGCTCAGCCTGCCCTCGCCTAACTCGGCCAGCAGCGCGGCGTGGCCCGGCAGGATGCCCACGTAGCCGTTGCGGGCCGGGATCTGGGCCTCGCTGACTTGGTCCCGCACCAGGAGGCTCTCCGGCGTCGCGACTTCCAGTAGGAACGTGTCCGCCATGGTCTCAGCCCAGCGCCTTCAACTGCTCGGCGTGCTCCAGCACCTCTTCGATGGTCCCCTTCATGTAGAACGCCTGCTCGGGGATCGAGTCGTGCTTGCCTTCCACAATCTCCTTGAACCCCCGGATGGTGTCGGCCAGCTTGACGTACTTCCCCGCGTGGCCGGTGAACTGCTCGGCCACGTGGAAGGGCTGCGACAGGAAGCGCTCGATCTTGCGCGCCCGGGCCACGATGAGCTTGTCCTCGTCCGAGAGTTCGTCGATGCCCAGGATGGCGATGATGTCCTGGAGGTCCTTGTAGCGTTGCAGGACCTGCTTGACCTGCTGGGCCACGCCGTAGTGCTCCAGGCCCACGATGCGCGGATCCAGGATGCGCGAAGTCGAAGCCAGCGGATCGACCGCCGGATAAATCCCCATCTCGACGATCTGGCGGGAAAGGTTTGTAGTCGCGTCCAGGTGAGCGAAGGTGGTGGCCGGGGCGGGGTCGGTGTAGTCGTCCGCGGGCACGTAGATGGCCTGCACCGAGGTGATCGAGCCGTTCTTGGTCGAGGTGATGCGCTCCTGCAACTCGCCCATCTCGGTGGCCAGGTTGGGCTGGTAGCCCACCGCCGAAGGCATGCGGCCCAAAAGCGCCGAGACCTCCGAGCCGGCCTGGGTGAAGCGGAAGATGTTGTCGATGAACAGCAGCACGTCCTGGCGTTCGACATCGCGGAAGTATTCGGCTACGGTGACGCCCGCCAGGCCCACGCGCAGCCGGGCGCCGGGCGGCTCGGTCATCTGGCCGTAGATGAGGGCGCACTTGGACTTGGTCCAGTCGCGCGTGTCGATGACGCCGGACTGCTGCATCTCCAGCCACAGGTCGTTGCCCTCGCGGGTGCGCTCGCCCACTCCCGCAAACACCGACACGCCGCCGTGCTTCAGGGCGATGCTATGGATCATCTCCATGATGATGACCGTCTTGCCCACGCCCGCGCCGCCGAACAGGCCGATTTTGCCGCCGCGCAGGTAAGGCTCCAGTAGGTCGATCACCTTGACGCCGGTCTCGAACATCTGGAGCGTGGTGGACTGCTGCTCGAAGCTGGGAGCGGGCCGGTGAATGGGGTAACGCAGCTCGGTGACCAGCGGCCCCATGTGGTCCACCGGCTCGCCAATCACGTTCATCACCCGGCCCAGGGTCTGTTTGCCCACCGGCACCTCGACCGGGCGGCCCAGGCTCTCCGACTTCATGCCGCGCACCAGGCCCTCGGTGGGCTGGAGCGCGATGGTGCGCACGCGGCCTTCGCCGATGTGCTGCGCCACCTCGGTGATGATGTCGATGGGCTGAGGGACGGTGAAACCCTCGCTGGTGATGCGGATGGCCGTGTAGATGACCGGGATCTGCCCCTCCAGAAACTGAATATCGACGGCCGGCCCGGCCACCTGAACGACGCGGCCGACGGGGTTCGGCATTGCACTCATCGGTTATCTCCTCAATCAGCCCTGCGCGCTGGCGCCGCTCACCACCTCGATGATCTCCTTGGTGATGCTGGCCTGGCGCACGCGGTTCATGTACAGCGTGAGCTTCTCGATCATTTCCCCGGCATTGGAGGTGGCGGCGTCCATGGCCGTCATCCGCGCCGCATGTTCGGCTGCCGAGGACTCCAGCAGGGCGTGGTAAATCGCAATTTCCACGTAGCGCGGCAACAATCCCTCCAGCAATTCCAGAGGAGGCTGCTCGTAAATGTAGTCCAGTCCCTTCTCCTGTTCTCGAATGACGATGGGCAGGATGCGCGCCACCGTGAGCTTCTGCGACAGGACCGTCTTGAATTCGTTGTAGAGCAGGTAGACCGCGTCGATGGCGGCGCTCTGGAAACGCTCCATCACCAGGCGGGCAATCGCCGCGGCATCCGAATACTGGACCTTCTGGGTGATGCCCACGTGCTCGCCCACGATGACGGCCTTTCGCTTCCGGTGGAAGTCCCGCCCCTTGCGCCCCACCAGGTCCAGCTCGAGGGCGGCCCGGCGCGCTGTTCCAGAAACTGCTGGGAGGCCTTGATCAGGTTGGTGTTGAAAGCCCCGGCCAGGCCGCGGTCGGCGGTCAGCAGCACCAGCAAGATGCGGTTCTCCGGCCGGCGCGCCAGCAGGGGATGAGAGGGGAGGCGCTCATCCTGCGCCACCGCCGAGGCCACATCGGCCAGCACCCGCCCGAACATCGAGGCGTAGGGGCGCGCGGCCAGCACGCGGCCCTGGGCCCGCCGCAGCTTGGCTGCCGAGACCATCTTCATGGCCTTGGTGACCTGCTGGGTGTTGCGCACCGAACGGATGCGGCGCCGCAGGTCGATCAAGCTGGGCATCTCTTAGCTCCGGCCCTCGGAAACGAAGCGCTCCTTGAATTCCTCCAGCGCAGCCTGCGCCTGGCCGCGCAAGCTGTCGCTGAGCGCCTTCTGCTCGCGAATCTGCTGGAGCAGCCCCGGGTGAGCGTTCTCGGCGAACCGATACAACTCCTCCTCGAATTTCCGGCACTGCTCCACCGGGATGTCGTCCAGGTAGCCGGCCGTGCCGGAGAAGATGATCAGGATCTGCTTTTCGACCGGCAGGGGCTGATACTGCCCCTGCTTGAGGGCTTCCACCAGCCGGTGGCCGCGGTTCAACTGGGCGATGGAGGCTTTGTCCAAATCCGAGCCGAACTGGGCGAAGGCCGCCAGGTTGCGATACTGCGCCAGTTCCAGCCGCAGCGTGC
Organism: uncultured Acidobacteriota bacterium; assembly: GCA_963725415.1. Taxonomy (GTDB): domain Bacteria; phylum Acidobacteriota; class Terriglobia; order Bryobacterales; family Bryobacteraceae; genus CAVRZY01. Next base: position 22,356 of record CAVRZY010000158.1, on the reverse strand, counting down.
CGGCCACCTGCCGCATAGCGCGGATCTGTGCGTTGCCGCCCACCCGGCTTACCGAGAGGCCCACGTTAATGGCCGGCCGCACGTTGGCGTTGAACAGATCGGTTTCCAGGTAGATCTGGCCGTCGGTGATCGAGATGACGTTGGTGGGGATGTAGGCGGAAAGATCCCCGGCCTGGGTTTCGATCACCGGAATGGCAGTCAGCGAGCCGCCGCCCATTCCCTCCGACAGCTTGGCGGCGCGCTCCAGCAAACGGCTGTGCAGGTAGAAGACGTCGCCCGGATAGGCCTCGCGCCCCGGTGGCCGGCGCAGCAGCAGCGAGATCTCGCGGTAGGCGGCGGCGTGCTTGGAGAGGTCGTCATAGAAGCACACGGCATGGCGGCTCAAGTCGCGGAAGTATTCGCCCATGGCGCAACCGGCGTAGGGCGCGATGTATTGCATGGGCGCCGGGTCCGAGGCCGTGGCCGCCACCACGATGGTGTAGTCCATGGCGCCGAACTCCTCCAGCGTCTTAACTACCTGGGCCACCGTGGACCGCTTCTGGCCGATGGCCACATAGACGCACACCACGTCGCCGCCCTTCTGATTGATGATGGTGTCCAGGATGAGGGCCGTCTTCCCGGTCTGGCGGTCGCCGATAATCAGCTCGCGCTGCCCGCGCCCGATGGGAATCATGCTGTCGATGGCCTTGATGCCGGTTTGCAGCGGCTCTTTGACGGGCTGGCGATCCACCACGCCGGGCGCCAGGCGCTCCAGGGAGATGAACTGGTCGGTGTGGATAGGGCCTTTCTCGTCGATGGGTTCGCCCAGGGAGTTGACCACGCGCCCGACCAAGGCTTCGCCCACTGGCACGGACATGATCCGACCGGTGCGCCGCACCTCATCGCCCTCTTTGATTTCTGTGTAGTCGCCCAGCAGCACCGCGCCCACCTGGTCTTCTTCCAGGTTCAGAGCGATGCCCGCCACGCCGTGCGGGAACTCGATCAGCTCCCCGGCCATCACTTTGTCCAGGCCGTGAATACGGGCAATCCCGTCGCCCACCGAGATGACCGAGCCCACCTCGGCCACGCTGATGGCCTGGTCGTAATTCTCGATTTCTTCGCGGAGAACGCGCTCTATCTCATCCGCTCGAATTTGAGCCATAGTCCGGTCTTTCTCAGCCTGTAGCTTGTTGCCTGTAGCCTGTCGGAAGCGACCTACAAGCCACAGGCTAGAGGCTACAAGCAGTCATGATCCTCTACTCGCCAAACGCTGCCGCAAGCCTTCCAGTTGGCCGAGCACCGAGCCGTCGTAGATGGTTGAGCCAATCCGCGCCACCAGGCCGCCGATCAAGTCGGGCCGCACCCAAAACCGCGACCGCGCCTCCCTTCCGGTCAGGCGCGTCAGGGCCGCGGCCAGCGCCTGGCGTTGCGGGTGCGTCAGTTCCTGCGCCGAGGACACCTCCACCCGCACCAGCCCCAGGCGCTCGTCGATCACCGCCTCGAACGCTTCCCGAATCTCCGAAAGCAGCGCCGTCCGCCGGTGGTCGATGAGCACGAACAGAAACCGCTTCAGCAGGCCGGACAGTGACATCTTTCCGGCCAGCGCCGCGACAACCGCCCGTTTCCGGGGCGGGGGGACGGCGGGGGAAAGCAGCACGTTCCGCAGACCGGGGAACTCGCCCAGGCCCGTTCGATGGCCTGCATCTCCTCGACCAGCCGGTTTGGCTGAACCGGCGATTCGGGCTTGCTCGACAGGTCCGCCAAGGCCCGCGCATATCTGGAAGCTACGGCCGCCGGCATACCCTAAGAAACCCTCCCCGGCTGCTGGTGCACCCGCTCCAGTTCCCGGGCCGAAGCAAGCACCAGCCGGTCTTGAACCTCCGCTGTCATCTGCCCGCGGATCCTTTGCGCCGCCAGTGCGATGGCCAACTCGGCCGAATAAGCCCGCAGTTGCTGGCGGGCGGCTTGCGCGGCGGCGACGATCTCCCGCTCGGCCTGGGCCTGAATCTTTTTCAACTCCCGCTCGGTCTCGTGGCGCACGCGCTGGCCTTCGGCGGCCGACTCGTCACGGGCCGTCTTGCGAAGGCTCTCGACTTCCGCCTCGACGCCGGCCAGGCGTTGCTCGATCTGGGCGTGGCGCGCTTCGGCATCCTGCTTGATACTGGCGGCCTCGGCGATGGCGTCCCGGATCTGCTCGCTGCGCGCGCGGAAGAACGCGCCGCCCTTTTTATGGATGAGGTAGCCCAGACCACCCGCCAGCAGCACGAAATTGGCCCACTTCCAGGTAGTGGTGTGATCGCCGCCGTGTTCTCTTTCGGTTTTGGCCTGACCCGCCTGGTGCGGCGCTTGATGCTGGGCCAGGCAGGCGGCGGCAACCAGGATCGCCAGCCAGGCGTAGATGCCAACGCGCTTCAAGCCGCTCTCCTGTCGAGAATCCGCCGGACGATCCCGGCGGCCAAGGTCTCGGTGTGCTGTTGAAGGACCTGCTTGGCTTCGGCCAGCTCGATTTCGAGACGCTGAGTGGCTTCCGTGACCAGGGCCTGGGCCCTCTGCCGCGCCTCGTCGAGGGCAGCGGCCCGCTCCTGACGCCAGCGCTGCCGGAATTCTTCCTGCTCCCGATAGATCGCGGTGCGCGCGGCGCGAATGGCTGCTTCGTACTGGGCCGCCATCGCGGCGGCTTTGTTCAGGCTTTCTTCGGCCAGCTTCCGGGCGCCTTCCGTGGCCTCCTGCCGGGCTGCCAGGACTCGCTCCAGCGGACGGAAGAACACCCACTTCAGGTAGAAGTACAGCAGCACCACCAGCAAAAACGTGGGCACAGCCTTTAGCAGGAGTTCAGCGAGATCGTGCAGAATTCTTTCCATCGGATTTCGCTTGGGAGCGGCTCAAGAACGCCTTCTGAGATGCGTCAAAGGCCAAGCTATCATAATGTTAAAGATTGGGTCAACCGCAGTCGGCCCTGCTATTATAATCGGCCATGTCCGCACAATTCGTTACCTGCCCACTGAAAGCTGCTTACTACCAAGGAAACCAGACCATACGGATCGGCGCCTGCGTTCCGGTTGCGCCGGCGCCGGGTCAGGTGCAGATCCAGGTATCCCACTGCGGGATCTGCGGGACCGATCTACACATCTTCCACGGCAAGATGGATCGCCGTGTGCAGAGACCGCTGGTGATGGGCCACGAAATGTCGGGGACCATCGCTGCGCTGGGCGACGGAGTGCCAGGTTTCGCGGTAGGGGATCGCGTCACGGTGAGGCCGCTGGATCACTGCGGAACCTGTCCGGCCTGCCGGGCCGGCCACGAGCACATCTGCCAGCGGCTGAAGTTCATCGGGATTGACTCCCCGGGCGCCTTTCAGGGCCTGTGGACGGTGCCTTCGCACACGCTGCACCGGCTTCCGGCCACGCTGTCGATGGCGCAGGGCGCGCTCATCGAGCCCCTGGCGGTGGCCTGCCACGACGTGCGGCTGGGGGGCGTCCAGGAAGGCGAATACGCAGTGGTGCAGGGCTGCGGACCGATCGGCGCGCTGGTGGCCGCGGTGGCCAAGGCCGCGGGCGCCAGGGTCGTGGTCTCGGAGGTGAATCCGTTCCGCCTGGAGTTGGCCAGGGGATTGGGCGTCGAGGCGGTGAATCCCCTGGAAACCGACCTGGTCGAGCTGGTCACCGAGCAGACGGGCGGGGCCGGAGCGGACGTGGTCTTCGAGGTCTCGGGCTCGCCGGCGGGCGCCGAGATGATGACCAGGCTGCCCAGGACGCGCGGGCGCATCGTGGTGGTGGCTATCTTTTCCGAGGCCCCCAAAGTGGAGCTGTTCAAGTTCTTCTGGCGCGAGCTCAAGATGATCGGCGCACGGGTGTACGAGCGTGAGGACTTCGAGAAGGCCATCCAACTGGCCGCATCGGGCGCGCTGCCGCTGGAGCGACTAATCACGCGCATATGCCCGCTCGAAGAACTCGATTCAGGGCTCCGGCAGATGGAGCGCGGCGGCGAGGCGATGAAGATCCTGGTGAAGTGCTCCGAGGAACAGGAGAAGCGACCATGACGGTTCTCGACGAATTCAGACTGGATGGGAAAGTGGCGCTGGTGACCGGGTGCAGGCGCGGCATCGGGAAGGCCATGGCGCTGGCCCTGGCGGAGGCGGGCGCCGACATCGTAGGAGTGAGCCGGACGCCGGATGCCGACGGCAGCGAGGTGGAGAACGAGGTGCTGGCCAGGGGCCGCAAGTTCAAAGCGTACGCCTGCGACTTCGCGGACCGGGCTGCTCTCTACGCCTTCATCCGCCAAGTACAGGCGGACTTCCCGGTCATCGACATCCTGGTGAACAACGCGGGCATCATCCTGAGGAAGCCGGCCGCCGAGCACCCGGACGAGTACTGGGACGCGATCGTCAAGGTGAACCTGGACGCCCAGTTCATTCTGAGCCGGGAGATCGGCAAGCGGATGGTGGAGCGGGGGAGCGGGAAGATCATCTTCACGGCCTCGCTGCTGACCTTCCAGGGAGGGATCCTGGTGCCCAGTTATGCCGCCAGCAAAGGCGCGATCGGGTCTCTGACCAAGGCGCTGGCCAATGAATGGGCGGGTAAAGGCGTGCAGGTGAACGCCATCGCGCCGGGCTACGTCGCCACCGACAACACCACGGCGCTGCGCAGTGATCCCAAACGCAGCGCGGCCATCCTGGAACGCATTCCTGCCGGCAGGTGGGGCCAGCCGGAGGATTTCCGGGGCGCGGTGGTCTTCCTGGCGTCGCCGGCCTCCAACTACGTCAACGGCGCCATCCTGATGGTGGACGGCGGCTGGATGGGGCGCTGAGGCGTTAGCGCCGGTCTAAGAGGGGGCTGGCACGCATTGCTTGGATCGCAGCAGCGGATTAGACTTGTTCCATGATCGGCCGAACCATTTCCCATTACCAGGTGCTGGAGAAGCTGGGCGCTGGCGGCATGGGCGAAGTGTTCCTGGCCGAGGACACCTCGCTTCATCGCAAAGTCGCCCTGAAATTCCTTCCTCCGGAAATGCAGCAGGACGCAATCAGCCCGCAAGCGATTCCTGCGCGAAGCCCATTCGGCAGCGGCACTGGACCACCCTTATATTTGCAGCATCCATGCGGTCGCTGAGTCCGAGGGCAAGGACTTCATCGTCATGGAATACGTGGATGGCCAGACGCTCAGAGACAAGCTGGCCAAGGAGCCGTTGCCGCTGAAGGAGGCGCTGCAGATCGCTATCGAAGTTGCGGAGGCATTGGAGGCGGCGCACGGCAAAGGGATCGTCCACCGCGACATCAAACCCGCGAACATCATGCTGACGCAGACGGGCCATGCGAAGGTGATGGACTTCGGGCTGGCGAAGCAACTGATTCCGTCCGGCGGAATCGAGAGTCAGGAAGAGACCGTCACTGCGCTGACCCGAACCGGGACGACCTTGGGGACCCTGGCCTACATGTCGCCGGAACAGTTGCGAGGCGAGACGGTCGATGCCCGCTCCGACATATTCTCGTTCGGCGTCGTTCTCTACGAAATGCTTGCCGCGGTGCATCCCTTCAGGAAAAAGACGGGTATGGACACTGCCAGCGCGATCCTCACGTCTTCGCCTCCAGCTCTTGACCAGTTGCGCCCGGACGTTTCCCCGGACCTGAAGCGCATCGTGACTCAAGCCCTGGAAAAGGACCCCGAATCGCGTTATTCCTCTGCACAAGAACTGCACAGAGACCTCAGGAAATACCAGCAAAGCCTTCAAGTCCCCGAAACTCGGCGTCTAACTCTCAGAACGCTCCTGCGCCGCCTCGCCAACCCCCGGGTTGCCATCCCAGCTTTAATCATTCTTCTTGCCATCGGCTTCCTCAGCCGCTGGTTCCTTAACCGCCAAGCCAAAATCCGCTGGGCCACGCAAGAAGCCCTTCCACAGATCGAGCGGCTCATTCGAGAAAACGATCTTTGGCGGGATCTCACTGGCCCTTACAGACTTGCCGAAAGAGCAGAAGAATACATTCCCCATGATCCCAAGCTCGCCGAGCTCTTTTCAAAATGTTCCCTGAACATAAACATCAAGACCGAGCCTCCGGGTGCAAACATTTCCATGAAAGAATACCAGGCTCCAGACCGTGAATGGAAATACTTGGGTCTTTCGCCGATCGAAAAGATCAGAGTGCCTATCGGAATCTTCAGGTGGAAAATAGAAAAGGAAGGCTATGAGACAGTCCTCGCTGCATCTTCCACTTGGGACATTGCCACTGCAGGATTGATTCCTAGTGATCTGGTGAGGGTCCTCGACAAGAGAGGAAGCATTCCGCCCGGCATGGTACGGGTGCCAGGAGCGAAAACGGATGCCGGGCAATTGGCCGATTTCTACATAGACAAGTATGAAGTAACCAACAAACAATACAAGGAATTCATAACCAACGGCGGCTACACAAACACGGAATACTGGAAACATGAATTCCTCAAGGATGGAAGGCCCCTGACACGCCGCGAAGCCATGGCCGAATTTGTCGATCAAACGGGCCGGCCCGGTCCCCCCACCTGGCAGGCAGGCGATTATCCCGAGGGCCAGGGCGATTATCCGGTTTCAGGAATCAGTTGGTACGAGGCAGCAGCCTATGCGGCATTTGTCGGGAAAACCCTCCCGACAGCCCATCATTGGGGTGTGGCAATTGGCGAATACACTCCACTTCTTAAATGGCCACAACTCGGAGGTTTCGCTGTATTTGCTCCCTTTAGTAATTTCAAGGGCAAAGGCCTCGTTGCGGTGGGGAGCCTTCCAGGGATAACGTCCTACGGAGTTTTTGACATGGGCGGGAATGTGAGAGAATGGTGCTGGAACGAAACCCAGAAAGGAAGAGTAGTCAGGGGCGGGGCCTGGGACGATAACACTTATATGTTTGACAGTTTGAGTCAAGCTCCTCCCATGGATCGTTCTGCCAAGAACGGGTTCCGATGCGCTCTCTATCCTCACCCTGAGAGGATACCTGGATCGGCATTTCAAATCACGAAGTTGGGTGAAACTAAAGATTTTTACAAAGAGAAGCCGGTTCCAGACGCTGTCTTTCAGGTTTACAAAGAGCAATTTGCCTACGACAAGACTGATTTGAAGGCCCGGGTGGAATCGAGGCAGGAAAGCTCTGAAGGCTGGATTCAAGAGAAGGTGACCTTCGATGCCGCCTATGGCGGTGAGCGCATCATTGCCTATCTTTTCCTTCCTAAGAATACAGCCCCCCCTTGGCAGACAGTCATCTACTTTCCTGGCTCTGGTTCTGTGGTTCAGAGGTCGAGCAAAGACCTTGAAAGCTATTATGAATTCCCCGTTTTCCTTTCTTTTATAGTGAGAAACGGTCGGGCTGTCCTCTATCCTGTGTACAAAGGGACTTTCGAACGCGGAGATCCCGCTTTGGCTGCGATCCATATCGGGGACAATTCTCATTTGTTCGCCGAGTACCTGATTCAACTGGTTAAGGATTTTAGAAGATGCATTGACTATCTGGAGACCCGTCAGGATATTGATAGTAAAAGGGTGGCGTATTACGGAATGAGTTGGGGTGGGCTGCTTGGAGCGATCATTCCGGCGGTGGAGGAACGTCTGAGAGCAAGCGTTGTATGTTCAGGAGGCCTCACGGGACTCGGACGTCCTGAGGCAAATCAAATCAATTATGTTGGGCGAGTGAAAACGCCGACCTTGATGTTGAACGGTAGATACGACACGATTTTGCCTCTCGAAACATCAATAAAGCCTATGTTTGACCTTTTGGGAACTCCGGCTGAACACAAGCACCTGAAGTTGTACGAGACTGACCATATCCCCCCCAGAATCGAGTTCATCAAGGAAACCTTGAGTTGGCTGGACCGCTATCTGGGTCCGGTCAAGTGAATCGAAAGAGGCGGTCCTTTGCCTGAGGGCAGGGCGTAAGATGGCTAGCCAAGGGCAGGTTGTTGGGCCGAGGAAGCGACGCCGGAGGTTGCTTCGACCGCCGGACTGGAGTACACTTGTCGCCCAGACGGACGTTTGAGATCGGAAGCTCCTGAGGAGCCGCGCCATAATCGGCCAAACCATATCCCACTACCGCATTCTGGAGAAGCTCGGCGGCGGGGGCATGGGCGTAGTGTACAAGGCCGAAGACCTTAAGCTTAAGCGCACCGTTGCCCTCAAGTTCCTGCCCGAAGAGCTGTCCAGGGACCGGCACGCGCTGGAACGATTCCAGCGCGAGGCTCAGGCGGCTTCTGCTCTCAATCATCCCAACATCTGCACGATTCATGACATTGACGAGGCGGATGTAGGGCAAGCCTTCAGGCTTGTCACGCCGGGCGGCCCGGAGGGCCGCCCACCGCATGCACTTCATCGCCATGGAGTTTCTGGAGGGCCAGACGCTGAAGGGCCGCATTTCCGGCCGGCCCCTGGATAGCGAACAGATCCTGGAGCTGGGCATCGAGATCGCCGATGCGCTGGACGCCGCGCATTCCAAGGGGATCATCCACCGCGACATCAAGCCAGCCAACATTTTCGTCACCCAGCGCGGCCACGCCAAGATCCTGGATTTTGGACTGGCCAAGCTGCTGCCGGAGAAGCCCTGGGTGGCGGCGCCCGCGGAGGCCGCGGCGCTGCCGACGGTGACCGAAGGCCTTCTGACCAGCCCGGGCGTGGCGGTGGGGACAGTAACCTACATGTCGCCCGAGCAGGCCAAAGGACAACCACTGGACGGGCGCACCGACCTGTTCTCGTTGGGCGCGGTGCTCTATGAGATGGCCACCGGCCGGCAAGCCTTCTCCGGGAACACTTCGGCGGTGGTGTTCGAGGCCATCCTGAACCGCACGCCGGTCTCGCCGCTGCGTGTGAATCCTGAGTCGCCGCCGGAGCTGGAACGGATCATTCTCAAGGCCCTGGAGAAAGACCCGCGGCTGCGCTACCAAAACGCATCGGACCTTCGCTCGGACTTGCAGCGGCTGAGGCGCGATACCGAATCCGGCAAAACGGCGGCTCCTTCCGTCGTCGTCCCTCGGGTGGGCGCCAACCGCCGGCTGGTTTTTGTTTCGGCACTGCTGGCCGTGCTGGTGCTGGCGCTGGGCCTGTGGCTGTGGCGCAGCTCCCGGTCTCCTGAAGGCGTACCAGTCGGCCGTAAGGCCATCGCTGTGCTGTACTTTTCCAACCTCTCCCAGGACCGTTCACTCGACTGGCTGGACCGCGGCCTGACCGAAATGCTCACCACCAACCTGTCGCAGGTGCAGGGCATGGATGTGCTCTCGACCGAGCGCATCGCCAGCGTACTGGGGCGCCTTGGCAAGAAAGAGATCGACCCCGACCTGGCGCTGGACGTGGCCCGCAACGCCGGGGCCAACGCTTTCATCAGCGGCGCCCTGCTGCGGGTCGGCCCCACCCGGCTCCGCCTGGACGTGCGCGCGCAGGACAGCGCGGGTGGGCAGATTCTCTTCTCGGAGAAGGTGGAAGGAGAAGATGTCAACGCGGTGTTCACAATGATTGATTCGCTCACCGCGCACATCGCCCGCCGGTTTTTGCCCGCCGCCAGCGTTCCCGAGAAACCACCGGCCATCGAGGAAGCAGCCACCTCGAACCTGGAAGCTTACCGCCACTATCAACTGGGGCACGATTACTCCCGGCGCTTCCTGTCCCAGGAGGCGATTCGCGAATACGAGGAGGCCGTGCGCCTGGATCCGCAGTTCGCCCTAGCCTACGTGGAATTGTCCTCAGCCTACAGCTTTGTGGGCGACTTGAGCAAGGCGCAGCTTCTCCGCAACAAAATCGAGCCGATCGAGTCCCGGCTGCCACGCAAGGACCGGCTGGCCTATCAGGCCGAAAAGGCTGCTCGGGCGGGTGACCGGGAAGGTGCGCGCCGCGCGCGGGAGGCGCTCCTAGCCGAATTCCCTCGTGAGGGTCGGGTTCGTATTTCGCTGTCGAGTTCACTACGGGGCGAGAATCAAACCGAGCGAGCCGTCAGCGTGCTCCAGGAAGGACTGCGCCTGGATCCTAAAGACGATTATCTCTGGAATCAACTCTCCTACGTCCAGGCGGAGGCCGGTAATCTGGCCGCCGCGCTCGAAGCCAATGACCGGTATCTAGCGCTCCGTCCAGGCGACCCCAACCCCTGGGACTCCCGCGGGGACGTGCTTTACTTATTCGCCCGCAATGACGACGCCATCGCCGCTTACCGCAAGGTGCTCGAGCTAAAGCCCGATTTTCAAAGCCACTCGGAATATTTGAAACTGGCCGTCGCCTATGCGGACCAGAAGAAGTTTGCCCTGGCTGAATCCGCCCTCCAGGAATATGGAAGGCGTACGAGTGCCTTGTCGCGGCTCTACCTGCCGATCTTCGAGGGGCAATTGGAAGAGGCTCGCGGACAGTTGGAGACCGCCCGTGAGAGCTACCGCAGGGGCGTTGTGCAGCTTGCGCGGGCGGGGCAGAACCAGGGTGCCGGCGGGGCGCTACTGTTGTTCGCCCGCATCCCGGTTGTTCTGGGAGAGAGTGCGGCGGCCCTCTCTTTCGCCCGGCAACAGAAGCTCGGGGGCGAGGAATGCCTTGCGGTTGCCTTCCTGGAGGCGTCCCTGGGAGATCAGCCCGCGGCAGAGCGCAGCCTCCAGCGGTATGCGGACACACACCCCGGATCGGGGCCGCAGGGATTGCAATCGTACCGGGCATGGATTGAGATGGAGGCGGCCCTGGCACGCGGCGACCCGCAGCGGGTGCTGGTGGCTGCGGGCCGCCTCCCGGACTCGAACAATCCCTGGCTCCTATTCCCCCGAGCGCGGGCTCACCTGCTCCTGAAGGACTACGCTGCGGCGGAGCAACTGCTACGCCGCGCACTTCTGAGCGACCGCAGCCTGGGCGGTTTCACCGCGCTGCGCTTTCGCTCGCCGCTGGGGGCGATGCTTTGGCATTTTTACCTGGGGCAGATCCATGAGGCCACCGGGAAGCGCGACCAGGCGGTCAACGAATACCAGGAATTCCTCTCGCATTTCGAGGGCGCCCGCACGCGCCTGCCCCAGGTGGCCGAGGCCCGCGCGGCCCTGAAGCGGCTGCTGCCGTAATGATCCCTGAGACCACATCGAAGCCCAGCTAGGGCGGCAGGGGCGCTGCTCGGAATTCGCCTTACACGGTTTGTTCCGGCTGAACGTCTTTAACTTTGTGACTCGTTTGGCCCTATGGGTGTCCCTTGCCATTCTGCCCTCGGCGGCTGCGGGGGCGGATTTGAGCCAGATCCTCAAGGCGGTCGAGGAGCGGTACAACCGGGCGCAGACGGTGCAAGTTCAATTCCAGCAGACATATAGCGCGCAGCGGCGGGGGCCGAGGACGGAGAGCGGCGAGCTGTTTCTGCGCAAGCCGGGGCGCATGCGCTGGCAGTACAGTTCCCCACCCGGCAAGCTGTTCCTGAGCGACGGGAAAAACCTCTACCTCTACACCCGGGCCAGCAATCGCGTCGAGAAGACCCGGGTCAAGGAAAGCGAGGACATGCGAGCGCCGCTGGCCTTCCTGCTGGGCAAGCTGGATTTTCAGAAGGACTTCAAGAAATTCACCGCGCGGCCCGAGGGGCCCGACACCTGGATCGTGGCGGAGCCGAAATCCGACCGGCTGCTGTTCACGCAGGTGGGGTTCCTGGTGAACCCCTCCTATGAGATCCGCAGGCTGGAGGTGACCGGGCAGGACCGCTCGGTGATGGAGTTCCGATTCGAGGCAGAAAAGCTGAACCCCAGGCTGGACCAGAAGCTGTTCCGGTTCATGCCGCCGCCGGGGGCGGAGGTCGTGGAAGCGGTGGGTGAGGGCAGGTGAGGCCATGGCCGAGTGGGTGCTGAAATACGCCGACGTGCGCGGAGAAATACACCAGCAGACCGAGCAGGCCGACTCGGAGCAGCAACTGCGGGAGCGGTACACCCAGCAGGGGTACCTGGTCTATTCGATCCGCCAGCGCAGCGCCATTCCAGCGCTGGCGCCCGCCTTGCGAGGCCGGCGGCGAAAACTGAGCCTGGAGAGATTCCTGATTTTCAACCAGCAGTTCGTGACCCTGATCCGCGCGGGCCTGCCGATCCTGAAGGGACTGGACCTGCTGGCCGACCGGCTGACGGAACCCAAGCTCGGCAAGTACATTCGCGCGGTGCGGGACGACGTCCGCAACGGGGCGCTGCTGTCGGAGGCCTTCCGGCGGCAAGGGGTGTTCCCGTCCATTTACGTCACCTCGGTTCTGGCGGGCGAGAGAAGCGGCAGCCTGGCGGAGGTTCTGGACCGCTATATCTCCTACCAGAGGCTGGCGCTGGCGGTCCGCAAGAAGGTGATCGTCTCGCTGATCTATCCCTCGCTGCTGTTGGTGCTGGTGTGCGGGCTGGTGGTGTTCCTGGTGACCTACGTGGTGCCGAACTTCGCGCAGCTCTACCAGAGCATGTCGGCGCAGCTTCCGCGGATGACGCAGATCCTGATCGCGGTGGGCACTACGGCGCGCAACTACGTCCTGGGCGGAGTCGCCGCTCTGATTGTGGCGCTGATCGGATTCCGGCTGTGGGCGCAGCGGGAATCGGCTCGGGAGAAGATAGACGCGCTGAAAATGCGGACGCCGATCTTCGGGCAAATCTGGATCAAGTACCAGGTGGCGCAGTTCGCCCGGGTGTTGAGCACGCTGCTGGTGGGCGGGATTCCGCTGGTGCAGGCCCTGGAGACGGCTTCCGATTCCCTGGGCGCCAGCCTGCTGCGGAAGGCCATGCAGGCCGCCCAGAAGTTCGTCCGGGAAGGGCAGGCGCTGTCGGCGGCGCTGAGCTCCACGAAGGTCTTTCCGGGCCTGGCCATCGACATGATCGAGGTGGGGGAGTCCACCGGCGCGCTTCCCACCATGCTGGGCAGCGTGGCGGAGTTCTATGAGGACGACGTCAACATGCGGATGACGGCCTCGCTGTCGCTGATCGAGCCGGGCATCATGATCTTCATGGGAGTTTTCGTGGCTTTCGTGTTAGTGGCGTTGTATTTGCCGATATTCTCATTGGCGGACACGTTCCGATGAGCAGGAGGTGATTGTGGCGACGGATCGAACCAGACCGCCGGATTCGGTCGAGGAAGCGGCGCAGGCGCGGGCGCGGGCGCAGCGCTATCGCTGCGAGTACGTGGATCTGAAGGAAGCGCACATCGACCACGAGCTGTTCCGGTCCATCCCCGTGGACCTGATGTTCCGCTACAACTTCGTTCCGCTGCGGTCGCAGAACGGGACGCTGGAGATCGCGCTGTCGGACCCGCGCAACCTGAACCTGATCGACGAGCTGTCGATCCTGCTGCACCGGAAGCTGCGGGTGAAAGTGGCCACGCTGTCGCAGATCTCGGACCTCCTGAAGAAGACCGAGCAGTCGCAGCGCGTGCTGGAGGAAGTGACGGAAGGCTTCGCGCTGGACGTGGTGGGCGAGGAGGAGGGCCAGGAGGAGACGCTGTCCATCGACCGGCTCACCGCGGCCGAGAGCAACATCGCGCCAGTGATCCGGCTGGTCGATACGACCATCTTCAACGCCTTGGAGCGGCGGGCCAGCGACATCCACATCGAGACGCGTGACAACGAAGTGGCCATCAAGTACCGCATCGACGGGGTGCTGCACTACGCCATGCCCCCCATCGCCAAGGACTGGCACTCGACCATCCTGTCGCGCATCAAGGTGATGAGCGAGCTGGATATCGCCGAGCGGCGAGTGCCTCAGGACGGCCGGTTCCGGGTGCGCTACAAGAGCCGGCTGATCGACTTCCGGGTCTCCATCATGCCCACCATTTACGGCGAAGACGCCGTGCTGCGCGTGCTGGACAAGGAGTCCATGAGCGAGAAGTTCGCCAAGCTCACCCTGGACGTGGTGGGATTCCCCGAATCGGACCTGACCAAGTTCCGCCGCTACATCAAGGAACCTTACGGGATGGTGCTGGTCACCGGGCCGACCGGGTCGGGCAAGACCACCACGCTGTACGCCGCGGTGACCGAGATCAAGAACGACGAGGATAAGATCATCACCGTCGAGGACCCGGTCGAGTACCAGATCAAGGGGATCACCCAGATCCCGGTGAACGAGAAGAAGGGGCTGACGTTCGCGCGGGGGCTGCGCTCGATCCTGCGGCACGATCCCGATAAGATCATGGTGGGCGAGATCCGCGACCAGGAGACCGCGCAGATCGCCATCAACGCCGCGCTGACCGGGCACCTGGTGTTCACCACCGTGCACGCCAACAACGTCTTCGACGTGCTGGGGCGGTTTCTGAACATGGGAGTCGAGCCCTACAACTTCGTCTCCGCGCTCAACTGCATTCTGGCGCAGCGGCTGGTGCGGGTGATCTGCGAGTTCTGCAAGCGGCCGGTGCCCTATCCGGACGCTTACTTGTCGGAGAGCGGTTTGGAGCTGGGCGAGTGGCGGAACGTGACCTTCTACGAAGGGCAGGGCTGTTTCGAATGCGGCGGGACGGGGTTCCGGGGGCGCACCGCCATCACCGAGCTGCTGGACCTGAGCGAGCGCATCCGGGAGATGATCCTGGACAAGCGGCCCACTTCGGAGATCAAGCGCCTGGCGCGGGAAGAAGGCATGACGTTTCTGCGGGAGTGCGGCTTGGAGAAAGCCCGCCAGGGCGTTACAACCCTGAAGGAGCTAAACAAGGTCACCTTCATTGAAGCGTGACGGGTGCGCGACAATGGGAAATCTCAGCGAAGTGCCACGCGCGCGTGATGTGGCGCAGCCTTCAGGCTGCCGGGTTGAGACTCGTCTCGACCTTGGGCGCCCTCCAAGCGCCGAGAGGAGTCTCGGCGCGGCAGGCAGGAGTGCCTGCGCCACCTCAGGGGGGTGACGGACTCATATGCCGGTGCGTCGATTGCTGGCCAGTCTGCTGAAGGATCCCCCGCCCGGGTTCGTTTTCGAGCTGTCGGAGGCGGGCATCGCGGTGGCGCGGAACGCCAAACCGTGGCAGCTCGGATTCCGGGCGATCGAGCCGGACGTCATCTCGGTGTCCCCGGTGCGGGACAACGTACTGCGGCTGGAGGCGCTGACCGCCGAGGTGCGCGGGCTGGCGCCGCGCCTCGAGGGCCGCAAGCGCCATCGCGCCGTGCTGATCATTCCCGACGGCAGCGCCCGGATTTCGGTGCTGGACTTTGACGCCTTCCCCTCCGAGCCGCAACAGCAGGCCTCGTTGGTGCGATTCCGGATCAAGAAGAGCCTGCCCTATGACGTCGAGTCGGCCAGCCTGAGTTACTACGCGCAGGCCGGCGGGGGAAACGGCAAACGGCTGGACGTGGTGGTGGCGGTAGCGCCGCTGGAGGTGGTGTCGCGCTACGAAGCGCCGTTCCGTGCGGCGGGCTTCCATCCGGGGCTGGTGACCACCTCGACGCTGGCCACGCTGCCGCTGGTGCGCGGCGCCGGGCTGGTGGTGCTGGCGAAGCTGACCGGGCGGGTGCTGACCATCTCGTTGCTGGAGCGCGGTGCGCTGAGACTGCTGCGCACCATCGAGCTGGCCGAGGTCGAGACCGCGGAGGTCCTGGGGCACCTGCACCCGACCTTCGCTTACGCCGAAGACCAGTTGGCCGCCAGGCCGGAGCGGGTCCTGATCTGCGGATTCGGCCCTCTGACGGAGGCGGCGCGGGTGTGGTTTGAAGAGGAGCTGGGCGTTCCGGTGGAGCAGGCGCACTCGCGGCTGGGAGTGCCGGAGCAGCACAACGCCGGGCTGCTGGGCTACTTGGAAGCGATGGAGAGTACCTGATGAGCGGAATGGTTCCCATCAACCTGGCCAGCGAGCCGTTCCGGCGGTTGCGCCCCATGCTGGCCGCCTCGGCGGGGGCGGGCGTGTTGTTGCTGGGCCTGTTGGCGCTGCTGGTTTCGCTTTCGGTGATGCAGCGCGGGCGGGCGGCCGAGACCAGCCGCACCATCGATCGGCTCCAGAGGCAGCTCCGGACCTTGGCCAGTGAAGAGGCCCGCGTGGAAGCCGTGCTGCGGCGTCCGGAGAATGCCGAGGTGCTCGAGCGCAGCCTGTTCCTGAACAACCTTCTTTATCGCAAAGGCATCAGTTGGACGAAGATCTTCGACGATCTCGAGAAGGTGCTGCCGCACAACGTGCGGCTGATCTCGGTGCGCCCGCAGGTCAACGCGCGAAACGAGATCAGCCTGGACATGGTGGTGGGCGCCGAATCGGGCGCTCCGGTGGTGGAGATGCTGAAGCGTCTAGAGAACTCGCCGCAATTCGGCGGGACGTATATCCACAGCACCCTGCCGCCCTCGCAATCGGAGCCGCTGCTGAGATACCGCGTGAGCGTGAACTATGCGCAAAAGCTTTGACAGAATTGAGTCATTGGCGGATTGTGTCATTGAATCATTGAAAAGCCACTGGTTCATCGCACATCTCCTCAATGATTCAATAACTCAATGATTCAATGATTAAATTGCTCAATGGCTCGATGACTCGGTTCCGCAAGGATCCTCGGGCAGTGGTGCGGCTGGCGCTGGGGTTGCTGCTGCTGGCCAACCTGGTGGTGGCGGTGATTGTGCTTAAACCGTGGGCCGGTTCCGCCGGGGACCTCGAGCGGCAGCTTACCAGCCTGCGCAAGCAAGTGCGCGACCGGCAGGCCACGCTCGACAGGATGCGGACGCTGGTCAGCAAGATCGAGTCGGCCCGCGCCGAGGGCGACCGGTTCCTGGATAGCTGTTTCATGAACCGGCGCACGGCCTCCTCGACCATCGTGTCGGAACTTCAGACCACCGCGCAGCAGGCGGGCATCAAGCAGAAACAAGTCGATTACGTCTTCGAGCCGATCGAAGGCAGCGACGCCCTCAGCATGATGACGGTGACGGCCAACTACGAGGGCAGCTTCGCCGACCTGATGCAGTTCATCAATCTGCTGGACCGCTCGCCGCGGTTTCTGATCCTGGAGACGCTGAGCGCGGCGCCGCAGCCCTCCGGCCTGCTGTTGAACGTGGGCATGAAGCTGAACAGTTTCGTGCGCGAGGGGGCGCCGTGAAGCTGGGGGCAGAGTCAAAGAAGGTGGCCATTCTGGCAACCCTGCTGGCGATTGCGGCGTACTTCTTTTACGCCAACGTGATCTCGAGCGGCGAGGAGCGACCTGCGGCGCCGCGAGCTGCCTCCAGCGGGCCGGCGCGCCTGGACTTAAGTGACGGCCCAGGACGCTCAGCGCTGGCAGAGGTTCGGCCCAGGCTTGCGCCGAGGGCCGCAGCCCAGGAATTCCGGCCTATCCTGAAGGCCAGTAAGCCGGGCGAGGGACCGGATCCGGTCTCGGTGGACCCCACGCTGCGGCTGGATCTGCTGGCTAAGGTGCAATCGGCAAAGATCGAGGGTGGCGAGCGCAACCTGTTCCAGTTTGGCCCGGCGCCTCCGCCGAAAATCGCGGAAGCCAAGATCGTCCCCAAGCCCGCTTCGCAGCTCCCGGACGGGACCAAGCCTGGCGAAACACCAGCCAAGCCGCCGGCTCCGCCCATCCCGCTCAAGTTCTACGGCTATACCAGCCAGGGGCGGGCGGGTGAAAAGCGGGCCTTCTTTCTGGACGGCGACGAGATCGTCGTCGCCTCCGAAGGCGAGCTGATCAAGCGACGCTACAAAGTGGTGCGCATAGGTATAAACTCGGTGGTAGTGGAAGACGTCGAGCAGCAGAATCGCCAGACGCTGCCGCTGGAGGAGCAGACCGGATGAGGAAGCCTGGCCGCGAGTCCGGATTTGCCATGCTGCTGGTGTTCGCGCTGGCCGCCGCGGTGGCCATTGTCTTATACATGGAGTTGCCGCGGGTGGCCATGGAGGCGCAGCGCAGCCGGGAGCAAGTGCTGATTGACCGCGGCGAGCAGTACCAGCGGGGCATCCAGCTTTACTTCCGCCGATTCAGGAAATACCCGGTCAACCTGGACCAACTGGACAACACCAACAACATCCGGTTCCTGCGCCGGCGCTACAAGGACCCGATGACGGGCAAAGACGAGTGGCGGCTGATTCACATGGGGCCGGGCGGGATGCTGACGGACTCGCTGACGCAGAAACCGCCCGGGCAGAAGAAAGACGAGAAGGCCAGCAGCTCGGGCGGAGAGGGCACAAGCGGACAGTCCGGTCAGGAAGCGCCGGTGCTAGCGATGCGGCGGCGGGCCAGCGAGATGGGTTCCCCGATTCCGGTCCCCGGAGCGGGGCAGCCGGAGACGCCGTCCGTGGAGGACGCCACCAATCCTGCTGCGCCCACTCCGCCCCAGCCAGAGACTTCCCCGGACGCCTCGCTGACCTCCTATCCGGCCCCGGGCCAGCCGCAGCCCTATCCATATCCGCAGATCCAGCCGGGGCAACCCTACCCGTATCCGCAGACGCAACCGCAGCCGGGACAGAACTATCCGTATCCGCAGACGCAGGCGGGGCAGACCTATCCGTATTCACAAACGCCCGGCCAGCCCCAGGTGTATCCGTACGCGCAGATTCAAGCGGGGCAGGTTTCGCCGTACGTGCAGGGGCAAACGGGACAGCCGCAGTCCTATCCTGGGGTGCAGATCTTCCCGGGACAGGCAGCCTATCCCAGTCCCACGCGCGGGATCACGGTGCTGCCGCCACCCTACGGGCGGCCGGGTGTGCAGGCGCCGGTTTTTCCGTCCCAAGGCGCCCCGGTGAGCTCCCAGACTGGCGGGGTCTCCCCCACTCCGTTCCCCACCGGAGCATATGGCAGCTCTCCTTCCCCTTATGTCCCATCCGCGTCCATGCAGGGAGGGTTCCGGCCCGGTACGCCGGGCGGCACGAATCCGAATCCGGCCATCGAGATGATCCAGCGCATTCTCACCACCCCGCGCCCGGGCGGCCTGGGGCAGGCCACCGCGCAGGAGGGGCTCACCATTGGCGGCGGCATCGCCGGCGTGGCCACGACGATGGAGGCCGAGGGCATCAAGGTCTACAACGAACGCACCAAGTACAACGAGTGGGAGTTCATCTACGACTTCCGCAAGGACCGCACCATGATGGGCGCGATGGGGCTGGCGCCCGGTAGCGGCGGCGCCGTATCTCAGTCCCCTCAGGGTCAAAAACAAGCCATGCCAGCTTCGCCCTTTGACACAGCGTCGCCGGCGCGGACGTCTGGACGAGGGCGGTAACTTCGTGCTTCGCACGCTGCTTGCGCTGTCGCTGGCTTGGTGTGTGTGGGCGGCGGAGCGGCCGCGCGCCCGGGACATCGGCCTGGTGGTGGGTGTGCTGCCGCCAGGACCGCTGAACGCCATCACGGACGTAGCGGGCGTGGCGGTCGGCCACGCCACGTTGATTCGCGGCGACAACATCCGCACGGGCGTCACCGCGGTGTTGCCGCACCGCGGGAATCTGTTCCGGGAAAAGGTGCCGGGCGCGGTGTTCATCGGCAATGCCTTCGGCAAGCTCGCCGGCTCGACCCAGGTGAATGAGTTGGGCGAGATCGAAACGCCTATTCTGCTGACCTCGACGCTCAACGTGCCGCGCGTGGCCGATGCGCTGATCGACTACATGCTGGGGCTGGAGGGCAATGCCGAGGTGCAGTCCATCAACCCGCTGGTGGCCGAGACCAACGACGGCGGGCTGAACGACATTCGCGGCCGGCATGTGGGCCGCGAGGAGGTGTTCGCGGCCATCCGCAACGCCAGCGAGGGCGCAGTCCAGGAAGGCGCGGTGGGGGCGGGGACCGGGACGGTGGCGTTCGGATTCAAGGGCGGCATCGGGACGGCCTCGCGGCGGCTGCCGGAAGCGCAAGGCGGCTACACCGTGGGGGTGCTGGTGCAGAGCAACTTCGGCGGCCTGCTCACCATCGCCGGAGCGCCGGTGGGCCGGGAACTGAGGCCGCAGGGGAAGAGCCCGGCAGACGGGTCGGTCATCATGGTGATTGCCACCGATGCTCCGGTGGACGCACGCAACCTGCGGCGGATGGCGGCCCGCTCGATGATGGGCCTGGCGCGCACCGGCTCGGCGGCTTCCAACG
The DNA here is from genome assembly GCA_963725415.1 of uncultured Acidobacteriota bacterium. Lineage (GTDB taxonomy): Bacteria > Acidobacteriota > Terriglobia > Bryobacterales > Bryobacteraceae > CAVRZY01. Next base: position 2,489 of record CAVRZY010000158.1, on the reverse strand, counting down.
GCAGCGGCGATTACGCCATCGCGTTTTCGACCGTGCCGGAGCTGCGCATCCCGGGCGGCGCGGTCTTGCGCGAGGTGAAGCTGCTGTCCAACGACGCCATGTCGCCGCTGTTTCTGGCCGTCATCGAGGCCACCGAGGAGGCCATCTACAACTCGCTGTTCCGAGCCACCACGATGCGCGGCCGCGGCCGCACGGTGGAGGCTCTCCCCATCGAGCGAACCATCGAGATCCTCCGCAAGTACGGCGCCCTCAGGCCACCTGCCTAGTGCATCGTCCGATAAGTGCTTTCTGGTATCGAGACCGCACAAAACGGGGACAGGGTCCAATTGCGCAGTGGGCAATTGGTTGCCTGTACCCGTTTTGCCCCGAACCGGATACTCCAAAGGACTAATCGGACGATGCACTAGCCCGGAACACACTTTCTGCATCCGGTGTCTAAATCCAGAGGAAGGTGTCCGATGCTCGAGGTGAGAGGGCTGACCAAGCGCTACAGCGCCATCCCCGCGGTTGGCAACGTCAGTTTCGTCATCAGGCCGGGCGAGGTCTTGGGTTATCTTGGACCCAACGGCTCGGGCAAGACCACTACGGTGAACATGCTCACCGGCCTGCTCGATCCCACCCGCGGGCACATCTTCTTCGAGGGCCGCAACGTTAAAGAGCACCTGATCGAGTACAAGAAACGCCTCGGCTACGTTCCCGAAGAGCCTCACATCTATCCTCACCTGAGCGGGTGGGAGTATCTCCAGTTGATAGGCCGCCTGCGGCTGATTCCCCCAAAGATCCTGGAGCAGAAGATCTCCGCGCTGCTGCGCTTGTTCGGCCTTTATCCGGACCGGTATGCTCTGATTTCGTCTTATTCGAAGGGCATGAAGCAGAAGATCCTGATCTCGGCGGCCGTGCTTCACAATCCGGACGTCCTGATTTTCGACGAGCCGCTTTCCGGCCTGGACGTCGCCTCGGCGCTGGTTTTCAAGAACCTGGTCAAATCGCTGGCGCGCGAAGGGAAGATGATCCTCTACAGTTCCCACGTTCTGGAGGTGGTCGAGAAGGTGTGCTCGCACGTGGTGATTTTGCGGAAGGGCTGCATGGTGGCCAATGACTCGGTGGAGCGCCTGCGAGAACTGATGGAACTGCCGTCGCTGGAAGACATCTTCGCGCAACTGGTGCTCCAGGAGGATACCGAGAAGGTCGCCGAGGACATTATCGAGGTCATGAGGACAAGCTAGAGCATGTTTCACTGAGGGGAGCCATGGGCGCTTTCTGGAAGCTCGTAGATGGCTTGGAGAACCACCCCAGCCAGTTCCTGCAACTGGGAAGGCATTTCTTCGGCCGGTTCTTCGACAACGAGCTGGTGTCGCGGAACGCAGAAGCCCAGGTGACGGTGACCCAGATCCTGGCCTTGCTCGCTGCGCCGGGGCTGCTTGGCCCGCTCCTTCTGTTCCCCCGGTATGCCAGGCTGGCGTTTCAGCCTGCCTCTATCCGGGACATGGCCATATTGTTCGACAAGTGTCTGTTCTTGTCTTTCGGGATGGTGATCATGGGGTTCATCACCGTTTTCGAATGGGACGCCCTGTTCCCCGATCCCAAAGACTATGTCGTTCTGACGCCCCTGCCGATTAAGATCCGAACCATCTTTGCCGCCAAGGTCTCGGCATTGTGCCTGTTTCTGGTCTGTTTCGGGGCGCTTGTCAACGCCTTGACGCCGGTGCTGTATCCGGCCATCGTGCTGGAGGCGGACCCGCAAAGGCACTCCACCCTTTACGCGCTCTCCTTCACCCTGGCTCATGCCACCGCAGCTTATGGCGGCTGCGCATTCATCTTCTGCTTCTTCGTGGCTCTGCACGGGCTGCTGTCGAACCTGCTCAGCGCTCGAAAGTTCAAACAGGTCACGCCTTACCTTCAGCTTGTCTCGATGGCCGGGCTACTGAGCGCGCTGCTGCTGTTCCCCAGGATCGTGTCCGCGCTGCGGCCTTTGGAGCGGCAGAATGACCTGGCGCTGTATGCCTTTCCCCCGATGTGGTTTCTGGGGCTTTATGAGACCATACTGGGGCGGACCGAGCCGGTGTTTCGATCGCTGGCCGGCATTGCGCTGGCCGCGCTGGGCGCCGTGCTGGCGGCTGCTGTCGCAGCTTATGCGATCAGCTACCAGAGGCACGCCAGGAGGTCGCTGGAGACTACCAACAGCCATGCCGCCGGGCCCGCGATGATCGAAAGAGCCTTGACCGCCCTGGCGGATCGCTTTCTGGTGCGGAACCCGCTCGAGCGCGCCACCTTCTACTTCGTGGGGAAGACGCTGCTCAGAAGCCGGAAGCACAAGCTCTATCTGGCCGGGTATGCCGGGGTGGGATTCGCGCTGGTGATCGACACTCTGGTAGCGGTGTTTTCTCGCCGCGGGTACGCCGGGGTCTATCATCCCAGCGCGGCGCTGCTGTCGATGCCGCTGGTCCTGTCGTTCTTCATTCTGCTGGGGATGCGGATCGTCTTTGCCA
>CAVRZY010000157.1:0-15777 GCA_963725415.1 uncultured Acidobacteriota bacterium | reverse complement strand
CACCTTCGATCCGAAACCGGAGGCGGGCAACGACTACTGCGGTCCGCTGAACAATCCGATCCCCACCAACGTGAACGGGATCCGGATCGGCGAACTGCTTCCGCTGCTGGCCAAGCAGGCCGACAAGTACTCCATCATCCGCAGCATGACCCACGGCGTGAACGCCCACGAAACGGCGTCCTACATGGTTCAGACCGGACGGATGTCCGGCGGCCGGGATGTCTATCCGAGCGTGGGCGCGGTGGTCTCGCTGTTCAAGGGCTACAGCGCCGGATACAAGGGACTGATTCCGCCCTACATCGTGCTGACCGAGCCGCAGGGGCGGTTTTCCGAAGCGGGTTTCTTGGGGTCGCGCTATAAACCTTTTGCCACGGGCGGCGACCCGGCGCAGAGCCGGTTCGCCGTGGAAGGCGTTGTCGCCCAAGGCATCTCCGACGAGCGGCAGCAGCGCCCGGCGCGAGTTCTCCACAAGCTGAACACGCTGGAGCACGCCATGAAAGGCGATGCGCAGTTGGCGGCCTCGGAGCAGGCCGAGAAACAGGCGTACGACCTGATTCTGGGCGACGCGGGCAAGGTGTTCGATCTCTCGCAGGAGAAGGACGAGTTGAGGGAGCGCTACGGCCGCAACACGTTCGGGCAGTCCTGCCTGATGGCGCGGCGGCTGGTCGAGCGCGGCGTGCCGTACGTCACCATCAACTACAAAGGCTGGGACACGCACAAGCAGCATTTCCAGGCCATGCGCCGAAAACTGCCGGAAATGGACAAGGGCATGGCGACCCTGCTGCAGGATTTGTCGGACCGCGGCCTGCTGGACAGCACCATCGTCTGGTGGAGCGGCGAGTTCGGCAGAACGCCCAGGGTCCAGTGGGAACCGCCCTGGAATGGCGGACGCGGCCATTATGGCAAGGTCTTCTCCGCGGTGGTCGCCGGCGGCGGATTCAAGGGCGGCCGCGTGGTCGGGGCATCGGATGCGAAAGGGGAAGAGGTGAAGGAGCGGCCCGTGTATCCGGTTGACCTCATCGCCAGCATGTATGAACTGCTGGGCATTGATCCCGACGCGAAGCTGCCGCATCCCCAGGGCCTGGAGGCCCGCGTGACACCCACCGCCGCCGATGGCGTGACGCATGGGCGGACGCTTGAAAGAAATCATGTGAGCGGTGGAGCGCTCTATGACTACTGAAGCCCCATTCCTTTGCCGCTCGGGGAGATTTCGCATGTCGGCCACTTTCGGGGCCACCCAGGAATTGACGATTGACGATTGCTGTGTCGGGCGCCGCGGGACACTGGAATCGTCAATCGTCAATGAGCCAATCGTCAATTCCCTCGGGGTTGTTCGCTTGCGGCCATGCCGCTCTATGACTCCATTACGATGGCGCCGAATTCTGGGCCTGGCGGCTTTGCTGGCGATCGCGCCGGGCATCGAGCGCAGCAGATCGTGCCGCACATCGGTTATGTCTATCCCGCCGGCGGCCGGCAGGGCGCTACGTTCGAGGTCACGGTCGGCGGGCAATTCCTGGACGGCGTCACCAATGCGTATGTCTCCGGCGCCGGCGTCCAAGCCAGGGTGGTCGAGCACGTCAAACCGCTCACGCCGGCACAGTTCAACGATCTGAGAGACAAGCTGAAGGAGTTGCTGGACAAAAGGGCGGCCGCGGCCAAACAGCAACGGAGCCGCGGTGGAGAGGGCGAATCGCAAGCCTCCACGAAGGTGACCTGGACGGCCGAAGACGAGAAGATGGTTGCCGAAATCAGGGAGAAAATCGCCAACTTCGTACGAAGGCCGGCCAATCCTGCGATTGCCGAAACCGTCACGCTCCAGGTCACGATGGCGCCGGACGCGGAGCCTGGCGAACGGGAGTTGAGGCTGGGAACGCCCCTGGGCTGTCCAATCCGCTCGTCTTCTGCGTCGGCCAACTGCCGGAATTCTCCAAGCAGGCAGCGAAAGCCAGTAACGAGCCGGCAACCGGCCAAGCTGCGAGATTCCGCACCCCAGCGAAAAGCAACCTGCCCGAGGCTCCGATGAACATCACGCTGCCGGCCATCGTGAACGGCCAGATCATGCCCGGTGGCGTGGACCGGTATCGGTTCCAGGCGCAGCAAGGGCCAGCAGCTGGTCGTGGCCGCCAGCGCGCGGGAATTGATCCCGTATCTTGCCGACGCCGTTCCCGGCTGGTTTCAGGCCACCCTGGCGCTTTACGATGCGAAGGGGAAGGAACTGGAGTATGCCGACCACTACCGCTTTCATCCCGATCCGGTTCTCTACTATGAGATCCCCAGCGACGGCGAATACGTGCATCGAGATCAGGGACTCCATCTACCGCGGCCGCGAGGATTTCGTCTATCGCATCACCGTGGGCGAGCTGCCGTTTGTGACGAGCATCTTCCCGCTGGGCGGCCAGGCCGGCGCTCAGACCACCGTCGAGTTGAAGGGCTGGAATCTCCCGGTGAGCAGGCTCACGCAGGATGACGAGAGGCAAAGGGACGGGGGTCTATCCGATTTCCGTGCGCAAAGGGGAATGGATTTCCAACCGCGTGCCTTTTGCGGTGGACACGCTGCCGGAATGCCTGGAACAGGAACCGAACAACCAGCCAGAGAGCGCACAGCCGGTCACGCTTCCGGTCATCGTGAACGGGCGCATTGATCAACCGGGCGACTGGGACGTGTTCCGTTTCGAAGGCCGGGCCGGCGAGGAGATCGTCGCGGAAGTCTATGCGCGCCGGCTGGACTCCCCGCTGGATTCGGTGCTCAAACTGACCGACGCAACCGGCCGGCAACTGGCGTTCAATGACGATCATGAAGACAAGGGCGCGGGGTTGAACACGCACCACGCCGATTCCTGGCTCCGCGCCACGCTGCCCGCGAACGGAACCTACTATCTTCACTTGGGCGATACGCAGCACAAGGGCGGCGCGGAGTATGCCTACCGCTTGCGCATCAGCCCGCCGCGGCCCGATTTCGAGTTGCGGGTTGTGCCGTCCAGCATCAACGTTCGCCCCGGCGGGACGGCGTGCCGATCACCGTGTATGCCCTGCGGAAAGACGGTTTTGCCGGCGACATCGCGCTGACTTTGAAGGATGCGCCGCCGGGATTCGCGTTGAGCGGCGGCTGGGTCCCGGCCAATCAGGACAAGGTGCGGCTCACGTTGACGGCCCCGCCGACGCCGTGTCGAGGAACCTCGCAACCTGCACCTGGAAGGCCGCGCGATGATCCAGGGACGGGAGGTGCGCCGGTCCGGGCGTCCCCGCGGAAGACATGATGCAGGCTTTCGCCTACCGCCATCTGGTCCCCGCAGAAGAGTGGCTGGTGCGGGTCAGCGGCCCCGTGCAGTTCAAGGTTCCCTGGAAGATCGTCGGGGGCGATCCCGTGAAGCTTCCCACCGGTGGAACGGCGCCGGTTCGAGTCTTCCTGCCCGCCGGGCGGTTCGCCAACCAAGTTCAGTTGGCGTTGAACGAACCGCCGGAAGGCATCGCCATCCAGGAGGTGTCACCTGTTCGGGACGGCCTGTCCATCCTGCTGCGCGCTGATGCCGGGAAAGCCAAACCGGGCCTGAAAGGAAACCTGATCGTCGAAGCCTTCATGGAAAGGATCGTGAACGCCGGCGACGCAAACAAGCAGGCGATCAGACGCCGCCAGCCGCTGGGCATGCTGCCGGCCATACCATTTGAGATCGTGCGACCGTAGAACCCATACGACGCAGCCAAAGCTCTCATGCTGAACTGTGCACAACGAACCCGGACTGCAGTACTAAAGCCTCATTTCTTCGCAGCCCACGAAGATTCCGCGTGTTGACCGTTGTCGGTGTCGCCGGCCAATTGACGATTGGCTCATTGGAGATTGATTCATTGACGATTGATTCATTGACGATTGCACTTCAGCCGCCGGGCGTAGCTCAGCCAATCGTCAATGAGAAAATCGTCAATCGTCAATTCCCCGGGTGGGCCGCTCTGAGAGCAGCCGCCGCTCGCCGGGGTATTTGGTTGCAGCTCGCCGCACTTTGTACAATCAGGGCAGCCCCAGCGCTGTCCGCAATGCCTGCTCACGCGGCGGCGAGGCGGCGAACAGGTCTTTGGGAAACTTGCGATAACGCAGCATCTCTGTGTAGATGCCACCGGCGTGCTGCAAGTTCAGCCCCATTCCCGCCAGATATTGCAGCCGCAGGTTGCGGTCGCGGTTGATCTGGGCGGGCTTCAGCCAGGGTTGCAGGTCCAGTCCGCGGCCGGCGTAGGTGGCCAGCAGACTCACCGCGGACCCCAGCCCCACCTCCCGAAGCGACTTCACCACCGAGGAATGGTCCGGGCGATCCAGGCGCTGCTGCAATTCGTCCAGGTTGACCGGGGTCGCACTGGCCCGGCTCAAAAGGACGAGGTCATAGCCCTCCCCAAGGATGGTATCGTTGGCCCAGATGGTTCCGTCCGGAAAGACCTCAAAGAACGTGGCGATCTCGCTCTTGACCGTATCTGGAGTGCTCTCATACAGCGGCACCCACTGGCTGACGAGCCCGCCCGGATTCAGGCGCCGCTTGCATAACTCGAAGTACTCCTCGGTGTAGAGCGTAGCGGACCCTCTCACCCAGGGATGAATCGGGTCGGAGGTAATGATGTCGAACTTGTCTGGCGTGGTGAGGACGTAGTGCCGGGCGTCGTCGTTGACCACGACGGTGCGCCGATCGCGCAACACGCCATGGTTTTCCCGGTCGAAGTAGCGGGTCGCCACCGCGGGGATGCGCGCCTCGATTTCGCAGATGACGATTCTCTCCACCTCCGGGTGCAAGACAAACGAGCCGGCCGTGACTCCCGCGCCGCACCCCACCACCAGCACCCAGCGGGGTTTGGCGTGGAGAAGCGCCGGGAGGTGTCCCAGCATCCGCTGCATCCGCATATCCTGCGACCCGCTCGATGCTTCCACCTTGCCGCTGACGTGGAAAGTGCGCGTGCCATCGAGCTCCGAGACGGCGATCGAAGCATTCATGCCCTCGCCCAGGTACAGGAGACGTCCCCGGGAGCCTTTGGCCAGCAGTTGCCGGCCATGGGCCACCACCCCCCAAGGGAGGCCGGGCACGCTCCAAACTAACAGAACTATGATCGCGGCCGAGGCCAGCAGCGAGACCGCAGCCCGCAGGCCGGGAGTGCGTTTCTGGGCGTGGCCGCCGTCTCTGGCACGCGCCGGGAAGGGCCGCAGGGCGGGTGCAAGCGCAAACAACGCGGCCAGTGTGGAGAGACCCGATCAGGAGCCGCTGGCACCCCTGTGTGCCTGTCCAAGGGATCAGAACGATACTGAAGCCCAGAGCGCCCAGAATCGCGCCGGCGGTGTTAGCGGCATAGATCCGGCCTACCAGGGGTCCCGGATCCTGCCCGCGCCGCGCGGCAGCGGCCAGCGCGAGCGGAAAGCTCGCTCCCCAAAGGCAGGTCGCCGGCAAACTGGCGCAAAGACAACGCACCAAATCAAGCCCAAACCGGAGCCAGAGACTGGAAAGCGAGGAGGGCAGGCGCCAATACGGAAGCGCGGTCGCGAACAGGTACGCCGCCCAGGCCACCGCCGCGGCCAGCAGCATTTGGCACCAGCCCAGCGCCAGCCGCGGGCTGGCGATGCGCCGCGACAGCCAGGCCCCGGCGCTGCTGCCAATTCCCAGCCCCATCAGAAACCCGCCCAGGATGAGGGAGAAGGTGTAGACCGTCGCGCCGAGCATCAGCGACAACAAGCGGGTCCAGATCACCTCGGCGCCCAGCGCGCAAAGCCCGGACAGGGCGATCGCAACCAACACCGGAGAGGAACCCGGCGCACACTCCGCGCGAGCTTGCGCTGGGAGGTCACTGGGCGCGCGGTATCGGACCCGGGCCGCCAGACTGAGGCCGGCTACGGCGACAGCCAGGTTTATGGCCGCGGCGGCAATAGTGGCGGTCACGATGTCATGCACGCGGAGCAGATAGAAGCCCGCCAGCAGACACCCGAAGACGGCCCCGGCGATGTTGCCGCCGTAGAAGAAACCCAGCCACGAAACCCCCTGGGGCGTCGTCTCGACCCACCGGGCAATCGCAGGGAGCGACGCGCCCATTAGCAAGGTGGGCGGAAACAAGCAGACTGCGCAGACGGCGCCGCGCAGCAGAATCCCTGGCAGACCCTGGCCAACCCCTGCGGCGTAGAGTCGCTGGAGGTGAGGCACGCCGAACAATACGGCGATCCCGCAGATCCCGATTCCCAGCTCAATCAGAGCATAAACGCGCAAGGGATGGCGCCGCGGAGAGACGACACGCGGCCAGGCCAGGCTGCCCAAGCACATCCCGCCCATGAAGGTTCCGAGCAAGACGCCCAGGGAAACCGCGGAGGAGCCAATTACTAGCTGAAGCAACTGGAACCAGACGATTTCGTAGATCAACGCCGCACAACCGCTGGCCACGAAAAGGCACAGCAGCAGAGGGAGGAAGCGGCGGGGGGCGGGAAGACCTGCCGGCGAGTTGGGGTCTTGTTGGGTCATTTCAAGTGGAGTCGCACACCAATCTGCCTCGCGTCTCCCTCGGGGACGCGTCCGGCATCAATCCAGGCTGGGCGGCGGGTTGAGGGCGGGACTCACTTGGCCCGCTTGGCGGTGAACTCTCTTGCCTGCCCCTGGCCGCTCTCGCGCTTGAACTTGATTTCGTCGCCGGAGATCTTGCCGGTGTAGATCTGTTTGATCGTGTCGCCGCCGCGTTCCATGGTGACGGTGAAAGACAGGGTGTCCCCGCTGATCTTGCCCTCGGAGATCGGAGTCTCCTGCCCTTGGCGTCCGGAGATGGAGCCGGTCAGCTTGTCTGCCTCCACTTTGAAGGTGAAGGTGGTTTCACGGGTCTGGCCGTCGCGGCCGGGGATCTGCGCCACCCACTTGCCGCTCACGTCGGCCGCCAGTGCGCCGAGAGCGACCGCCAACAGGATCGCCAGAACGAGAATCGAGCGTTTGGTCATAAGTACGTAAAAAGGCGACGCGTGGGGGGCAAACGTTACGCCCCGAGGCGGAGAACTGAGTCGGGTGATATCCCGAAGCGCCATGGCATAACAGCAACTGCCGATCTTCCCAGATTCTTCCGGCCACCGCCGCGGCGGGGGCCGGGGGTTCTCACCGCCGAGGTGCCGCGACAGGCGCAAGAGTTGCTGGATGGGGGCAAGAGCGTGCCGGAAGTGGCGGGCGAGTGGGGGCGTTGGATGCTCTGGCGGAATACGGGACCGAGGAGATTCCTGCCGTGCAGAAAACACTGCATCGATACCCTCAAGATGCTTGCGTATCGGGCAGAGACCAGCATGGCTTCAACCGTGCGCGAGAACTTGGCGCGTTCCGATGACGCCCGGGCGTTGCTGCGACCAATCTACAACACGGAAGTGGACCTCCTCCCTGGCCCCAACACCAAGACTCTGACCGTTACCTGTGCGAAGAACTCCCGGCCACCGAGCCCACTTTTCCAGGCACGGATCTCCGCCTGGTGCACAAACTTGGGTCAGCCTAAATTCCACGAGATCAGGAGTTCGGAGACTCATCTCGGCGGCCGGAGCAGCTCCCGCCCTCACAGCGTCACGAACAGCCGCAGACCCGGTATGTCGCGAAAACCAAGCACAAACCAGCCGTCGGCAAAGGGCGGGACCAGGGTACGAACTGACGGAGGAACGGCGTCAATCCACCTGCACGAATGCTTGCCGCAGCTCATCGCGGCGAATGCCCAGTTCCCAGCAGATATCGCACAGCATGGTCTTGGGGCAGTAGTCCTTCCAGCAGCTCACTCTGCCGATCTGAGCGAAGAACACGCGGGCGGCGTGGTCGGTGGTGCGGCCTTTGAGCAGGACCAGGTCTCCGGGCCGCAGCTCTTTTTTCAGGAATGCGGCCGCTTCTTCCAGGGTCGCAAAGCCGTGCGCGGCCTCCGGCGCCATCCCCGCCTCGATGGCTCGCCGCCTGCCGTAATCGTGGTTCTCACCCACCAGCACCAGCAGCCCGACCCGGACCCCCGCCCAGGCCCCCAGGAACTTGAGCCGCTGCTTCCGATTCTTGCCGAAGTCCGAGAAGTCCGTGATCACCAGTACGCGGCGCTGAGCGCCGGCCTCTTCAAGAATCCGGAGCGAGACCTCGATCGTGTCGATGGAAGCGTTGTAGTCGTCGCGGATCATAATGGCGCCGCTGGGAAGCTTCACGGGCTGCAATCTGGCCGCAAAGGGTTCGACCCGACGCAGCGCTTGCGCGGCCTCCGGCAAACTGACGCCCAGGCTCTGTGCCGCGGCCAAAGCAGCCAGGACCGCCGGGGTCCAGTGCGTGCCGATCAGTTGCGTCTCGATGGCGCAGTTTTCCTCCCCGTGATGCGCCCGCAACCGCAGCCGGTCCGGCCAGCAGCTCGAAATCTCGTCAGCCCAAAGGTCGAATGCGGGCGATGTGCCCACCAGGCATACCCGGAACCGCGAGCGATCGGCCATCTTCGCTACGCGCGGGTCGTCCCCATTCAAGACCGCCAGTCCGCCCGGTCGGAGCGATTCCAGCAGCAGCGCCTTTTCCGCCGCGTGCTGGTCAAGGTCCCGGAAAGCGCCGGTGTGGGTGCGCAAGACGCTCAGGATCAGCGCCACATCCGGCTTCACCAGGCGGGCCGGCCGGCGCATGCTCATGGGGTTCGGCGGCGGCCACCTCGAGCACTGCGAAGCGGTGCCAGGGCCGCACGCGCAGGATGTTCAGGGGCACCATGAACCCGGCGTTCTGGTTCCGATATGACTTGAACGTCCTGGCGCGAGAGGCCAGAAGCGCCGCCAGCACTTCCTTGGTGGTGGTCTTGCCCAGGCTGCCGGTGATGGCGATGAAGCAAGTGCGGAACAACAACCTCCGCCAGAGGAAGGCCACCAGGTACAGCAACGGCGACAGCAACCTAACGACGGGGCCCAACAATTCCTGCCGCACCCACAGTTCCGCTCGGGTCCGGTGCATTCCTTCATTTGTACCGTAGGTTTCCCCTGTGGCGCGGCGGGGGACGTGGAGGGGCAAGAACGGGTGCAGGAGTTCACGCCCCTTCGGTTAACAACGAAGCACGGTGGGGACTACCGAAGCGCGACTGTCACCCCTTCCGGACTGGTGGTGTCGCCAACCTTCAGGCGGATGGGCACGGCATCTGAGGGGGTCACATTCACAGGAACGCGTGCGTTGACCTGCATCACTCCGGCCACCATGCCCGGGGCCGCCGCGGCGTAGAGAATTTCCGCTTCCTTGCCGCCGATGGAAACCGAGACCGGCAGGATGGGTTTGGGGAAGAGGTCGGCGGCGAGCTTGCCATCCAACCCTGCCGGGGCGGTCTGTCCTTCTCCGGTGGCCCAGAACACGATGATCGAACCGGGCGCGGCCGGGTTGGAGGCCGTGTTCAGGGTTGCGTCTTGATTCAGAATGGCCCCTGGCCCCGGCCGGAGGCCGAAGCCGTGAAGATGCCTGGGGAGGATTTGGCAACCGGCAGAGTAATGGCGTTGCTCTTTCTGCCACGATAGGTGACCTGGACCACGGTACTGCTCCTGCCGGCCAGCGAGTAGGGCACGATGGCGCTGGCTTGTGCAGCGGAGACGTAGAGCAGAGGAGCGGGAGTGCCATCGAAGGTGATCTGCACCTCAGCGACGGCTTTGGCGAGGACGCCGCCGGGGTCGAACGAGCCGCGAGCCAGTTCAGCCGGTCCCAGATCGGCCCCAAAAAAGGTGGCGATCTCGCCAGGGGCCACCGGACCGGCTTGAAACGTGGCGCCGTGCAGGACCCCCGAAGGGAAGATCTGGGCCGGATCGAGCTGGCGAATACGCGTGTTGAGCGTGTCCGAGACGTAAATCCGCCCGGTGCGATCAACCGCGAGGGCAGTGGGCTCCATGCCTGCCCGGGTGGCGAGGTCGCCATCCCCGCTGTACTCTCGGACCCCGCTACCGGCTATGGTGGTGATGACACCGCTTTGTGAGACGCGCCGCACCAGCGTGTCCGAGGTGATGAGCACGTTCCCCGCGGGGTCCACGGCCACGCTGCGGGGAAACAAGAGCCGGGCCCGTACGGCCGGGCCACCGTCCCCCGTATTGTCCGGCTGGCCGTCGCCGGCGAAATCGGTGATGATCCCTGCGGTTGACAACTTGCGCACCCGGTGGTTATCCGAATCCGCGATATAGACATTGCCTGAAGCATCCACGGCTACGCCCATGGGATTATTGAGCTGTGCCGTGGTGGCGGGGACTCCATTCCCGAAGTAGCCCTGTTGGCCGTTCCCGGCGATGGTGGTGATTACCCCGTCGCGTGTGACGCGGCGCACGCGGTGATTGCGTGTGTCGGCGATGTAGAGATTGCCGGCGCTGTCGAAGGCCAGGCCTCTTGGAAAATAAATCCGGGCGTTCGTGGCAGGGCCGTTGTCCCCGGCGTAGCCCACATCGCCGGTCCCAACCACGGTGGCGATTATACCGCTGATGTCGATGCGGCGGATGCGGGTGTTGCAGGCCACCAGGACATTACCCGAAGAATCGACGGCCAGCGGATTGGGCTGGTTGAGCTGCGCATTAACCGCCAAACTGCCGTCTCCGGTGTTGTTCGAGATCCCGTTGCCGGCGATGGTGGCGATCATGCCGTCAGGATTGATCCGGCGCACCCGCTGGTCGCTAAAGTCCGCGACGAACAGGCTGCCCTTGGGATCCACCCCGATTCCGAATGGCGCCAGCAGGACCGCCGAGCTGGCCGGGCCGTTATCGCCGATGGCCGTAGTGGAGATGAATCCGGCCATCACGCTGAGATAGCCGTCGGCCCGCATGCGGTGTACGACACGGCCGACATTCTCGACGACCGCAAAATCGCCGGCCGGGCTGGAAGCGATGTCGATTGCCGGTACTCGGGCTACCGTGTAAATGAGCCCGTTGCTGGCGACCCGCCGGATGACACCCAGGGTGGTCTCCGCGATAAACAGATTGCCCGAACCGTCCAGAGCAAGGCCATTGGGTCCGAACAATTGGGCCTCGACGGCGGGGCGGCTGTCGCCGGTGTAGCCGGGTTGCCCCGTGCCGGCGATGGTGGTGATCACTCCGTCCGGGCTGACCCGGCGGACACGGTTGTTTCCAAAGTCGGCAATGTACAGGTTGCCGTCGGCATCTACCGCCAGGCCCGAAGGGTCGTTGAGACTGGCCGAGCGCGCCGGCCCGCCCTCGTTGGAAAAGCCGGGCGAGCCCGTTCCAGCCACCCTCGTGATGGCTCCGAACGGGCTGATTCGCCACACGACGTGGTTGTCGGGGTCGGAGAAATAGACGGTGTTGGAGGCATCAACGGTAATGGCCCCCGGGGTGCCTATCTGGGCGGAGGTGGCCAGTCCCCCATCGCCGGAATAGCCCAGTACCCCTGTTCCCGCGATGGTGCGGATGGTCCGGTCCGCCGAGATCCTTCGGAGGCGGTACCTATCGCCCACATAGATGTTGCCCGCGGCGTCCAGGGCGATGCCCGCGGCATCGGAGAGGCCCGCAGAGGTGGCCGGTCCCCCGTCCCCGCTGGAGGTGCATTCCCCGGTCCCAGCCACGGTGGTGAGGATTCCGCTGGTGGAAATCCGGAAGACGCGGCAGTAGTAGCTTTCCGTGAAGTACAGGTTCCCGGCGCGATCGAAGGCCACCCTTTCGGGCTCGAACAGGGGAACCGAGGCGGCGCTGCGCCCGTCGCCGGGATAGGCGTATTTGCCGGCCCCGGCCATGGTGCTGACAATGTAATAGGAAGGCGTTTGGGCAAAAGCCAGAAATGCGGTCGCAATCCAACCTGTGAGCAGCCTGGAGGTGAAGAGCTTCATAACCGCTCCCGTTCAGCTTCTGAAAGTACCAGACAGGGAAGCGAAAATCAATTTCCGCGCGGTGCGGTGGCGGCCATTTCCGGAAGAGCTTGGCATGCCGTTGAGGATAACGTTAAGGTTTGACATAATGTTTCGTCACCTCCAGTGTGGCGATGGTCAGAACCATGGCGAATCGGGGGAAGAACGCGGCCACCATAGTCGATATTGGGCGGAAGCTCGGGGTTTCGGCGATGACGGTATCGCGGGCGCTGAGGGGGAGCGCGGAGGTCAGCGAGAAGACCCGGCAGAAGGTGGTGCGCTGCGCAGCACAGCTTGGCTACCGGCCCAATCGCTGGGCGCGCAGCCTGGTGACGCGGAGATCCTCAATCGTGGGCGTGGTCATTCCCGATATCGCCCATTCCTACTTTGCCGAGATCACGCGGGGTATCGAAGAGGTAGTCGAGAAAGCCGGCTACGACCTGCTGCTGTGCCATTCGGGCATGGACCCGCAGAAGGAGCAGAGCGAGATCGAGACCCTGGTGGGCAGCCGGGTGGAGGGGCTGATCGTGGCCTCCGAACAGCCCGAGCGATCGCCGCAGGTGTTCGTCCGGCTGAAGGAGAGCGGGATCCCGTTCGTGCTGGTGGACCGCTTCTTCCCCGGCCGGGACTTCCCGGCGGTGCGGGTAGACGACCTGGGGGTGGGGCGGCTGGCCACCGAGCACCTGATCGAGCTGGGGCACCGGCGCATCGCGCACATCCGGGGTCCGCGGCTGAGTCCGGCATCCTTGCGCTATCGCGGGTATCTGGAGACCCTGCGCAAGCACGGGATCGCCGCAAGCGAGGAGCACATCGTCCGCGGCCACTTCGACATTGAGAGCGGACGCGACGCGATGAATAAGCTGCTCCAGTTCGGCCTGCCGCCGACCGCGGTGTTTGCCGCCAACGATCCCATGGCCATCGGCGCGGTGTATGCGTGCCGCGAAGCCGGCCGGGCGATTCCCGAGGACATCTCGATCGTGGGGGCTGGAAACATCGAGGGCGCGCACCATCCGAACCCGTTTCTGACGACCGTGGACTGGCCTCGCATCGAGCTGGGGCGCATCGCCGCCAGGCTCCTGATGGCCTCCATCGCCGATCCGGAACACGCGCAACCGCCCGTGCAGACGTTCGCACCAAGGCTGCTCAGCCGCCAATCGACCGGAAGAAAGCAATGATCCGGCTGAATCGCAAATTCCCGCTGGCGTTTGTCGCACTGGGTCTGTGTGCAGGCGTGGCGCCCTGGGCCCGCGCCCAGGACCGCACTGGGTGGATGAGAGAAGCGCGCTGGGGAGTGATGACGCACTTTCTGGCGGAGTGGATCGTTCCTTCGGCGCACAAGGACGTCGAGGAATGGAACCGGCTGGTTGACAACTTCAACGTGGCAGGTCTGGCGAAGCAACTGGCCGCCGTCGGAGCGGGCTACTATCTGATCACCATCGGACAGAATTCCGGATTTTACGTGTCACCCAATTCCGTCTATGACCGCTACGTGGGAATCCAGCCCAGCAGGTGCTCGCGCAGAGACCTGATCGCCGACCTGTACGAGGCGCTCCACCCGCTGAAGATCAGGCTCATGGTCTACCTGCCTTCGGGCGCTCCGGCGGGGGACGCGGTGGCGGTGCAGGCCCTGGAATGGAAGCGAGGTCCCTATCCGAACCGTGAGTTCAAGGCCAAGTGGGAGCAGGTCATTCGGGAATGGTCGCTGCGCTGGGAAAGAAAGGTCTCGGGCTGGTGGCTGGACGGCTGTTACTGGCCCAATGCGATGTACCGCTCGCCGCAGGCCCCCAATTTCGCCAGCTTGGCCGCGGCAGCCCGCGCGGGAAACCCGGATAGCATCGTGGCCTTTAACCACGGCGTGATCTACTCGCTCATCTCCATCAGTGAGCACGAGGATTATACCGCCGGCGAAGCCAACGAGCCCGAGCGCGTGACCTTGAAGGGATCGCGATTCGCAAACGGGAGAGTCGATGGCGCCTACCCGCACATGCTGAGCTTTCTTGGCGAGACCTGGGGCAGGGGCGCGCCGCGATTCTCCGACGAGCAAGTTATCGATTGGACGCGCAACCTGGTGCAGAGCGGCGCCGCGGTCACCTGGGACGTGCCGATCCAGCCGGACGGCTTGATTGCAGATCCGTTCCTGCGACAGTTAGCCGCCGTGGGCAAAGCGCTTACTGAGGCTCGCGCAATTGGGAGACAGCACGCTGCCAGGGTACCCTCTGGGTCGAGCACTCATGCCGGCTCTTGAGCCGCGTGGAAAAGCCAACGGAAACGCCGAGGTGAGTCTCCGAACTCCTGATGCGGATCGGGACTTAGGCGGTCGCGGGGAAAATGCCCCGATCCCTCTGGTGGCGCAGGCCCGCGGCCTGCGGTATCGGCACTGCTGCCGACACCCAGGGCCGCAAGATCAAAAGACAAAGCACAACCCTTCAGCGCCTCACGTTAAACCTCGTTTGGAATCAACAACTTGCGGCGCGGATGGATTCTTGCGCACCACACGTCCGAAGGGAAAGACTCCGGCCCAGGGGACCGAAGGAGGTCAACTGGGTGTACACTATCTGAGGGCCGGGGGGGCCAAATGGAAATCCCGGTTCATCAGCGAAAGGAGTTCAGCCGTGAATCGTGAGCGAATCATAGCGATCTTGCTCTTGGGCTTGGTTTTACCGGTCGCCCCGCTGTTCGGTCAGGTGGGCACGGCGACGATCAACGGGACGGTACACGACAGTAGCGGTGCGGTCGTTGCCGGGGCAAACGTGACCGCGGTGAACGAAGCGACCGGAATCACCTACAAGCAAACAACGACCGGGGCCGGCGTGTACGCCTTTCCGTCCCTGCCGGTCGGGCTTTACAGCATCACGGTGGACATGCAGGGCTTCAAGACCAGCAGGAAGACGGGTAACCGCCTGGTGGTCGATACGCCCCTGACCGTGGACATAGCGCTGGAGCTTGGGGCGCTGAGTGAGGTGATTTCGATAGAGAGCCGCGCCGAGCAATTGCAGACCAGCAACGCGACCATCGGCAACGTCGTCGAGCAGAAGGCGGTAGTGGAGCTGCCGCTGAACGGGCGTAACCCCCTTAACCTGATCATTCTGGAGCCGGGTGTGGTGCAGCGGTCAAATGCCGCCGCCGGGTCCGGCATCCACGTCAACGGGTCGCGCGACCGCTCCTTCAACGTCACCATCGACGGCATTGAAGCCAACGAATCCACCGTCCCCGCTCCGCTGAAGAACCTCTACCGGCTCAACCCGGACAACGTCCAGGAATACAAGGTGACCACCAACAACGCCACCGCCGAGGAAGGGCGCAACAGCGGGGCGTCGATCTCCGTGGCCACCCGCACCGGCACCAATGCGCTACGCGGCGCATTGTTCGAATTCCTTCGCAACGAAAAACTGAACTCCAACGAATTCTTTGCCAATGCCATGGGGATCCAGAAACCGCCCATCAAGCTGAACCAGTACGGCTTCGAAGTGGGCGGGCCGATCAGGCAGAACAAGACGTTCTTCTTCGTGAATTGGTCGGGGCAGAAAATCAACTACGCGCAACCGATCGATCAGGCGTTCGGCAGCGTGCCGCTGCTCTATACGCCGACAGCCCTGTCGGGTACATATCGGTATTTCGTCGCCGACCCGAAGACTCCATTCCTGCTGAGCGGCCAAAGGATCACCAAGAATTCGCCGCTGCTGGTGGATCCCGCCACCGGGGCGCTGGCGCCGGGAGTGCGCAACTGCGCCGGGGCCGGCGACACGAATTGCGTGGCCAGCTACAACATGTTCGCCAACGACCCGCGCCGCATCGGCGCCGACCCGGTGATCGGGAAGATTTTCGCCAAGTACCCCCTGCCGAACACCTACACCTACGGCGACGGGCTGAACACCGCCGGCTACTTCTGGAACACGCCGGTCCAGGTGCGTGGGCCGAGCTACATGGCGCGCATCGATCACACCTTCAATTCCAATAACACCATCTTTGTCCGCTACCTCCAAGGCGCGCAAG
>CAVRZY010000156.1:0-12769 GCA_963725415.1 uncultured Acidobacteriota bacterium | reverse complement strand
AAGACCGTCGAGGGTGGTGCCGAGGTAGCGAAGCACTATGCGAGGGCAAAGGCTGAGAAAACGCGGATAACGTCCTCCGGTTCCCCGTCGCGAATTGGGGTTCACCATGGCCGACGGTGGTAAAAAAATCCGGCCGCGCAAAAAGGCTGCAAAGTAATAACTGCCAGGTAAGAGGCAAGAGCAGAAGAGGGGGAAATGCTCTCCCCTCTTTTTTGTCGCTATGCGACATCCCGTCATTCAGATTTTGCCGCCTTGCGGCATGATGTCCTTAAAAGATTTAAAGGAGCATCATTATACAAAGTAGGGCGGGACTTTTTCTACCGCCTACGGCTTGCCACCGTCAGCCTGTTCATGGCCCGGTCCAGGGCAGCCACGACAACAAAATATTCCTTGTCCTCGGAGGTGAGCTGTTTCAGATTCTTTTCCGCGCGCTCCTTGGCCCGCTTGGCACGCTCCACGTCTATCACCTCGGGCAGCTCCGCTGCCTCGGCCAGGATGGTGACCTTGTCGTGCAGCACCTCCACGAAGCCCCAGGCCACCGCGATGTGCTGCGGGCTCTTGCCGGCGCGGTACATGATCTCGCCGATCTTCAAGGTGGTAAAAAAGGGCGTGTGTCCGGGCAAAACACCGAACTCCCCCTCTGCACCCGGGGCGGTGATCTCCTCCACCTCCTGGCTCAGCACCAGGCCGTAAGGGGTGACCACCTCCAAGAGGAAATTAGCCGCCATCGCTCCTGCTCCTACTCAACAGCCCTGAGCTTCTTCGCCTTCTCCATGGCCTCTTCGATGGTACCCACCATGTAAAAGGCCTGCTCGGGGATGTCGTCGTGCTTGCCCTCTACCAATTCCTTAAACCCCTTGATGGTGTCCTCCAGCTTCACATATTTTCCCTTGGTGCCGGTGAACTCCTCGGCCACGAAGAAGGGCTGGGAGAAGAAGCGCTGGATCTTTCTGGCGCGCGACACGATCAGCTTGTCGTCCTCGGAGAGCTCGTCCATGCCGAGGATGGCGATGATGTCCTGCAGGTCCTTGTACTTCTGTAAGATGCGCTGCACCTCGCGGGCCACCTTGTAGTGCTCCTCCCCCAGCACCAGGGGGTTGAGGATCTTGGAGGTGGAGTCGAGCGGGTCCACTGCCGGATAGATCCCCAGCTCGACGATCTGCCGGGAGAGCACGGTGGTGGCGTCCAGGTGGGCGAAGGTCGTGGCCGGCGCGGGATCCGTCAGATCGTCTGCCGGCACGTAGATCGCCTGCACCGAGGTGATGGAGCCCTTGGTAGTAGAGGTGATGCGTTCCTCCAGTTCCCCCAGGTCCGTCGCCAAGGTAGGCTGATAACCGACTGCCGAGGGCATCCTGCCCAGCAAGGCCGAGACCTCGGAGTTGGCCTGGGTAAAACGGAAGATGTTATCGATGAATAAAAGGACGTCCTGTCCCTCCTCGTCGCGGAAATACTCGGCAGCTGTCAGGGCCGAGAGCCCCACCCTGGCGCGGGCGCCGGGGGTCTCGGTCATCTCGCGCATGATCTGGCTGATCTCGTCGAACAGTCTCGTACATCGGGTTCTCGCGGCCGTGATGGACCATCCACTTGGCCAGCAGGCTGCCGCCGCGGGAGACGATCCCCAGTCTTGCGCCCGCCGACCAGCGGCAGGTGCCGCCTCAGGATGCCGGCGTGGATCGTGAAGAAGTCCACGCCCTGCCTGGCCTGGCTGGCGATGGCCGACAGGATGTCGTCGCGGGTAAGGTCCTCCACGGCCTTGCCGACGATCATCGAGTAGATCGGCACCGTGCCGATCGGGACGGCGGAGTTGGCGATCAGGTGCCGCGGATGTCGTCCAGGTCGCCGCCGGTGGACAGGTCCATCACGGCGTCGGCGCCGTACCTGACGGCCCACCTGCAGCTTGACCAGCTCCTGGTCCATGCAACTGCCCAGGGGCGAGCGCCGATGTTGGCGTTGACCTTGGTGGCGGCGGCCCGGCCGATGCCGCAGGGTCCAGCTGACCCCGTCGTCGCCCGCCAGGTGGAGCCGGTTGGCCGGGATCACCATCCGCCCGGCGGCGACTTCCTGGCGGATCTTCTCCGGCGTCAGCGACTCGCGCTGGGCGACCCGGGCCATCTCAGGGCGTGATCCGCCCGGCCAGGGCCTGTTGGTATTGCGTCATGCCTGTTGCCCGTCCGCCCGGGGCCGGCAGCCCGCGCACGAAACCGGCCGCTGACAAACGCGGCCGGAGCGGGGAACGCCATGTCCACGTCCGTCCGCTTTCCTACGCAGCTCCCTCCCGGCCGCCCGGGAGATCCGCTGATCAGGTTCAAAGGGTCTTCTCAGTCCCGACAGGGCCGGAACGCCCCTAGCGAACAAGACGATTCTAGCAGATACGCGGCGGGCCAACAACCCGGATTGTCTTCCCTTCTGGATGCCGCGGAACCCGACCGCAACGATAGGGGCTCTTACTCCCTGCCGTCCGCCTGGCCGCCCCGCGAGAGCTTCCTCAGCCGGTCACGTATCCCGGCGGCTTCCTCGTATCTCTTCTTCCTTCAAGGCCGCGGCAAGCTCCTTCCTCAGCTTGGCGATGGGGTCGGGGGGAATCCGCTCCTGGATCTCCTTGGCGAGGGCCTCAAGACCGGCAGCTCCCCGCCAATGTCGATGAGTTTCTCCTGGCCGAAGCTGCGATAGAAGTCCTTGATCTCCGCAATGCCCTTCTTGATGCCCGCCAGCGCCGTCTTGGGCGGTTCTCCCGCATCGCCAGAAGCCCCGCGGCCCTGGTGCGCATCATGATTACGTACGGCCGGTACTGCTCCAGGGCTAGACGGTCCACTCGTCGCCGGCGTGTGCGCGCAGAAGTCCATCAGGCGCGGTGTTCCTCATCGTGTCGCGGACGACGGCCTCGTAATCCTCCAGAATGAACTCCGCCAGGTAGCGATGGTAATACATGGTCCCTTCGTTGCGGAGCATTTCGCAGGCCTGTTCGTCGAGGCTGAAACCTTCGTCGTTGCCGGTCTCCAGCCGGCGCCGGTCACGCAGGTGCTCGTGGTAGTCCAGAAGGCTCTCGTGCCCGTGCGGCCTCTGGCCGGCGGGATGGCCTTCGGCATCCATCTGGAGAAGGCCGAGGTCCAGACGAAGCTGGATTTTGTCCTTGCCGTCGTCACCCTTGATCCGTGCGGCGGACACCTGCCCCGGATCATACGGCCAGTCGCTCAGGGATCTGACGGATATCGAGGCCCATCCCTTCCTCCACGCCCATGCCTGCCTGCCGCCGGCACGCGGGGCCCGCCTCTGGGCTCCATACATCAGTATAACAGCACATGACGGAAGGAAACAAGCTGAGCCGCAAGAACAACGGCGCATTAACGTTTTGGGGAAGTCGCGGCATGTAGCCCCAGCCGGGGGCGGCTGGGCCACACGTTCAAGCCTATGTAATCCCATGAAAGGCTGCCTCCAAGAGCCTATCTTCTGAGGTTGGTTCAAGACCCGGAAGACGGGAAGGAGACAGCCATGAAGAATCGGGATCGGTACGCCAATGTAGCGTGCGGTGGGCTGGATGTCCACTACGAGTTCAGCCAGGTGACGATGCGGGACGGCGACGGACAGGTGGCGTTGCGGGAGCGGCTGGAGCATCGGGATCGAGAGGCCTTGCGGCGAGCGGTTGGCGCAGTGGCCCAGGGGGATGCCGGTGGTGTTGGAGGGGTCGTTCGGGTGGGGCTGGCTGAGCGACGAGATGGTGGCGGCGGGGTTGGAGGTTCACTTGTCCAATTGCTACAAGGTGGAGCAGATGCGGAAGGCGCGTGGGCAGGTCAAGACCAACGGCAAGGACGCGGACCTGCGTACCCGGCGGCCAGCGTTCCCAGGGTGACGAGGAAAAACAGCAGGTTGAAGATGTCGCCGGCGGTGGTGCAGTTGGCGAGTTCTTCATCGGTGAGGCGGCGATGCAGCAGGCCCAGGGCGCCCGCCAGGGCCAGCGCCGCGCCGGCCAGGCCGGTGGCCAGGTAGACGTAGTGCAGCAGTCGTCCGGCAGTTCCGAAGATCAGCCCCGGCGCCGCCGCCAGCAACAGCGCGCCCAGAACCAGCAGGGCCGCGGTTGCGATCAACAGATACAGGCCGAGGTGAAACGCGAAGGAGCGGTACCACAGTTGGCGGTTGAACTCCCAGAGGCCCTTCAGGAAGAGCATCTCGGGAACCATGGCCTTCAGCTCGCCCAGTAGATTGGACTGGGCGGGGCGGGTCCACCAGTCGGTTTCCTCGAAGTAAGAGCCGCCGTGGCGCGCGCGCTCGGGCGCCTCGTGCGGAACCGGGTAGACTTCCCAGCGCAGGTGCAGCGGCGCTCGGGCGTAGCGCACAGCCCGAGCCACGCACCCGGCCAGGAAGACCAATGCGGCGGCATACAGAGTGGCGTAAATGATTGCGGTCACCGGCATAATCCTCGCGCGAATCAACCAGAACGATGCAGCAGCCTGCCTACCGTATCCAGTACCTCATGGGGATCAATGGGCTTGGCGATGAAGCCGTCGGGCGGGGGCACCTGGCTGCGGGTGCTGTAGAAGCGCGCGGTGTCGGCTGAGGAGCCGCCGGGCCGAGTCACGCCCGTGACGAACACCACGGGGATGTCCTTCAGATCGGCCCGGGCTTTGATCTCGCGGTAGAAGCGGACGCCGGACTTGTTGGGCATGGACAGGTCCAGCGTGATCAGGTCGGGCTTGTCGCGCTCGACCGCTTGCATGGCCTCCAGGCCGTCGGCGGCGCTGGCAGCCGCGTAGCCGTTCTCCTGAAGCAGCCGGCTCAGGTACAGGCACACGTCCGGCTCGTCGTCCACGACCAGGATCTTCTTCATCGGGCCTGCTTCCGTAGTCATGGGGGTCCTCCCAGCGGCAGCTTGACGGTGAACGTAGAACCCTGCTCGGGGGTGGAATCCACGGAGATGGTTCCGCTGTGCTCGATGACCACCTTGCGGGCTACCACCAGCCCCAGGCCCGTACCCGAGGCGCCCTTGGTCGAAAAGAACATGGTGAAGAGCTTGCCGCGGGTCTCCTCATCCATGCCCGTGCCGTTGTCGGCGACCTCGATGACCGCCTGCTGGTCTTCGCGGAAGACGCGCACCATGACGCGCGGCTCTTCCGCTCATCCTGGTCGGCGTAGCAGGCGTCCAAGGCGTTGCCCACCAGGTTGGAGATGAGCGAATGGATGTCTCTGGGTTCGCCGAGCAGGTCGGGGAGGTTGTCGGCGATCTGGGCCTCCAGCTTGACGCCGGAGTCGGCGGCGCGGGGGCCGAAGAGCTGGACCACGGCCCGGGTGACCTCGGGCAAGCAGACGGGCAGGGGGCGCGGGGAGCGCTCCTTGGCGCAGTAGAGCATGTCCAGGATCATGGCCGAGAGCCGGTCCACGTTGCGCTGGATCATCCCCCAGCCGGTCTGGATGTCCGCCTGGTTCTGGTCGCGGAAGCCGAGGTTGGCCACGTAGACGCCGCCGCGCAGCCCTTCCAGCACGTTCTTGATGCTGTGGGCAATGCCGCCCACCAGCCGGCCCAGGCTGGCGAGCTGGTCCTGGAGGCTGCGCATCTCGGTGATGTCGGCGGCCACCTGCATGACGTCGGTGATGCGGCCGCGGGGGTCGCGGACCGGGGCGGTGTAGACCACCACGTGCAACTGGCGCCCGGCGCTGTCGATGACCACCTGTTCGTCACTGTGCGAGCGGCCGTCGGCGAAGGCGTCGGCCACCGGGCAGGGCGTGCAGGGCTCTGTGCGGCGCTTATAGATCTCGTAGCAGTATCCGCCCAGCCGGCGGCTGAAGCTCTCCTTGAAGCGCTGGTTGGCCTCCACGATGCGAAAGTCCCGGTCGTGGACCGAGACGTAGCAGGGGACCACGTCGAAGAGGTTGTGGAAGCGGGTCAGGCTGTCGTGCAGCCGGTTCTCGAGCTCCTTCTGCACGGTGATGTCGGCGAACAGCTCCATGACCGCCACGATCTCCCCGGAAGGACCGTGCAGCGGGCTGGTCTTGACGATCACGGCGTGCGGCAACCCGGAGCGATCGAAGATGGTCTCGCTGCTGGTATGTTCCTGGTCGTCCTGGAAGGTGCGCGCCACGGGGCACTCCGGGCAAGCGCTCGAGGCGGCCTTTGAAGACGGTGTAGCAGTGCTCGGAGAGGTGCTCCCCGAAGTCCTCCTTCAGCTTGCGGTTGGCCTCCAGGATGCGGAACTGGCGGTCCTGGATGGAGATGTAGCAAGGCACATCGTCGAGCAGGCGGCCGCCGGTGAGGGCGCGCAGGTCCAGGACCGCCGCAACGGATTCTACCCTGGGTGATTCCGCCATCCGGTCTCCTTTCCGCGGGCGCCGCCTTCAGCGCCCGTTCTTCCTATTCTCCAGCACCGTCCGGACCGTTTCCAGGACCCGCTCCGGATTGATGGGCTTCTCCAGGATGGCCTCCGGCTGGGGCAAGCTCTTCTCCTGAATGAAGCGCTGGAAGTCGATGCGGGGGGCGTCCACGCCGATATAACCGGAGACGACCACTACGGGCAGCCGGGCGAAGCGCGCGTCCTTCTTCAGCTCCCAGTACAGTTTCTCGCCGGTCATCTTGGGCAGGATCAGGTCCAGGGTGACCAGGTCCGGGTTCTCGGCCTTGATGGCGCGGATGCCCTGGTTGGCGTCGGGCGCCTCGATGACCTCGGCGCCCTGGTCCTTGAAGATCATGCGCAGGTAGACGCGCACGTCAGGCTCGTCGTCGATGACCAGGATCTTGTATCCCGCCAGCGGCTTCAGGGCGCGCGGAGGCTTCACCGGCACCACCATGGCATTGGCCACCAGGTTGACCAGTTGCTTGACTTGCATGTCCAGCTTGTAGTGGCGGATCAGGTCGAACAGGCCGTCCACGCAGTTGTGGCAGGAGGTGGCCACGATCTTGGCGCCGGTGGCTTTGAGCTGCTCGGCCTTGACCTTGGCGGACTGCAGCCGCTGGGGCGTGTACTCGGACATGGACATGGCGCCGCCGCCGCCGGTGCAGCAGTAGTTCTCGGCGCGGTTAGGGTACATCTCGCGGAACTCGGTGCACACCAGGTCGAGCAGTTCGCGCGGCTCCTCGAACATGCCGCAGCTTCGGGCGTTGTTGCAGGAGTCGTGGAAGGTGACCGGCTCGGTGTTCCTGGTCTTGTCGACCTTGATCCGGCCGTCCTTGATGTAGCGCAGCATGGTGATGACCGAGCTTTCCATCTCGAAGGGCGATGTCGCAGCTGGCCCCAGTTCGGGCCCTTCGCAGCGGGTGGAGCGGTATCCGTGGCCGCACTCGGAGATCGACCAGCTTCTTCCCGCGCAGCTCCTCGACGGCATCGTAGACGCGGCGGGCCACGGCGCCGCCGAGCTCGTCGTCGCCGTTGAACAGCCCGAAGTTGGTCATGTCCCAGCCCTCGCTGGGCATGGTCCAGTTCTCGCCGGCGAAGTGGAAGATGGCGGCGGCTTCGGCGATGGTGCGCGGATCGTACTTAACCTCGCGGGGGTTGATGGTGTAAACGATCTCGCAGTCCATCTTGTCGATGGGGATCTTGATGCTGGGATCGTCGTATTCGCTTTGCAGCTCCTCCTCCATCCACTGCCAGCGTCTCCAGGTAATCCTCCTTGAGGACGCCCATCTGGTTGCCGATCTCCCACTGGTCCTTGGCGACCACGGCGACGCCCTCGGGCATGACGCCGACGCGAGACCAGCAGGCCGCGCGCCATGCGGTTGAAGGTGGCCATGTCCACGCCCATCGGGCAATTGAACGAGCAGCGGCGGCAGTTGGTGCACTTGCCGAACACCATGTCCTTGAGTTCTTCCAGTTCCTGGTCGGTGTAAAGGCTTCGGGCGCCCACCCACCAGGGAAAGACCCGGCCGGTCCAGTCAACGTGCGCCTTGAAGAGCTTGCGGATTCTGTCCGCCTTGTAGGCCGGGGCATAGGTGAGGTCGCCCGGGTTGGTGAGCACGTAGTGACACTGATCGGTGCACATGCCGCAGTGGACGCAGGCCGACAGCGACAGCATCATCTGGCGGTTGACCTTCTGCCGCATCCCTTCGATGACTTTCTGCGCCTTGTAGGATCTAGTCTGTGGCACGGCGTTCTCAGGCCCCTCTTCGGATGGGATAGGCCCCCCTGTATCCAAGCGTCCTTCCCAGGTACCAGCGGGCGAACGGGTAGTAAAGGTAATGCGAAATCTTGCTGAATGGCACGTAGACGAGGAAGAAGGCCGTCAGGAAGAAGTAGAGCAGCAGTGGCAGCTCGCTGGTGTGGGGATTGTTGGGGGCAGCCAGGAAACTGAAACCCAGCCAGAGGATCAGCAGCGACAGCGAGAAGTAATCGTCCGGCGTGCTGATGGCACGCATGTAGGGATCGGATATTCTGCGGATCAAGCGCACCAGGCCGACCAGCGCGGCGGCGGCGAAGGTCACTTGAAGCGCCCTCACCGCCAGCGGGCTGGCAATCAATTGTGGCCCGTAAGGGATGAGGAAGGACATGGCAATGGAGGCCGCCACCGCGAGGTGGAAGACCACGAACTGCGCGTAGAGAAAGGGGTGCCGGCGGGTGCTGGCCATGGCCCAAGGCATGGCGATGTTGAACAGCGAGTAGCGGGCGCCCTTCTGAGCGCTGGTGTGCGGGCCGGCGGTGCTGGGCTGGTGGTCCCGGGAGGCCGGAAACTTCAGCATCCAGCGGATCTTCAGCGCGTAGACCGCCGCCATGAACAAAAGCGCTGCGATCTGGAGGTTGTCCTCAGCAAACTGCAACAGGGGACTGGTTTCGTGCATTCGGTCTCCCTCTGGGTTTAGAGTTTCTCGAGTTTGTCTTTGAAGGCATTGAACTCGCGCTTGTCGATCACGCAGATGACGATCTCCTCCACGGAGGTGTTCGCCTGGAGGAAACCCTTGATGACCTCCAGCATCAGGGTCGAACAGACCTCCAGAGGGACGCCGTAGAAACCGGCGCCCAGGGGCGGGAAAGCGAGGGATTTCAGCCCCTGCTCATCGGCCAGCTTGAGCGCGGCGAGCACACACCGGCGGAGTTTGCGTTCGGCGTCAGGCTCCTGGAATTTGGGGCCGCAGGCGTGAATGATGAAGCGGGCCTGCATGTTTCCGGCGGTGGTGACAGCGGCCTCGCCCATTTGGAGGCTGCCGATCTTCTCGAGTTCCTTCTTAACCGCGTCGCCGCCGCGCACCTGGATGGCGGTGCCGAAGCCGGCGCCGAGCTGGAGGTTCTCCCGCGCATAGAAGACAAAGGCATCCACCTTCAGAGCGGTCAGGTCGCCCCGTTGAAGCCTGACCAGCGTCTTGTTCACCTTCTTTTCAGTGGCTAGTGGGACCATACATTTTGGGGACAGGCTACACAACCCCGAAACTGGCGAGCTATTTGGGGGTTGTGTAGCCTGTCCCCGAATTAGCTCTTGGCGTCGCCGGTGGCGAAACCGTGGAGTTTGACTTCGACTTTCTGCTCCAGGCTGTCGTAATACTCCTTGAGAACGGCGATGACCTCGGGCTTGGAGAACTCCGAGGGGACCGGCTTGCCCTCGCTCATGAGCTTTCTGAGCATGGTGCCGGACAGGAGAAGCCTGGCGCCACCCTTGTAGGCACCGTTCTCGTCGATGACGGCCTTGCTTTCGTGGGGGCAGGTTTTCATGGAAGCCATCGAGCCGCATTCGTAGCAGTAGAAGGTCCAATCCATGCACAGGGGGCGGAGGAGCAGGGCGTCGGATGGAATATCGTTGAAGATCTTCTGCGCGTCGAAGGGGCCGTAGTAGTCGCCCACGCCGGCATGGTCGCGTCCGACGATCAGATGGGAGCAGCCGTAGTTCTGGCGGAAAACCGCGTGCAGGAGCGCCTCGCGCGGCCCGGCATAGCGCATTTCCATAGGGTAGCCGCCCTGGACCACGCGATCCTTGCGGAAGTACTTGCTGACCAGCGCATCGATGGCCTTGACGCGAACCTCGGCCGGGATGTCGCCAGCCTTGAGCTTGCCGACGAGCTGGTGAATGTAGACGCCGTCGCAGACCTCGATGGCCACCCAGGCCAGGTAAGCATGGGAACCGTGCATGGGGTTGCGTAGCTGGAGCGCCGCCACCGTGCTCCAGCCGCGCTCTTCAAAGACCTTGCGGGCTTCGGCGGGGCGCTGGTAGATGCCCGCGAACATCTCCGGGTAGTAGGACTCGGAGAGCACTGTGACGGGACCGGCCAGGTTGATGGGTCCCTGCTCGAGGACCTTCTGGACGCCGGGGTGGGCCGGGTCGGTGGTGCGGAACACCTGCTTGCACTCGTGCTCCTTGTCGATGGTGTACTTTTCCGTGACCTTCATGGTGCCCATGATGGCCTGGGTTTCGCTATCCCAGAGCGCTACCTCTTCGCCGACACGGATGGAGCCGGCGAGGGCCTCCTCGGCGGACAGCGTAATGGGGATGGGCCAGAACAGGCCGTTCTTGGAAGGCAGGCGGTAGGTGTCGCAACAGCCTTGCCAGTCCGCCCTGCCCATAAACCCGTCCAAGGGGGTGAAGGCGCCGATTCCCATCATGATCAGGTCGCTGGTTTCGCGGCTGGTCATGGGGATTTTCTTGAGACCTTCCGCCTTTTTGATCTCCTCCTGCCTGGCCTGACCGTCCAGCAGCAGGGGTTTCAGATCCGGACTCCCGTGAGGGAGCACCAACTTGCTCATCTAGGGCCTCCTATGGCAGCGTTGTTGAATTAGACCATAACAATATTTCACGATACGATTCTCCCAATATAGAACGAGCCAGACCCGTTTGTCATCGCCCACCAAACATATTTTAAGGAGAAGTGCGGCAGCGCTGTTGGTTGAAGCGCCTTGCCGCCCCCAGGAAGCCCGCGGCCCACTCGGGGGTGGCCAAAGCGTGCAAGTGGGTGTAGCCAGCCCAGACATTTCCCAGAACCACGCCATCGCGGCCGTGGTAACAGCCGGCGCCGCGCTGGACGGCGCAGGCGGTAGGCAGGGGGTCGCCTTCCAACAGGATCCTGGAGTAGTGGAATTCATGGCCTCGAAGGGCTAGGCCTGTCGGGAAGAAAGGGTTTTCCCTGTCTACGGAGAGCAGGGTGTAGCCGTGGCCCTGTGGGGTCGGGCAGAGTTCGACCTGGAAGGGGAGCACGCCGGCCATGGGGTAGCGCTGTCCCTGCCAGAGCATGGCCCGAGACAGTAGCATCAGCCCGCCGCACTCGGCGTAGATGGGGAGGCCTCCGGCGGCGGCGGCCCGGATAGCCTCCAGGAAAGGCCGATTGGCCGAGAGAGCGGGGCCGTGCGTTTCGGGGAAACCACCTCCGATGTAGAGGGCGTCGAGATCCGCCGGCAGGGCGATGGCCGAGAGGGCGGAAACAGGAACGAGCGCGGCGCCGGCAGCCTCGATCGCCTCGAGGTTTTCCGGGTAGTAGAAGGTGAAGGCCGAGTCCTTGAGGTAGCCGATCCTGAGACCTTGGCCGTCGGGTAGCTCTGGGGAGCCTTCGACGGGAACGTTCAAGGCGGGGGCCTGGCGGGCCAGGGTCAAGAGTCCGTCCAGGTCGAGGCGACCCTTCACCAGGTCCATGAGGCTGTGTGTCAGTTCTTCGAGGCGCGGATGCTCTTGCGGGGTAACCAAGCCGAGATGCCGGCCGGGGAGCAACTCGTCGCTGGAGGCCCTCGGAAGGACACCCAGCACGGGGATACCGCACACAGTCTCGATGGCCTCGCGGAGCACCTGCTCGTGCCGCCGCCCGGCCACCTGGTTCAGGATTACGCCGACGATCTGGACGCCAGGATCCAGTCTCTGGCACCCCAGCACGGAAGCAGCGACGGTGCGGGTGACCTTTCTGGCGTTGAGGACCAACAGGACTGGCGCGCAGAGGGCCTTGGCCAGCTCCGCGGTGCTATGCGTGCCCTGGGGGTCGGCGCCATCGTAGAGGCCGCGGTTGCCCTCAATCAGGTTAAGCCCAGCGGGCAAGGCGTGGCGCCCGAAAGAGGAGACGGCCCGCTGGAAGCCCATCAGAAAAGTGTCCAGGTTCCTGGCGGGATGGCCGGAGGCCCAGGTGAGCCAGGCAGCGTCGATATAATCCGGCCCCTTTTTGAAAGCCCGGACGGGCAAGCCAGCAGCCCTAGCCAGCAGCAGCAGAGCCAGGGAAACCAAGGTCTTGCCCGAGTCGCCGGAAAGGCCGGCAACCACCAGGCGGGGCAGGGAATGCGGTCCGGTCACAACCCGGCTCGGGGCGAGATTCAGGCGCCCGGCTCGGCGCCTTCTTTGGGAGGGAGCTGAATGTAGGAGCCGCCCAGGTAACTGTAAACGCAGCGGCCGGAGTCCATCAGGATGCGGATGGCCTGTCTGCAATCATCCTTGTTGCAAGCCTCCTCCCCGTGCTTGGCGATCATGGCCTTGGTCAGGTCACCCGCCTTGAGGTTCTTCTTGCCCTGGTACTCGGCCACCATCTGAAACATGTCTTCCGCCAGGGTCTCGACCGGGATCTTCGCCATTTAGAACGCCTCCGGGTAATGCCAGAGAGTAGCCTTCATTGTAAGACGCGGGGGGAGGCCGGTCAAGGATCATAGGGACGCGCGCAGCGATTTCGCAAGGCGGTCTATGGTGGCGCGATAACCGCAAGGCCGGAATGGAGTTTTGTGCTGGAGGGCCAGTGAAGGGGCCTGCAAAGGCGGTTTTCGCTTGTAGGACCTGGGTTCCGGCGCTCCCGGCGGGTTGATGAAGCCGGCAAGGGGAATAGGGGGGCACGGCGCCAGCGGCGGGCACCGGAGATGGAGCAGCAAGTGAACAGCGGTGCGAGCGGAGAGCGGCGGAAGGATCT
>CAVRZY010000155.1:0-9306 GCA_963725415.1 uncultured Acidobacteriota bacterium | reverse complement strand
CGGGGCATTACAGTGGTTCTGGGAAGAGCGGGGATCGGCGTCCCAGGCTTCGGTGAGGCTGGTGGCGCCCTGCTGCAACTGGTATCCGTAGCTGGGCGCGTCCGTGCGCGTGGCCATGTCGCAGAGGACATCCGAACGGAGGGCGTCGGTGAGCGCGCGGATGACGTAACGATGGCCGGCGTCGCCGGCGCTGGTGTGATTGCTGCGCCGACGGATGTCGGCGACGAGATTGCTCAGGACCGCGGAGCGTAACGCGGGCGGCGCCAGGCCGGTCACCAGAGCCATGGCGTTGGCGGTTTGGCTGCCACCGCCGTACTGGCCCGCGGTCTTGTCGCAGAAACGCGCGTCAAAGCTCTGGCGGACGGCTTCCGAAAGCAGGCGGTATCTCGAGGCGTCCTCCCTTTCTCCCAGCAGCCCTGCGGTGTCGGCCAGGATCCGCAGGTCCTGATAGTAGATTGCGGTTGCAGTCACTCCCGCCGGGGTGAGCTGGGCGAGGCCGGGGCGGCCAGGGCCGAGGTCGTACCAGTCTCCCAATCCGTGAGAGACGATATTGCCGCTCGCGCGCGAGGAAAGGTAATCCACGTAGCGCTTCATCATGGAGTAGCGCTCGCGCAACACGTGGGTGTCGCCGTACCACTGGTGCAACAGCCAGGGAACGATCACCGCCGCGCTGCCCCATTCCGGCGAGTCGCGGAACACCGCCCCTTGGCCTTGGAAGATCGTGTACTCCGGCGCGATATTGGGTACGAGGCCCTCGGCGGTCTGGGCCTCGCTCATGTCCGCGACGATCTTTGTGTACAGGGCAGGCGCGTCATAGCCGAACAGAATGGCCGGCCCAAGGAGATGGGGCACTTCCAGCCAGCCGAGTTTCTCCCGGTGCGGGCAGTCGGTCAGGACGCTTTGCAGGTTGCTGCGAATGGCGAACTGGATCAGGTCGTGAATGCGGTTGAGCAGCCGGTTCGAGGATGTGAACTGCCCGGCCACCGCCGCCGATGAGTGCACGAACTCTCCGGCGAGGCCGAGGACCTCCGGTTCCCTGCCATCCGGAGACGCTTGGGTTTCCACCTGGACGTACCGGAAGCCGTAGTAGGAGAACCGGGCCCGCCAGCTTTCAGTCCCGACCCCCTTCAAAGTGTAAGTGAAGAAGGAAGGCCCGCCGGAACTCCTCTGGGTGACGAGTCCCTGTTGATCCAGCAGTTCCCCCGGAGTCATCTTGACGCTGGAACCGGCCGCGCCGCGAACGTTGAGCACGGGCCAGCCGGAAAAGTTCTGTCCGAGGTCGAACACGCGAAGGCTGTGGCGAGGGGCAGTGATGCGGACTGGCTGAAACGTTCGCATCACCTTGATCGGCGGGGCTGATTGTGCGGCCAGCCGTCCGCCTGGCCCCTCCATCACGAGCGCCGGTTCCCAGGAGGAATCCCCGAAGCCGGGGATGTCCCAGCCTGGCTGCTCCCGACGGGCATCGTAATCTCCGCCACCGTAAATGCAGGAGAAAACGATCGGACCGGGCGCCGCCTTCCAGGAGGAATCGCTGACTACCAGTTGCGACGAGCCGTCCGCGAACTCCAGACGAAGCCGGAGAATTAGCTTCGGAGGGCCGAAGGAGCCCTTGAACTTGACGTAGCGTCCGCCGGGCACGTTGTACATGCCGTTGCCGAGCATCACGCCGATGGCGTTGTCGCCGGGCCTGACGGAACCCGTCACGTCGTGGGTCACGTACAGAGCCGTCTTCCGGTAATTGGTCCATCCGGGGTCGAGGACATTCTCGCCCACCTTTCGGCCGCTCAGTCGAAGCTCAAAGAAACCTAAGCCGCAGACATGTACGGTGGCGCGCTTGAGCTTGCGCTCCACCCGGAACTCTTTCCGGAAGATGGGCAGCGGATCGCGTGCTCCCTGTTGAGGCTTCCAGCCGATCCAGTGAGCCTGCCAGTCGGCTTCACTGCGCAGACCCATGGACCACTGCGCCGGCGGGCTCCAGGCCGAGGGCCGCCCGTGCCGGTCCCAGACGCGGACCCTCCAGAAAGCAACCGCTCCCGACGCCAGCGGCAGGCCCCCATACTCCACCTGCGCCGTCTGCTGCGTGCCGACCTTCCCGCTGTTCCACAGATCGGCTTGGCCGGACAGCAGCTTCTCGCGGCTCGAGGTGACCAGGATCTGAAACGCGGACTGCCACTCGCCGCGTGCAGTGGAACTCAGCGTCCAACTGAGCCGCGGGCGCTCGGCTTGGATTCCCATGGGGTCCACGAGATACTCGCAGCGAAGGCTCGACGGAGTTAGTGTCGCGGCTTCCACCGCAACAACCAGGAGCGCGATGGCTGGGAGCCGACGGAGAAAAGGCATGGCGTACAATCAATATTGCCACGGCGGGCAACAGCCTGGGCGCAGGGAAGCGCGGCACGTGGAGAGAGCGTTGAACCGATGTTGGACTGGACCAGACGAGAGCTGTTGGCGAGCCTGCCCTGGAGCGCTTATCCCGCCGTGCTTCCCGCCTGCACGCCCGGCGATTTGCGCACTTCGTTCAAGTATGGCCGCTTGGTGCTGTCCGCTTCCGAGAGCGCGAGCGAATTCGATAGCTGGAGCGTGGATTGCCCGTTCGTCTTCCGCCACTCTGACCGTTTCTACATGACATATGTGGGCTACGACGGAGTGGGCTACCAAACGGGGCTGGCGTCCTCGGCGGACCTGGTGAGGTGGCGCAAGGAGGGCTGCATTCTGCGGCGGGATCCCAACTCGCCAGTTGCCAGGTACAACATCGCTCTTAACTGGATTGTCCGTGAGAACCACGTCCGCTCCGCCGGGCGGATCAAGAAAGTCAGGGGACGTTACTTGGGCGTGTATCATGCCTATCCCAATTCCGGCTACGAGCAAGGGCCGGCCGTGATCGGCCTGTGCTGGAGCGCCGACCTGTTCCACTGGACGCTCGATGAACCCTGCCTGCGGCCCCAGGACGGCGCGGATTGGGAGCGCGGCGGGCTGTACAAGCCCTGCCTGCTCGAGCACGCCGGCAGGTATTACGTCTTCTACAACGCCAAGAACGACGCGCCCCGGCGCTGGCGCGAACAGACCGGCGTGGCCTGGTCCAAGGACCTCAATACCTGGACGCGGCACGGAGGTAACCCGGTGATTCCGAACGGGCCCGCCGGCAGCCCGGACGAACGCTTCGCCAGCGATCCCTGTGTCCTCAAAGACGGCCGCCAATGGGCGATCTTCTACTACGGACTGGACGCGAAAGGCGTGGCGCGCGACCTGCTCGCCGTCAGTCCGGACCTGTTTCACGCGACCAAGTGCGATGGCATCCTGGTGGATGTCGGGGCGGAGGGTTCCGTTGACTCCTCGTACGCGCACAAGCCGTCGATCATCTTTCACGATGGCAGCCTGTACCACTTCTATTGCGCCGTCTCGCGAAAAGCCGGCCGCGAGATTCGAGGCATTTCCGTGGCGCGCTCGCGTCCCTGGCAGTGAAGGAGGGCTTTGAGCCGTGCAACTCACAAGACGATCTGCGTTGAGGGTATTGGCCGGCGGCGCGGCCTCCGCCCGGGGTCGGCCGGTTTTTGAGCCGACTTGGGAGTCCCTGAAGCAGTACCGGTGCCCGGAGTGGTTCAGGGAGGCGAAGTTCGGGATCTGGTCCCACTGGGGCCCGCAGTGCGTGCCCCGGCAGGGCGACTGGTACGCGCGCAACATGTACATCCAGGGCACGCGCCAGTACAACTTCCACGTCCAGCGCTTCGGACACCCATCCAAGTTCGGCTACAAGGACGTGATCCCGCTCTGGAAGGCCGAAAACTGGGACCCGGAGGCCCTGATGCGGCGCTACAAGAAGGCGGGCGCCAGGTACTTCGTCGCGCTGGGAGTGCACTGCGACAACTTCGACTGCTGGAACTCGAAGCATCACCGTTGGAACTCGGTCAACTTCGGGCCGAAGAAAGACATCGTCGGCCTGTGGCGCAAGGCCGCCTTGAACCAGGGCCTGCGCTTCGGGGTCACCGAGCACCTGGCCTGGAGCTATAGCTGGTTCAACGTGAACAAGGGCGCCGACAAGGAGGGACCGCTGGCCGGGGCGCCGTACGACGGAAATGATCCGAACTACCAGGACCTGTACTTCGAGCCGCATCCCGAGAACACGGCGAACTACACGGTCAATGCGCCGGAATCCTGGAAGCAGCGATGGTTCAACCGCATCAAGGATTTGGTGGATCAGCACCGTCCGGACCTCGTCTACACCGACGGCGGCGCTTTCGGGGAGGTGGGCCTGCGGCTCATCGCGCACTATTACAACGAGAACATGAAGTGGCGCCGCGGCCGGCTGGAAGGCGTCTACACCCTCAAGCACCACCAGGACCAGGTGAAGTTCGGGCAGTACCAGGAGGGCGCCACGGTGCTGGACGTGGAGAGAGGCTTGGTGGAAGGCATCCGCTCCGAGCCGTGGCACATGGATACCTGCGTCGGCCAATGGTATTACTATGACGGCTTCAAGTACAAGACCGCCGAGCAGGTGATCTGCCTGTTTCTGGATGCCGTGAGCAGGAACGGCACCCTGCTGCTGAACCTCCCCTTGCTGCCCGACGGCACGCTGGACGCGCACTGCGACGGAGTCCTGGAGGCCCTCGCCCGGTGGTTTGCGGTGAACCAGGAAGCTATTTACGAGACGCGTCCCTGGAAGACCTGGGGCGAGGGCCCCACGGTGGTCACGGGTGGCATGATGCAGGAGAAGTCGGCCAAGCCGCTGACCGCTGAAGACGTCCGGTTCACCAGCAAGGGAGACACTCTGTACGCGTTCTGCGCCGTTGCGCCGGAGCGCGAGCTGAAGATCAAGTCTCTCGGCGCCGCCTCTGCACTCTGGCCGGGAAGGATCTCGCGCGTGCGCGTGGTGGGGTTGGAGGAGGAGGTCAACTGGTCGCGGGAGAGCGAGCATCTGAGGGTGAAACTGCCCCGGCACATGCCTTGCGAGCACGCCTTCGCGCTCAAGATCCAGGCATAGCGGCGAGCGCTATCCGGCGTGTTCCTGGGCGTCCAGGGGGTAAAGGAGATCGACGTTCTCGGCGGTCAGAAGCTGGTGCTTGACGAACACGGCCGAGGGCAAAGGCTTGCGCTTAAGAATCCCCAGCGCCAGCGGGATGACCTCATCCCCGTAGCGCTCCGGGAAATAGGCAACCGTGCCGACCAGCCTGGAACCGCGCCTGCGCAGCTCCAGCCGGGCCTCGATGGTGCCGTTCTGCCCCATGGCCGCGCACAGTTGGATGGCGCCGGCTTCCTCGAAGGCCCGGAGCGCGCCGAGCGCCGCCATATCGTTGATCGCTCCGATGAGCGTGCGGCGGCGGGCTCCGCGGCGCATGTGCTTCCGGACCAGTTCCAGGTTTCGCTCCAGGTCGCCCTTGCCGTCCAAGTGCGTGATCTGCGCCTGGTCGATGCCGTGAAGTTCCTGGCGCAGTCCCGCTAGAAATCCCGAGATCCGCAACTGGGGCAGCGAGCCGGCGATCGGGAGCTCGAGCAGCAGAACCTCCTCGACCTCGCCATTCCAGTGCGCTTTCACCCAGCGGCCGAGGGCCGGCCGCCAATCAGGCCGGCCTGGTAGTTGTTGGCTCCGAAATAGGTGGCTCCCGGGTGGGGGACCTCCAGGGCAATCACGGGAATGTTGGCCTCGAGAAACTTCGAGGCGATGATCGGCGCCACGCGCTCATAGGTCTGGAACTCGACCACCAGATCGACGTTCTGCCGGATCAGCAGATCGGCGTTGTTGAGCGCCCTCTTCGCGCTGTACCGATTGTTGACAGTGATGAGATGAACGCCCTCCCGGGCGGCGGCGCGCTCCATGCCTTGGGTCA
The DNA here is from genome assembly GCA_963725415.1 of uncultured Acidobacteriota bacterium. GTDB lineage: Bacteria > Acidobacteriota > Terriglobia > Bryobacterales > Bryobacteraceae > CAVRZY01. Next base: position 3,484 of record CAVRZY010000155.1, on the reverse strand, counting down.
CCTGGCTGGAGAACTCCGAGTCGGTTTGAGCCGCGAAACCCAGCCGCACGGTGCGGCTGGCCTGGGGCACCGCCAGGCCGCGGTAGCCTCCCTTCTCCACGCACTCCGCCAGCCCGCCACGGGCCAGGCTGCGCATCAGGCGGAAGACGGTGGTCTTGCTCAGGCCGGTGCGCTCGGTCAGCTCGGCGAGGCCGAGCACTTCGCCTTTGTAGCGGAAGGCCTTCAACAAGCTGCATGCGCGGATGACAGCCTGGACCTCGTCTCGGTTCGCGCGCATAGGGGTCAAGGCCATTGTCCCACAACGCGGAATCCGCGGTCAAAGCCGCCGTGCCGCGTTCTGCCCGCAGGCAGCGCACACCGTTTGCTCCACCGTTCCGCAACGCGGAATTAACCGGTCGCCTCGCTCTCGCCCTTGTCCGCGCGCACGCCTGTTAGTAAGGTACACTGTGCGGCGGGGGAGCCGTACAATGGGTCACGCAAATGCGGATCGCATCCGCGCCCGCTATCACATCGAAACCGCGTTCCCGCTGGAGCAGGCGGCCGAAGTGATGGCCGGCGAGCAATCGTCGGGAACCTTCGTGCGGGTCCCTGGCGAGACCGATGAACTGCGCGAGCAGCACGCCGCGCGCGTGGAGGGCATCCAGGAACTCGACGCGACGAGCGTTCCATCGCTGCCCGGCGCGGCAGTGCCGAAAAGCTCCGCCGGACCGCCCGTGTACCGCCGCGCAGAGGCATGGCTGTCTTGGCCGCTTTCCAACCTGGGCCTGTCACTGCCCAACCTGATGGCCACGGTGGCGGGCAATCTCTTCGAACTCAAGCAATTCTCGGGCGTGCGACTGCTGGACCTGAGGTTGCCGAGGCATTTCTGGACGCTTACCCGGGACCCCAGTTCGGGGTGCCGGGGACGCGGCGGCTGGCCGGCGTGGAGCGGCTCCCGCTGATCGGCACGATCATCAAGCCCAGCGTCGGCCTGTCCCCCGAGGCCACCGCGGAAATGGTGCGCCGCCTGGCCGCAGGCGGGATTGACTTCATCAAGGACGACGAGCTGCAAGGCCGACGGCCCGCACTGCCCGTTCGAGCAGCGGGTGGAGGCGGTGATGCGCGTCATCAACGCGCACGCCGACCGCACCGGCAAGAAGGTGATGTACGCCTTCAACCTCACCGGCGAGATCGACGAGATGCTGCGCCGGCACGACCAGGTGGTCGCCGCCGGCGGCACCTGCGTGATGGTCAGCCTGAACAGCGTCGGGCTTGGCGGCCGGTGGCCCATCTGCGCCGCCACTGCCGGCTGCCGATCCACGCGCACCGCAACGGCTGGGGCATGTACGGCCGCCACCCGCTGCTCGGCATGAGCTTCATTGCCTACCAGAAATTCTGGCGCCTGGCCGGGCGTGGACCACATGCACGTCAACGGCCTCGCCAACAAGTTCTGCGAGGACGACGATTCGGTGATCGCCTCGGCGCGGGAATGCCTGACGCCCGATGTTCCGGAGGCCCGGCCGCGGCTGCGAGATCATGCCGGTGTTCTCCTCGGGCCAGTGGGCCGGGCCAGGCGCCCGAGACCTGGCGCGCGGCTCGGCTCGACCGATCTCATCTACGCCTGCGGCGGCGGCATCATGGCCCACCCCGGAGGCATCGCCGCGGGCGTTCTCAGCATCCGCCAGGCCTGGGAGGCCGCGATCTCCGGGCAGGCGCTGGAGGAGTATGCTCGGTTACATCCCGAATTGGAGCAGGCTTTGAAGAGGTTCGGCGGATGAGCGGGCTGCTGCTCTCCTACTACGGCGACGATTTCACCGGCTCGACGGACGCACTGGAGGCGCTGGCCGCCAACGGCGTCCCCACCGTGCTGTTTCTGAGGCTGCCGGAAGACGCCCATCTGGCGCGCTTCAGCGACTGCCGGGCGGTGGGGCTGGCGGGCGCAAGCAGGAGCAAGAGCCCGGCGTGGATGCGGGAGAACCTGCCGGCGGTGTTCCGGCGTCTGAAGGACCTGGGCGCGCCGGTGTGCCACTACAAGGTGTGCTCGACCTTCGACAGCTCGCCGGAGATCGGAAGCATCGGGTGCGCGCTCGAAATCGGCCAGGAAATCTTCCGCAACCCCTATGTGCCGGTCGTCCTGGGGGTGCCGGTGCTGGGCCGCTACGTGCTCTTCGGCAACCTGTTCGCCCGGGCCGGGACGGCCATCTACCGCATCGACCGCCACCCCACGATGAAGTGCCATCCGGTGACGCCGATGACGGAGAGCGATCTGCGGCTGCATTTGGCGCGGCAGACCGGGCGGACGATCGGGCTGGTGGACATCCTGGCGGTTTCGAGCGGAGGAGCCAAACAGCAGTTGGAGGCGCTGGTGCGCGAAGGGGCGCAAGTAGTGATCTTCGACGGGCTCGACGAGGCCTCGCTCGAGGAGATCGGACGCATAGTGTGGACGCGTCGCCCCAGGCCGCAGACGTTCGTGGTGGGCTCCTCGGGTCTCGATTACGCGCTGATCGCGCACTGGCGCGCGACGGGGGGTTTGCCGCCGAAGCCGGAGTTTCCCGACCCTGGGCCGGTGGAGCGGCTGGTGGTGGTCTCCGGGAGCTGCTCGCCGGTGACCGAGAGGCAGATCCGGTGGGCGATGGCCAACGGCTTCACCGGCGTGCCGGTGGATCCCGGGCGAGCTGTGGAAGGCGCGCGGGCCGAAGCGCTGGCCGCGCTGGCGGCGGGGCGCAGCGTGGTGCTGTACACGGCGCTGGGCCCGCAGGACTGTCGCGAGGGTGTGCTTGGCGAGCAGCTCGGGGAACAGTTGGGAGACGCCCTGCGGGAATTGCTGGAACTTTCAGGCGTCCGGCGCGCGGTAGTTGCGGGCGGGGACACCGCCAGCCACGCCGGGCAGCGGCTCGGGGTCTATGCCCTCAGCATGCTCAGGCCGCTCGACCCGGGCACGCCACTGTGCCGGGGCTACTCGGACGAGGCCCGCCTGGACGGCCTGGAGCTGGCATTCAAAGGGGGACAAGTGGGCGCGGAAGACTTCTTCGGCGTCGTGCGGAGAGGCAAACGATGAACACGATTACGTTGATGGGCGCGGGCGGCAAGATGGGGCTGCGCCTGACGGACAACCTGCGGAAGACCGATTACGCGGTCCGGCACGTCGAGGTGAGCGAGCGCGGCATAGCGGCCCTGGCCGAGCGCGGGATCGCCACTGTGCCGGTAGAGCAGGCCCTGGAGGGAAGCGGCGCGGTTATCCTGGCGCTGCCGGACAAACTGATCGGGCCGGTAACCAGACAGCTCGCGCCGCGGTTCCGGCCGGGAACGATGCTGATCGCGCTCGACATCGCCGCCGCGCTGGCCGGTGTGCTCCCCAAGCGTGACGACCTGATCTACTTCGTCACGCACCCCTGCCATCCGTCGGTGTTCGGCGTGGAGACCGACCCGGAGGCGCAGCGTGACTTCTTCGGCTGCACGCGCGCCAGGCAGAACATCGTCTGCTCGCTGGTGCAGGGCCCGGAGG
>CAVRZY010000154.1:0-5056 GCA_963725415.1 uncultured Acidobacteriota bacterium | reverse complement strand
GGAAACCAATCCCAACGCACCGCCCCCGAAGGCGATGACACCAACCGCACCGCCGCCAAAGGCCACGCCGCCGATTGCCAGACCACCAAAGGCAACCACGCCGAAGGCGATGTCACCGATGGCAATGAAACCGCGCGCAATGCGCTTCTTGCCGGTCGCGGGATCAATACCTGTCGCCACATGCACTAGGGGCAGGCCGAAGAGTGTGGCCTTGGAGCGATAGTCCACACCGCGATACATCCACGGCATCGCGGCAGCCGAGGAACTGCCGACTGGCTCTGAGGTGGCGATGGTTTCCACCTGCGTCTTGAGCACGCTGGCTTGCTGATAACGCCGTTCCGGTTTTTTTTCCAACGCACGCAACACCACTTCGTCGAGCCGCACGTCGATGACCACTTTCTTCGACGGCGGCTCGATCCGCCTGCCGGCAGTTCGCCGGTGAGCATCTGGTAGAACACGACGCCGAGCGAATAGATGTCGGCCCGATGATCCACTTCCTGCGGATGTTCGACCTGCTCCGGCGCCATGTATTGCGGCGTGCCCATGACCTGTGCCCGGCTTCGGTGGTAGGGTCGGCTGGCTCAGCCGTCCGCGAAGTCTCAGACGGACGCCTCGGCGAGGCGTCGACCTTCCGTCGCTCCACCTGCGACGATCTTCGCCAAGCCGAAATCCGCCATCTTCACGCGGCCGCGCCGGTCGAGCAGGATGTTCTCCGGTTTGATGTCGCGGTGGACGATGCCCTGGTCGTGCGCGTACTGGAGCGCGTCGCAAATCTGCGGCACGATCGCCAGCGCCTCGCGCGGCGCGATGCGGCCCGCGTTGAGCAACTGCCGCAGGTTCACGCCGTCCACGAACTCCATGAGGAAGAGTAGAAACAGGCCGTCGCGCCTGCCCGAATTCGTAGAGGTGACGATGTTGGGATGGTTCAGCTTGGCCAGCGCCTTCGCCTCGCGGGCGAAACGCTCGGCAAACGCCGGGTCGTGGCTGACGCCGGGCGGCAGAATTTTCAGCGCCACGAGCCGGTCGAGTTGTTTTTGCCGCGCCTTGTAGACCGCGCCCATGCCGCCGCGGCCGAGCAGTTCGAGGATCTCCAGTTGCGGGAAATGCGAAGCCAGTTCCTCGGGCTTGGGCGGGACAAACCGGCCGCTTCGGTTGTGCCGGACCACCGGACTCAGCCTGCGAGCCGGTCGGGAACCCGGCCTTCATCAGGCATTCGGGGCACAGTCCCTTGGGCGCAGTTGTCGCGAGCGGCTTGCCGCAGCTTGGGCAGAGGTGCGTCGTATCCATAATCCCGTTTCCATCAGCATACTACCGGAACCTGAGGGGAAGGTTACAGAAGGAATAGTCACCTGCTCTTGAACAACGAAAAGCCAGCTTGATGTTGAAGAATACTCGCCCGTTGTGCGAGGGTCTCCCGACCCCGCACATCACCCGACCGCAGGTCTCAAATTCGTCAGACACAGGGGAGACTCTTCGGTCAAAAACAACGGCGCGGTCGGGAGACCTGCGCCGAACGCGCTTGCTCGCACGCCGCTTTGACGCCCCATCACTCTCCAACCAGCGCCTGAAACAAGTGCCTCATTTCTTCCTCCGCTTCTTCGGGGGAGGTCACGGTGTCGGCAATCTCGGCTTGCAGCAACTCGCGATACCGTTTCCGCAGACGATGCACGGCCACCTTGATGGCGCCTTCGGTCATGCCCAGTCGCGCGGCCAAAACGGCGTACGGCTGTGATTCGCGCGACCCGGCGAGCGTTTCCTTCAACGCAACGAACAACTCGGCTTTGTCCTCGTGACGGTATTCGTCCTCCAGACGGCCGACGACCTTTTCGAGCAACGTCAGGGCCCATTGTTTGTCGAATAGCTTGTCGGGTGTGGAATCGTCGGCCTGGTCCAGGTCGTAACGCTTTTCCGCAGCCGCGAGTTCGAGCGACAGGAGTTCGCGTCCCCCACCCCGTTTCTGCGCCCGGGCTTTTTCCCATTCGCCGATCAGGAAATGGTTCATCGCGGTCAGGAGAAACGAGCGGAATTGTCCCTGACCGGGATCAGCGCTGGCGAGCGATTCCCGCTCCAAGAGCCGCGCGAAGAACCCCTGAGTCAAATCCTCGGCATCCGGCGCGGAATAGCCGCGCCGCCGCACATAGGCGTAGAGCGGATACCAGTAGGTCTGGCAAAGCCGCGCAAGCGCGTCGCGAGCGCGTGTCGTGTCGCTGCGCCCAGCCGTCAGCACGACGCTCCAATGCGTGGTAACGAAAGCAGCATTGCGAGAGGGTTTATTCCACGAGGAAGTTGTGCCCGGTAATCCCGCTTGTGAAGAAGTGCTCACTGCGATGAGCCTAACGCCGTGCGCCATCAGAGCGCAAGCCTGTGGCGAAGTAACTGGTTTCAACTCATAGACCGGGAATTGTGCGGATTATTTGTTGAGATCCTGCCTGACAAAAATGATCAGGCCGGTGCCAAATGTGGCGATGGCGTACGCGCCGCACAATCCGATCATCTTCCAGACTTCGGGTTGCCACTGGTAATCCACGCCTTGCGCGACCTGCTGGAGGATCAGCCAGGAATACTCAATGTATCGGGTGAAGATATAGGGATCCAACCCCACCAAATGCTTCGTGAACTCGATGAGGAAGAGGGTGCTGATGCCTACAGCCACGGCTGCCCCGGGGTTGCGGACAATCGTGGAGATGAACAGACCATACATCACCAGCGCACTCAGAGGAATCCAACTGAGAACATACGCCAACAGGAAGTCCTGCATGACTCTTTCTTTGCCATAGACCACTCCAAAAGAATCCCCCACCGCTCCAAAACCGTAATGGATTTTGGCCAGCGCCACGGAGAACAGCAGAGCCGCTGCCGACAGGACGAGCATGTAGAGCAGGCCGGTAGCCGCCTTGGCCAGGTATAATTCCCAGCGATGCACCGGCGCGGCCAGAGCGGCCCGGATCGTGCCGGTCCCGGTTTCTTCAGCGAGCAACATGGCCGAGAACACGATGATGAAGATCGGGCCAAGATCATTAAATATCAGTTGCATCGAAAAGGCGACGTAGCCCCACGCATTAGCGGTGGCCGCGGTGCTGAGCTGACCGGCCACGAAATAGATGACCACACTGAGCAGTCCCATGGCGAAGATCCCGAAGTACGGCAGTTTGCGGCGCAGTGCCTTGGCGATTTCGTTCCGCAACAAAAGCAGGAACTGGCTACGCATGGTTCTTGTCTCCCGTGATGGAAAGAAAAAACTCCTTCAACGTTTTCCGTTTCGGCGCAATGGCGGAGATCCTGAACCCCGCTTCCTGCAGGCGGTGGTTGAGCCAGGCGGAATCGTCACGGGCCAGTGTGATCTCCAGGGTGTCAACGGCCACAGATTCCACATGCCGGATCTGGTCGTGCGCCGTGATGAAATCGCGATCGGGAACTCTGCCCTGGAAGGTGACTCTTACGATCCGCTCGTGCGGCCTCAGGATATCCTTGACGTTACCCGACGCGACCAGACGGCCATGATCAATGACAAAAACCGTATCACAAAACTCCTCGACTTCGGACATCAGATGGCTGGAGACAAAGATGGTGAGTCCATCGCTTCTGACCTTTTCGCGCAGGAACGAAAGAATTTCCTGTGTCCCTTCTGGATCCATTCCATTGGTGGGTTCGTCCAGGACGAGGAGCCGGGGCCGGCCCAACAAAGCCCGGCCGATTCCGAGGCGCTGTTTCATGCCCGTGGAGTACGTGCGGACCCGGTCATGTTGACGTTCAGCCAGGCCGATGCGGTCCAGGATTTCATCCATGTCGCGCGGCGAAACGGTGCCAAGCAGGCGGGCGGCCAACTCCAGGTTCATTCGGCCCGAGAGATATTCGTAGAAGGCCGGTGCTTCCACGATGACGCCCACAGATCGGATGGCCTGTTTGTAGTCCTGCCAGATGTCCACGCCGAAGATGCGGATGCGACCAGCGCCGGGTCGCACCAGTCTGGGAATCATATAAAGCGTGGTGCTCTTGCCGGCTCCGTTTGGGCCGAGAAAGCCGGCCATCTGGCCGGAGGTCGACTTGCAGGGAGAGATGATCGACTGCGTGGATGCGCCCAAATCGCTTCGACAGGTCCTCCAAAGCCAGAGCTGGCGCCGATTCGGTCATGGGTTACTCCCTTTCGTTCGGTGTGATTGCGACAGGAAAATGAAGAGGCGCGGCTCATCCCCGGCATGCGCGACCAAATCCGACACTCCATCGCCGTTGAGGTCCTTGATTTCGAAAGCCCCTTCAATCGGTATCTCGAACGTCAGCCCTGGTTGAGGTGTGAACCGACTCCCGTTGGTCGAACTCAGAAAAACGTCCCACTGAGTTGGCGAGCGTTTGACCAGGACATCGCGGCGACCGTCGCCGTTGAAGTCCCCATCAATAAGAAAGAGCCGCTGGGGTCCTTGCTCGTCCGGTAACATGGTCGTCATCGGAATGGATGCGTCGGGGCTTCTGGAGTATGCACCCTGGCGGAAGGATCGAATCGTCAATTCCCAATCTACGCCGTGCGACAAGGCCGTTTCCAGCATACTGCTCCAAGATGTGATCACGAGTCTTCAGCGTAACCAGCACCAGTTCACAGAGGCCATCGCCATTGAGATCGCACATTGGCGAGAGCCGCTGTTGGGGGCCGACCGGTATCGGGAACCCGCGGCAGTGCAACACCTGCGTCGGCTGCTCTGGCAGTCGGTTGTCCGCATCGCGCAGGAATACGAAGACATCGGTTTTGGTATCCGGGTCGCCGGTGACATGCCATAGGACCAGATCTTCTCGGCCATCTCCATTAACGTCCACACGATCCATGCCGTGCTGGTGCCAGCCTGCGCCGCGTGTTTCCATATTCTCCATATCCTGGAGAATCTTTCTCACGGCGCCGTTCTCGGTTTTTTTCTCCAGGTTATCCTCGGGGTTTGCCCGAAAGGATTGCCGGATGTGCATACTGTGCGAAGGAGTAGATGCCAACATCCACTCGCCGCGATTTGCGTTCCAGTACGTTCGTGTCAGATGGAGTGGCATTGGGGGTCCAGGACTCCATTCGAAAGCG
>CAVRZY010000153.1:0-26409 GCA_963725415.1 uncultured Acidobacteriota bacterium | reverse complement strand
GGTAGCCGCGATAGTCGGTCGAAACCGGCTCCTCGACTTTGGCGGTGTAGGCGGCGAAATCTTCATAGCGGAACAGCCCGCCATTCTGCTCGGAGAAACGGCCCATGTCGCGCGCAATGTCCCCCTTGTAAAACCGGTCCCGGGCCGCCCTCAGTGCCTCCTGCCGGCCCTTGCCGCGATTCTGCTGCTCCGCCTCCACCAGCTTCTTCAGCGTGCGCGCCAGGTCCGGATTCCTGAAAATCTCCCCGGCGCGCAGCGTCCGTCCGCCGGAATAATACAGCTTGACGCTGGAGGGGTACTGGCGCAGTTTCTTCGACCCCGCAATGCTGCCGGCCAACCGCTCGCTCAGCGGAAACCCGTTCTCGGCCATCTCGATGGCCGGCCCCAGCACTTCCGCGAAACTCATGGTGCCCCAGCGGTCCAGCATGATGTACCAGGCATCCACCACTCCCGGCACGGTCCCGGCCAGCAGCGATTCGCTGTCCGGAATTTTCCCGCCCGCGTTCTTCTTGTACCAGTCGATGGTGGCGAGCTTGGGAGCCGTTCCCTCCGCATTCAGCGAGACGACTTTCTTGGCGCGGGCGTCATAGATCAGTACCACCGCGTCGCTGCCCACCCCGTTCATCGCCGCATCCACGATTCCCAGCACCGCCTGGCCGGCCACGATGGCGTCGAAGGCGTTGCCGCCAGCCCCGCAGGATCCGCTCCGCCACCTGGCTTGGCCTCCGGCTTCATCGAGGCCACCGCGTACTGCCGCCCCGCACGACCGGGCGCATGGTTTGCCGTGAGCGCAGCGCCTGCCCGGGCGCCACCCACGCGCCGCCACAAAACAGAAAAGCATCACCGACCGACATGCGCATGTCCGAATTGTACTTCGCCCAACCGCCTCCGCCGCAGCGACAACCCGGTCCGCTATCGTCTGCTTGAGAGGAGAACCTATGAATCGCCGTGATTTTCTGACCACGCCCGCTCTCTATCCGCCCTCGCTCAGGGCCAGACCGAGGAGGGCTTCACCTCCCTGTTCGATGGCCAGACCCTGGGGGGATGGAGCATCCAGGAAGGCCCCGAGTCGGCTTTCTATGTTAATGACGGCCATATCGTCGGGCATCTGGCCTCGGAGTTCCCCGCCTGGCTTCGCTTCGACAAGCAGTATGAGAATTTCGATTTCCGATGCGAGTTCTTCGTCAAAGGCTGGACCGACGGAGGAATCTACTTCCACGCCCCGGAGCACGGCCGCAACACCTGGATCGGGATGCAGATTAAGATTTTCCATCAGCAGGACAAGGAGCCGCAGCTCGAATTCGATGGGCGCCATTTTCCCGCTGGTCGCTCCCTCCAAAGTCAACGTGCGCAACAAAGGCGAGTGGAACGACCTTCGGATTCTGATGGACTGGCCGCATCTCCGCGTGTGGGTGAACGGAGAAGTTGTGCAGGACCTCGATGTCGAGTCCGTCCCCGAACTCCGCTACCGCCTTCGTCGCGGTTATCTGGGCCTCAGCACCCTGAGCTACCCCATCCGCTTCCGCAACCTCCGCATCCGCGAGCTGCCCGACAAGGAGATCTGGGAACACCTCTACGAAACCGACCCGATTTCCAGAAGTGGTTCGTCTCGGAGAGCAACCCCAGAAATCCCGTCAAGTTCGAGCCTCTCAACGGCATTCTACGAGGCGACGGCCTGGGCCATATCGCCGCCAAGGAGAAGTACCGCGACTTCCAGCTCCACCTTTACATCCGCGCCGCCAAAAGCCACAATGGCGGCGTTCTGTTCCGCACCGACGGCAAAGGCCTGGCAGGTTCCCGTCACTACGAGATTCAACTACACGACGTCGAGGAAGCGCACTTCCCCACCGGCTCCCTGTACTACTTCAAACGCTCCATCTACCCCCGCATCGAGCCCGAGAGGTGGTACCTGATGCAACTGATCGTGAAAGGTAAGAACTGCCTGGTGCGCATTAACGGCGAGAACGTCCTCGACTACGATCAGCTCGAGAATCTGGACGAAGGGCACATCGAACTCCAGGCCCACCAAGCCGGCCGGTGGACCGAGTTCAAGCACATCTGGATCAAGCGGCTCTGACGGGGACATACCCCGCCACTTCTCCCCGACTGGGACAGGCTACCCTGTCCCCATGTGGACAGGGTAGCCTGTCCCACTACCCCGCCACTTCTTCCCACGTCACGATACGCTTCTCGTAGATGGCCTTGGTGGCCATGACCGCCTGGAGCGTCGAGCGCATGGCGGATTCCGCGTTGTTGATCGGCAGCTTCTTCGTGCGGATCGAATCCACGAACGCCGCCAACGCCATGTAGCTGGAATCCTGGCCCGCGTCCGGCACCTCCAGCTTGAGCGCGCCGCCCCGCTTCTCGCGCGGTTGCCAGCTCGCCTCCGCCAATTCGATAGCGCCCCCCGATCCGAACACCCGCTCCCGAATGCCGGTGAATCCGGGCGGATCGAAGTAGTGATGGCTGAAGTTCACCCGCTCGCCGTTGGGGTACTCGAAGATCAGGCTGTAGTTGTCCATCACCGTGCGGCCGGGCGGCTCGTTGATGAACAGGTTGATGCCGCCGGAGGCCAGCGCCCGCTGCGGGTGCGCGCCGATGGCCCAGGTGAACAGGTCCAGAATGTGGATGCCCTGGTCGATCACGATGTCACCGCTCCTGGTCTTGTCGAAGTACCAGGGGATGGTGCGCGGCAGGTCGCTGCCGTGCCGCATGCCGTGGCACATCAGCACCTTGCCAATCCCGCCGCTCTGAATGAACTTCATGGAAGCGTTGCGGTTCGGGTCGTGCCGCAACTGGAAGCCCGCCTGGAACACCCCTTTGGCCCGCTTGGCCTGGCTTACCACCGCCTTGCAGTCGGCGGCTGTGAGCGCCAGCGGCTTCTCGGCGTACAGGTGCTTGCCCACTTCCAGGATGGCGATGTCGAAATCCTTGTGCGTAAAGTCGGGCGTGGCCAGCACGACGGCGTCAATATCCTTCTGCTCATCCAGCATCCTGCGGAAGTCCGCCCAGGTCTTGGCCGCCCCGCCCGCCCCAGCCACCATCTTGGCGGCCTCTTCAGCGCGATCCGGCAGGATGTCGCACACCGCCACCACCTTGACTCCGGGAACCTTCAGCATGTGCCGCAGCAGGAAGGAACCCCGGTTGCCCACCCCCACGTGGGCCACCCGCACCTCATCACTGCGCGTCTGCGCCGCCAAGATGGCCGGCGCCGCCACCGCAGGAACTCTCAGAAACGTACGACGCGTATATTCCGAATTGTCCATTCTTCTCTCCGTCATCCCGCTTCCATCGACTTCTCGGGACTCGCATTATGGTATCATTCCGTCCAATTCCAAGGAGGACCCGTAAGCATGGAAGCACTGGCAATTCACGGCGGCCCGAAGGCAGTCACCAACAAGCTGGTCGGCTGGCCTCAGTTTAACGAGCAGGCCATCCAGGCCGTCGAGGCAGTCTTGCGCTCCGGAAAGGTCAACTACTGGACCGGCCGCAAAGGCATGGAGTTCGAGCAGAAGTACGCCGCCTGGCAAGGCAGCAAGTACGCCATCAGCGTGGCCACCGGAACGGCGGCCCTGCACGTGGCCATGAGCGCCCTGGGCATCGGGCCGGGCGACGAAGTCATCGTCCCCAGCTACACCTTCATCGCCACCAGTTTCTCGGTGGTGCAGGCGGGCGCCATCCCCCGCTTCGCCGACGTCAACCTCGACGGACCACTGCATCAGCGTCGAATCCGCCGAAAAGCTGGTCAACGAGCGCACCCGGGCCATCATTCCGGTGCACCTCTACGGCAACGTCTGCGACATGGACAAGATCCTGGCCTTCGCCCGCAAGCACAACCTGTTAGTGATCGAAGACAACGCCGAAGCGTTTGGCGGCGCTTACAAGGGCCGCAAGACCGGCACGCTGGGGCCACATGGCCGCCTGCAGCTTCTGCCAGAACAAGACCTTCACTACCGGCGGCGAAGGCGGCATGGTGACCACCGACGACGAAGACCTGGCCTGGAAGGCCCGCAGCTTCCGCGATCACGGCTACGACGTCAAGGAACGGCTGAACCTGCTCGAGCTGGAGCAGAAGCTGCCCTACATCCACAACATGGTGGGCTGGAATTACCGCATGACGGAGATGCAGTCGGCCATCGGCCTGGCCGAGCTGGAGCGCATGGACACCTGGAACATGCCCGCGCGCCGGCGCAACGCCAGGATCCTCATGGACGCGCTGCGGGGCCTGCCGCCGGTCAAGTATCTCCCCATCGATACCGAGGAGCGCAGAAACGGCTGGTATGTCGATGGCCTTCTCGCTGGATATCGAGAACATGACCTGCGACATCCGGCAGTTCGTGGACGCCGCGGGCGCCGAAGGCGCGCCCTGCTGGAAGGTCTTCTGGCCGCAATGCCACACCGAGCGGGCTTTCACCGAGCACCACGCCTTCGGCAGATCGGGCTTCCCCTTCAAATCAGCGGAGTACACCAACCCCGCCAGCGTGGATTACCGCCAGGTCGAGGTGCCCAACGCACTGTGGCACGAGACTCATACGTTCACGTGTTTCGCTTATCCGACCTACACCGAGGACGACATGCGCCAGATCGCGCACGCACTGGTGAAGGTGATCCAAGCCTATGCCAGGTAAAGTCAAGTGGGGCGTGATCGGGTCCGGCGGCATCGCGCTCCGCCGCACCATTCCCGAAGGCATCGTCCCTGCCGTAAACGCTGAGCTGGTGACGGTCTACGACGTGAACACGACCGTCAACCAGGAAGTCGCCCGCAGATTCGGCGCCAGAGCGGTTTCGAGCATGGATGAGCTGCTGGGCACGGATCTTGACGCCGTCTATGTTGCCACGCCAGCCTGCCTGCACTACTCGCAGGTACTGGTCTGTGCCAGGGCCGGCAAGCACGTCCTCTGCGAGAAACCCCTGGGGATGAACGTTGCGGAAGCGGAGAGGATGCTGGCGGCGTGCGCGCAGGGCGGCGTCCGGCTGGGCACCGCCTTCATGATGCGCTTCCACTCCCAGCATCAGGCCGCGCTCCGGCTCATCCAGGATGGCAGGCTGGGCCAGCCCGTCTACGGCCGGGCCCAGCTTTCCTGCTGGTACCCGCCCATCCAGGGCGCCTGGCGCCAGGATCCCGCCCAGGGCGGCGGCGGTTCCCTCATCGACATGGGCGGTCACTGCATCGACCTGCTGGAAATGTTCTTCGGCCCGGTCAGCAAAGTGAGCTGCTTCATCAACAACACCATTCACTCCTATCAGCCCGAGGACAGCGCCGTAGCCCTGCTGTGGTTCGAAAACGGCGCGCTTGGCACGGTAGATACCTTCTTCTCCATCCCGGACGAGAGCAGCCAGAACGTCCTGGAACTGTACGGCTCCCTGGGCAGCATCCTGGCCCGGGGCACCATCGGACAGGGCAGCCAGGGCGCCATGGTGGCCCACCTGAAGCAGCAGGCCACGGGCTACGACGCCCAGCAGGCGCGGGACTCCGCTGTGGGCTTCCAAATCACGCCCCAGCCGGTGAACATGTACCGCGCCGAGATCAAAGAGTTCAGCCAGGCGCTGCTCGAAGGTCGCCCCTCACTGGTGACCGGCGAGGCCGGCCTGCGCAGCCAGAAGGTCCTTACCGCCTGCTACGAGTCGGCCCGCACCGGGAGGGCGGTCCAAGTCACGCCCCCGCGAGCTGTCTGAGAAACTTCACCCCGTTATAGGCGATCAGCTCCGGTACGGGCGCCAGGTCGCGCCAGATGCAGGCGGCGGTGGCGATCTCGGGAATGGTGTATCCGAAGCTCTCGATGATTAGCCAGCCATCGTATTTCAGGTCCCGAAGCACCTGGAAGACGCCGGTCCACGGGACGTGCCCGGTGCCCGGAGTGCCCCGGTCGTTCTCGCAGGTGTGCACGTGCTTGAGGTGCTTCCCGGCCTGCGCAAACGCCGCCACCACGTCTCTTTCTTCAATGTTGGCGTGGAAGGTGTCCAGCAAAACGCCCACCTTGGGATGATTCACTTCCTCGCACAGCTTCACCGTGTCGGCCACGGTGTTCAGGAAGAAGGTCTCGAAGCGGTTCAGCGGCTCCACCGCCAGGGTCACGTCGTTGCGCGTCAGGGTGTCCCCCAAAGACTGCAAGAACTCGACCTCCCGTTTCCACTCCTCAGCGGTGCGGCGCCGCCCGGGCAGGTAGCCGATGGGCGCGTAGAAAGCGCCGCCGAACACCTTGGCCCCGAGGTCGGCGGCCATCTTGGTGCAATCCTCCAGATAGGTGCGCGCCCTCTGCCGCGCGCCGGCGTCCTCGCTGATGGCGCTCATGTCGGAGGCCAGCGCCGTGCAGAAGGTGCATTCCATGCCGTTTTCTTCAAGGCTCCTGCGCGTCTCCGCCACAGGAAAATCCTCCACATGGAACACGACGATCTCAACCCCGTCAAACCCCCGCTCTTTGAGCCGCGGCAGCAGGGGCAGGTGCGACCGGTCGAAGGCCCCGGTCCATATCAGCGTGTTGACCCCGAATTTCATCGAATGAATCCTCCTGTGCCCGAAAAAGCGCTCCCATATTATCAGGTTTGGCCAGACGTGGTATTAGTATCTGTTGCGAGGTCAGAGCATGAAGATTGATTTGGCGAGTACCCTGAAGGGATCTTTGTTGGAGAACTTTTTTCCCGCCGGATGGGATCTGGAGAAGATCGATGCCTGCTGTAGCCACCGCCCGGAATCAGTGCTGGACCGCCAACCCTGGTGGCATCCGGATTTCCAGCCTGTTCCGTGCGCCACGCTGGCCGATTTCGACACCATGCTGGGCCATGAGATTGCCCTCGAAATCCGCCGGGCGCGGGAAGCCGGGCGCAAGTTGGCGCTGATTTTGCCGGTGGGCCCCATGGGCATGTATCGCTGGGCCGTCTATTTCCTGAGGGAATGGGGCGTGTGGTGCGACCACGTCTACGGCTTCAACATGGACGAATGGAGCGACGCCGAGGGCAACACCCTGCCGTCGGACAACCCGGGCGCCTTCCGCTTCGCCATGGAGGACGCTTTCTACGGCCCGCTGGGCGCGCTTACCGTTCCACAGAACCAGCGACATTTCGCCACGCGCGAGATGCTGCCCACCTACGCGGACCGGATCGCCGCGCTCCAGACCCAGGGCGCGCAACTCGAAGTGATCTTCGGCATCGGCAGAGTCTTCCACATCGCCTTCTGGGAGCCTCACTTCGCCGCCGAATTCTCCAGCGACGACGACTGGAAGCGGCAGACCCATCGCCTGGGGGCAAAGCTGCACCCGCTGACCATCGAGCAGAACGCCATCACCAGTTTCAAGAGCCGCACCACGCTGGTGCCCACGCGCGCCAACACCATCGGCCCGGGGCTGTTCCTGAAGGCTGACCGCATCATCGGCGGCGCCGACGGCGTGCTGGGCCGCGGCATGCAGTGGCAGGGCCTCAGCCTGTGGGTTACGCTCCGGCACGGACCTGACCGCTGGGTCCCCTCCAGTTTCATGCCCACCCTGCCCGGACGGCTGTTTTTCCTCAAGGAACTCGCCGGCCCGCTGGTGGCCGAGTGCAACTGACTACTGGACCGCCACGGTGATGGCGGGCTGGCTCTCGGCTGAGCCAACCTTCAGAACGACCGGCACGGAGTTGCCGGAACTCACGCCCTCCGGGACGCGAGCGTTGACCTGAAGCAGGCCCGCCACCAGGCCTGGCGCGCCGCCGGCGTAGAACACCTCAGCCTCCAGGCCGCCGATGTGCACCGAGACCGGGAGCACCGGCGTGGGCAGCTCACCTGCCGCCGGTTTCCCGTCCACTCCCGGCGGTTTGGTCTGCCCTTCACCCGTGGCGTACAGCACCACGAAGCCGCCCCGCGAGGCCGGATTGGAGGCCGAGTTGACGCTCATGTCCTGGTTCAGGATGGCCCCCGGACCCTTACCCGTCGAGTCCAGGCTGAAGATGCCAGGCGCGACCGGGGCTACCGCAAGCGACAGCACGTTCGACTTGATCCCTTTGTACTCGACCTGCAACTGCGTGGTGGTTTTACCGGCCACCGCGTAGGGCACGACAGCGCTTACTTGGGTCGCCGACACGTAGATCAACGGCGCCGGAAGGTTGTCAAAAGTGACTTTCGTCTCCGCCAGCGTGGTGTCGAACAGACCAGCGGGGGTGAGTTTGAAAGTCACCAACTGCGCCGGGCCGATCCTGTTGCCAAAGATCGTGATGATCTCGCCCGGCGACACCGGTCCTGGCACGAAGCTCGCGGCATTGGCAACTCCGCTCTCGGCAAGCCTGGGCGCGTTGGGATCCTCGAACGAGATCTTGGCGACGAAAGCGTCAATCCCACCTCCGTAACTGGTGCGGGGAGCCCCGGCAGTAGTGGGAAAGTCGCTCGAGGTAGTTTCCCCGGCCACGTATACGCTGCCGGCGGAGTCCACCACAATGCCCAACCCGTCATCATCCTGGCTGCCCCCCAGGAAGGTCGAGTACAACAGCCCGGAGCCGTCGGCTTTGATCATCGTCACGAAAGCGTCGCTCAGGCCTTTCACAGACGTCTGCACGGCATCGCGCGTGGTGGGAAAGTCGGCTGAGCCTGCACCGCCGGTGACGTAAATGTTGGCCGACGAGTCCAACGCGATGCCCAGCCCGATGTCTGCGCCGCTGCCGCCCAGGTAGGTCGAGTACAACAGACTCCTGCCATCGGGACTCAGCTTCGCCACCACGGCGTCCTGCGGGCCACGCAAAGCAGTCTGGAGGGCGCCCGTCGTCACCGGAAAGTCACTCGAGTCCCGACCCGCCGGTCACGTAAGCGTTGCCGGATGAATCCAGAGCCAGGCCGAAACCGCTATCGTCTCCCTTGCCTCCCAAGTAAGTGGAGTAAACAAATGCCGTGCCTTCGGGATTCAACTTGACAACGTGCAGATCCAGGCGGCCGCCCGAATTTGGGTTGGACGGCGCCGGGCGTTGTGGGGAAATCGGCGGAATAGGCATCTCCGGTGATATGGGCGTTGCCGGCCTTGTCCACTTGAATCGAGCAGGCCATGTCCAGAGCGCTGCCCCCGAAGGCCGTCGAGTAGACTAAACCCGAACCGCTTGGGTTCAGCTTGGTGACGAATATGTCGCCTTGACCGCCGGGACCGGCGCGCAAGGCCCCCGCAGTCCGGGGAAAATTCGAAGACGCAGTACTGCCCGTTACATAGGCGTTCCCGGAGCTGTCCAAGGTACTTCCACACGCCGCCTCGTCGCCGGTTCCGCCCAAGTAGGTCGAGTAGATCAAGTCATTTCCCGCGGTATTCAACTTGGTCACGAAGGCGTCCTGCCCCAGGCCCGTGTTGGCAGTCTGGTAGGCGCCCTTGGTGGTGGGGAAGTCCGGCGACCGGGTGCCTCCGGCAACCAGGGCATTGCCGGCGCTGTCCACGGCAATGGAAGACGCACCGTCCTCGTCCGCGCCTCCCAGATAGGTGCAGTAAACCAGGGCCGTCCCCGCGGGGTTTAACTTGGCAACGAAGCCATCCCCAGAGCCGCCGTAATAGCCTCGAAACGCGCCCGTGGTGACGGGAAGGCCGTTCGATTGAGTGAACCCCGCAACGTAGGCGCTCCCGGAGGCGTCCACCGCGATGCTGAATCCCCGATCGTCCCGGCTTCCGCCTAGATAGCTCGCGTAGGACAGCACCGGGTCGATGAAGACAGCTTCGCCTGGGTCGTAGCCAAGTACTTGGAAGCCGACCCGGTTCTTCCCGCGCAGCACATAGCGACCCTCCAGCGGGCGCCGCTTCCCATTCATGGTCTGATAGACCACCGGCCTGTGCTGGCGAAGTACGCCGCGCCCAACTGGCAGCTCCAGGTCGCCGTTGGCACTGACACGCATCCTGCCGGCGCCTTCGATAGCCAGTTGAATGACCCGCGGGTCAGCGCCTGGAGCCACCTCGAAGTCGTATTCCAGCCGGTGCCGGTTGCCGTAAAAGACCAGGTTCACTCCCGGGTAGACCTGGCGGCATCGCACCCGTGCATAAGTGGGAATGTCGGTGCGCCACTTACTGGGGTCGTTGCCGATGAAGTAGTTGACTGTGCCGGGCAGCGGATCGAGGGCTTCCACCTGCGCGCCGGGGCTACTCCCGGCCAGCCGCACCCTCACCACGCCACTCCTGAGGCTCAGCACGATTTCCCCGGGAGTGAAGAATGCCGTATAACCGTTGCCCCGCACCAGAAATCTGACCTGCGGATTGGTCTGGCCGTGGTTGGCTTCAAAACTCAGCGGCAGGTTCCCGTAGCTATCGCTGAGACGAACAGGGTCCGGCGGCGCCGCGGCCGCGGTCAGCAGCAGCAGCGGAAGGATCATCGCAGCCGTTCCAGCAAACCGACCGCCATGCGGATGTCACGCAGGCGTTCCTGCTGGTTCTCGACCTCCCGTTCGATGTTCAGGGTTCCCTTGTAGCCGATCTCCTTCAACTTGGCGATAAACCGCTCGATGCCAACAGATCCCTGGCCGAGCGGCCTCTCGGTGCCCAGAGCGCCAGGGACGCCCTTGGGAGGCCAGTCCCCGTCCTTGCAGTGGACCGAGATGACCTGCTGCCCGAGCACGTCCAGCGCCTCAATGGGATCGCCGCTGCCGTAAAGGATCATGTTGGCGGGATCGAAATTGATGCGGATGTTGGGCCGGTTTACGTCCTCGATGAATCGCAGCAGCACATGGGCCGGTTCCTGGCCGGTCTCCAGCGCGAAGGTCTGGTTGTGGCCAGCGGCGTGGTCGGCCACGTGGCGCACCATCTCGCGCACCGCGCCATAATCGGGATCACTTGAGTCCTCGGGCACAAAGCCAACGTGGAGCGCGATGCTCGGCACATCCAGCGCGGCGGCAAAGTCGCTGATCTCCAGCGTGCGAGCCTCACGCTCCACTCGGGTGGCGAGCGGGATAAAGCCAACGGTGCCCTGGACAGTTGGAATGTCAGCGTAGCTCTCGCCCGTGTAGGCCGCAAACACTGTGACCAGGGTGAACTGCTCGGCCTCCAGCGCCGCTTTCCAGGCCGGGGCGGCGCCTTTCAGCTTCATGTCTCCCGGGATGCCCATCTGGCCGCAGCGCACACCCAGGCCCTTCAACTCGCGGAGGGTCTCCAGCGGGTCTCGCCCTCCCCAGAACATCACCCCAATTTCCATGTCTCTTAAAGGTTGCATGCGATCTTCTCTCCTTTTCTTCTTCTGGATTCCACCATGATTCGGGCCAGCTTCACGGCGGTAGAAGATTCTCCGGGTGGGCAGAGTTCCGGTTTCCGTCCGGCGATGGCGCAGTCGAGGAAATACTGGATCTCCGCGCCGTACCAGTCCTCATCCGGAGACGGAAGGGGTTCCGCCTTTCCGTCGGCCCCATAGAGCGTGGCGGGCCTACCCGCGGAGCTGTACTCGACGGTGCCGCCGTCGGCAACCACCGTGTATTCCATCGAGAGAGGATACGCCCCGATGTGATGCCAGCCGCCGGTGATCATCACCGAACCGATACCGGAGTAGTGGAAGTGCCCCACGATGGAATCGATGCCGCGCGGCATGTCTTCGTAGCCCAGCGCACAGATGGCCTCCGGGACGCCGAACAGATGCTGGCACATATCCACGTCGTGGATCAACAGGTCGAACACGCCGCCGCCACTCTGGGACGAGTCAAACTCCCACGGTCCCCAAGTGGGCGCGGCGCAACGGCGCCGGAAGAAGGCGGAGCGAACCCCGCCCAGGCGGCCCGATTTCACTAGCCCGGCCAGCTCCCGGTAACTGGGGATGAACCGCACCACTTGCGCGCTCATCAACGTCCGTTTTTGTTTCTCCGCCTCGGCGACCATCTGATCGGCAGCCTCGCCGTCCAACGCCATGGGCTTTTCGACCAGGACATGCTTTCCCGCCCGCAACGCCTGAATCGTCACGGGGGCGTGCAGGTTAGTGGGCAAGCAGACATCAACCGCCTCGATCTCGGCATCGCGCAACGCCTCCTCCACGGTGCGATACTTCCGCACGCCGCTGAAGTCAAGCTTCTCGCCCGGCCCGCCGATGTTGCCTTGAATGCTGCTGAGGTCGCCGGAGAGCCTGGTTTCGTCAATGTCCATCACGGCCGTCAATTCCGCCTGGGGAATCTTCGCCATCGCCTTCAGATGGGTGCTACCCATGAAGCCAAGTCCAAAAACAGCAATCTTCATAGCCTGCTATCCTATCACTGCCCGGCGCTGTCCTACCGTCCCTCCTCCGCCCGTTCGCGTAATTCGGGGACTGGCGCGAATTTCGCCGCCTTTGCGAAATTCGTGGCCTGTACCCGAATTACCCTTTCCGCATTGCTCCGGTCAGAGAAAGTGGAGCAGCCCAAGCCCGGCTATGATAAACATAACATTCTGGAGGAAACAATGATCTTGCTGCGTCGATCCGCGCTGCTGCTTTTGAGCGCGACAATTGCCCTCTGCGCTCAAGGCCCGCAGGCAGGGTTTCATCTGAAAGACGGGGACCGGGTGGTGTTCTACGGAGACAGCATCACTGACCAACGGCTGTACACAACCTTCACCGAGACCTTCGTGGTGACGCGGTTCCCGCGGTTCAAAATAGCATTCGTACACTCCGGTTGGGGTGGGGACCGCGTGACCGGAGGCGGAGGCGGGCCGATTGACGCGCGGCTTCAGCGCGACGTCCTCGCTCATAGGCCGACCGTGATGACCGTCATGCTCGGCATGAACGACGGCAGCTAACGGGCCCTCGATCCCAAGATCTTCAACACCTACGCCACCGGCTATGAGTACATTATCCGCTCGGTGAAGAGCGCGCTGCCGGGCATCCGGATCACCGTGATCCAGCCGTCGCCGTTCGATGATGTGACCCGGGAGCCGAGGTTCGAGGGCGGCTACAACGCGGTGCTGCTTCGCTACGGCCAGTTCGTCAAGGAGCTGGCGCAGCGCGAAGGTTTGACCGTGGCCGACCTGAATACGCCGGTAGTGGTCGCATTAGAGAAGGCGAAGGCCGCGGACGCCGAGACCGCGCAGAAGATCATCCCCGACCGGGTGCACCCCGGCCCGGGCGGGCACCTGCTGATGGCGGAAGCGCTGCTGAAGGCCTGGAACGCGCCCGCCACGGTCACCTCGGTCGAGATTGATGCGGCCAACCTTCGGGTCGTCCGAGCCGAGAATACAGAAATCACGGGGTTGCAGGGCGAGGGCGGGCTTTCCTGGACACAGGCCGACCGCGCCCTGCCCATGCCGCTGGATCCCAAGGACACGGTGCTGGCGCTGGCGGTGCGCTCCTCGGACTTCGTCGAGGCGCTCAACCAGCAGCCCCTGAAGGTCACCGGACTGACCGCGGCCGCCTACACACTCCGTATTGACGGCGAAGCGGTGGGCAACTTTACCAGCCAGCAGTTGGCCAAGGGCGTTAACCTGGCCACCCTGCCCACCCCGATGGTCAAGCAGACGATGGCGGTACATGCGTTGACCTTGAAGCATAACAACATCCATTTCACGCGCTGGCGCCAAGTGCAGGTACCGCTGGCCGAAGACCAGTTGGCTCACAAGCAAGCCGCATTGGAGGCCCTGGACCAGTTGGAGAACGACTTGCTCGAACAGCAGCGCGCGGCTGCACAGCCCAAGCCGCGGCGCTACGAGCTGATCCCGGACTGAAACGCCGGGCCGGGGGCAGCCGCCGTCACTTCCGCCGCAGCCAACCCCCGGGATTGAAGGTCATCACCAGCATTTCCCGGCTGAAATCCGGCTCGAACTCCTGGCTGCCGCCTTCCGCCAGAAACCGGCGCACCGCGGCGTAGGGTCCGGCTTTGAAACCGGGGTAGGTGGGTACGCCGTCCATATGCGTGTCCTCGACCACCAGGTAGCTGCCATGGCTGATCATCGGCGAGTACATCCGGAGTTCCTGGAGAACATGCTCCGTGGCGTGGTCCGAGTCCAGCACCACGATGGTCTTCCGGTCCTTGACCCTCCCTGCGATCTTCGCGACGATGGCCGGGTCGGTCGAGCTGCCGCGCAAGAACTCGACGTACTTCTTCCACAGGAAGTGCGTGGAAGCTGTCTGAGTGTGGTCCTCCACGTCCACGGTCAGCACCCGCGAGCTCTTCAGGTCCATGCCGTTGAGCGTGTGCGCCCAGTACAGCGCCGACCCGCCGTACCAGGTGCCGGTCTCCACAATGAAGTCCGGCTGCACCTCGTAGATGATCTGCTGCATCATCCACAGGTCCAGCGGGTTCTTAATCAGGCGCACGTTCTGAAACCACATGTTGCGCCAGACCGGCAGATCGTGAAACAGCTTTAACAGCTCGCGCTCTTTCTCCGGCGGGATCTGCTTATGGCGCTGCTCGGCGAGCTTCTCAGAGTCTTCGCGCGCCAACCGCAACTCCGTTTCGCGGTATTCGGCGGTCTGCTCGTATTCCTTTAAGCCCACCCCAAGGGCAATCAAGCCCAAGATGCGTCCGTTCTTGGCATCCGTGATTGACTTGTCCAGCTCGAATTCCACCTCGGCGGGTCTCTGTTTGAGAGCCGGAAGGGGAACATGGCGCGTGAACACGTAGCGGCCCTCCTTGTTATAGCTCTGCTTGCCTACCTCCACCCCATTGACCCTGGCCATCAGGGTGACGGTCTGAAACTCGCCCATCAGTTCGACGGGGAGGGTGAAGTCCAGCTCCAGATAGGTGGCCTTCTCGGTTGGCGGAGGGTCCAGCGAGACAGCGAACACGCGCGCGGTCCATCTCCAGCCTCTTTCCCTAACCTCATAGAAGCCCCTCAAAAGCCGATTCTGCTGGCTCTCATCTCTCACCTCCATCGCGGAGACAGGCGGTGACGGCTGGCGGTGACATCCGATACAGATCGCAAGAAGGCCATATAGAAGAATCGCGGTTCGATTTGGCATACCCTGTTTCGATTAGAAGTCTCACTCTGGAATCCTGGCCAGCCCAGAAATCTGAATTCCTGGCCAGCCCAAGAGTATACACCAATGACGAATGCCGTGTCTGGCGCAGGCGAGCGCGATTGGCGATGAGACGCCGCTTACCGCGGAGTCGCTGGTCCTCCGGCAGGTGGCGTACCTAACCCCTGTTCGAGATCGGCCAACTGCTTTTTCACGTTTTCCGCTCCGGGCGAGTTCGGGGCCAGGCGGAGAAAGTTCCGCAGGTGTTCCGCGGCTTCCTTATACTCTCCTCGGGAACTTAGTATGAGCCCTAAGGTGTACTCAGCTTCGGGGAAGATGTGCCCCTTGTCCAACTTGATGGCCTGCCGCCCGCTGGCTTCGGCGACTTCCGCATTCCCCAGACGGAAGTTGCTGATCGCATTGAACACGTAGGCGGCCACGAAACTGTACGGATCCAGCTTGATCAGGGCGGCGCTCACTTCCGCCTCGGCGCGCCAGTCCTTCTGGGTGTGGAGAACCCCTGTCAGTTGGAGGTACGGTCTGACGAACTTCGGGTCGGCCTTGATGGATCGCTCGTAGGCCTTGCGGGCCTCTGCCAGATCCCCGGAACCTTGGTAGACCCGGCCCAGTTCAAACCAAGCCGCGGCATACTCGGGATAGATCTCAACGGCCTTCTCCAACTGCGGACGGGCCTGATCCCACTTCTTCTTCTCCACGGCCGCGGTGGCTTTCTCGAAAGCCCGCTGCGCATCTTTGGGTGCCCGCAGACTGATAGCGCTGTGCATGGTGCCCTCAACGCCGGCAGGCCGACCCAGCACAATGGTGCCGAGGTCGAAAGCCTCGTTGTCCACCACCCGAAGAGCACTTGACTGGTACCCGGGCAGGTGGGCCTGAAGGAAGCAGCCCGCCAGATTGGCGGGACCGCCCGTGCTGCCGCGCTGTAATCGCGCATCCACGTCGGCGTCACGCCCGCGCCCTACGATGAAACCGCCTCTGGAATCGGTCCGAGCGATGGGAACTGCCATGCCACTCGCGCAAACCGCCTCGACGATGACCGGCTCTGGAAGACGCGTGCCATCCTCCATCACCACTTTGCCGGACTTCTGAACCGGGATTTGCATCTTGCCCGTACTGCTTTGTTGTGAACCGCCCCGCTGGCCGTTTGCAGAACCGGCAACCAAAAGAGCTGCCACGATCGCAACAAAGACCAACCCAAACAAGTAAGCCGCTCTGCTCATCGGAATGCCATGTCCGGCTCCGATTGTCTCATACCTTCGCCCGGTGTGGCACCCCGGATTACGACTGTGACCTAGTGAGGCTGGCCTCGCGGATGCAGTTCCTTCAGCAGGCGTAGGGCGGCCTCCACCAGCATTTCGCCGGAGCCGGCAGCGCAGCGCGCGCTGACCACCTCGTAAGCGCCTTGGGGATAAGCGGCGCGGTTGGGGACGTAACCGACCGAGCCGTTGGCCAGCTCGACAATGATGGTGTAGGGGAACGGCGAGGCCTGCTTGAGGGCCATGCCCAGCTCGACGAAAATCTCGCCGGGCAGCGCCACCCAGGCAAGCTGATCGCCCAGCGCGATGACCTGCACCTCGGCCTCCAGCGGCTGGCCCTGGCGCGCCGCCACGTCGATGGCTTTGAAGGCCTGAACGAAATCCATGAACGGAGCGGCGTTCGGCTTGCCGTACTTGGGCGCAATCTCGCGCGCTTTCTCGAGCTCGCCGGGCTGGATCTCCGCCAGCGGCAGCTTGACCATCTGGCTGCGCACTCGCAACGCGCTCGTTGTGAGGGGCTCGAGCCGGGTGTAGGTTTTGAGCACTTCGCCGGCGAGCACGGTCCCGATGCGGGCCGCTTCCTCGTGACCTTTCTGCGGGGCGCGGGTCTTGACATTGATGTGGTTGATATTGCCGGCCGTTCCGATGGTGAACACCGTCAGCATGTCAGGGCCTCTGATCTTGGCCAGCAGCGCGGCCAGGGTGAAGGGATAATCTGCCGAGAACTGCTGGCCGCCCACGGTATCGAGGTGCATGGCGAAATTGACGTACGTGGCCAGGGGCTTCGCCTCGGGCGTGTCGAAATAAATCACGCCCACGTCCGGGTCAGTGGGGCCGGCGGGGCGCACAATGTTGGGGTTGAGTTTGCCGGGGTTCCAGCCCACCGTGCCGTCCTTCATGAAGAAGCGGCGATTGAAAGCCAAGGACTCCTCGCGGCCGATGGCAGCGGAAACCCGGACGCTGCCGAGCTTCGCGTCGGCCAGCTTGACGCTCTGGGCGATCTTGCCAGGCAGCTCCGCCACGTACTGTTTGGCGATGGCCAGCGTGGCGCTTTGCGTGTCATCGCGGGAGGTTCTCCCCAAGAGGACGGGCCCCGTGTGGCAGTGCGTGGCGCTGATCATGACGTGCTCGCCGGAGATGCCGGTGCTCTTCTCGATCAGCCTGCGAGCTTCCTCGACGATGGGCCTCGAGACGCTGGCCAAGTCGCAGGCTACCAGCGCAGCCTTGGCGCCGTCCTTCTCGAACACTAGCGCCTTGGCGTAGAGGTCGTCATGCACGCCCTCAGCCGCGCGGTCGTAGTAGTAGCCCGCCATGGGCATGCCGGGCGGCGGAGTGATCTTGACCGCAGCCACTCCCAGGCGCAGGTCCGCGCCCCAGACAGGCGCGGCGAGAAGCGCCAAAAGCAGGAATCTTGCGCTCATGAGGAACATGCTATACCTTCGAAGCCTGCCGGTCATGGTCTGGCGAAGAAGGCGGAGACCCGCGCCTCGCCCCTCGCTCACTGAACTTGCCCCAGCGCGTCCACGGTGCTGGCGATCAAGACGCTGCGCGGAGCGAGCGAGGCCACCAGATCGGGAAGGTCGCAATGCTTCAGAGCGCCTGGAACCACCTGCTCGAAGACCTGCCGATGGATCCTGTGGCTTGTGACCGATTCGTAGGAGACCAGCATTTCCTCAAGCGCAACGCGGCGGATGCGGTTGTCCAGCGCGGTCGCGTAGAGCATCGGTACGGCCCCGCCGCCCCTGCCGAAGCCGTAGATCTTGTCCCGGTCCACCTCCGGTCTGGCCGCCAGAACCTCCACACCGCGACAGATATCTTGCGCGCGCATTCCGACCAGCGACCGGCCGATGAGCAGCGCCGTCATGGCGCTGGCGTAGTCTCCAAAGTAGCGGGACGCATCCCTTTCGCTGCTGGCCTGGGTTTCTCCGAAGCCTCTGCCATCAATCGCCAGAACGACGAGACCTGAGCGGACCAGCGGCTCGATATCGCCCATGCCGGCGGCTTTGCCAGCGCCATTGACGTACAGCACCGCGGGCTTGGGCCCACTGCCGCCTTCGGGAATGAACAACAGGCTGGGGACAAGGATGCCGGGTTCGCTTTCGTAGACCAGCTTTTCGGCGCGGTATCCAGGGCGCGTGAAAGCGCCGTAGGGCCGCACAGGAAAGGTTCCTTGCGGCGGCTCGAAACCACTCAACCTGCGAGCGTAGGCTGGCGCCTCCGCCACCGGCACTCTCTGTTTCCTGAGCTGCTCGATCCGCTTCTGATTGAGCGAGAAGACGCTCTCACCCCCCAGAGACGTAGCAAGCTGCCCCGTGGGTGTGCAGCGAAGCTCTTCCTCGGTGGCCAACTGAATCTCCGGCTCGGGCTGGCGGTCCTCGACTCCCTTCAGCCAGCGGCTGAACCAGTTGTAGGCCGCCAGGCGGCGGGGCTTCGAGTAGCCGTGGCCGTCGTCAGCTTCCACCATCTCCAGTTTCTCCGCCGCCCCCAGCAGCGCGTACACCCGCTTGGCCTCCTGGAACGTCTCGCGGCCCGGAGATGGAAAAGAAATCGCGAATCGCCGAGAGCATCACGTAGGGCTTGGGAGCGAAGCCGTAGATGAAGTCCGTATGATCCAGGCCGTCCAGCAGCCACGGGGGCATGTTCTGCTCGGCATCCTGCGGTCCGATGGTGCGCAGAAGTTGCTGCCAGGAAGTGAGGTAACAGGAGGGCGCGGCTACGTGGATGCGGTCGTCCAGGGCCGATAGATACGCCGTGTGCGTCCCGCCGCCGGAATTGCCGGTGCAGCCGATACGGCTCGAATCAACCTCCTTGCGCGAGAGCAGGTAGTCCAGCGCGCGCATCCCGTCCCAGATGGTGTAGCGGGCCAGGTTGTCCCCGGCCAGCAAGCACTGGATGCCCAGCATGGAGTGCTCGGTGGTCGAGCCCGCCCAGCTTCGAGGCCCGGAGATCTGCGTCATAGAACTGCACACGCTCGCCCTGGCCCAGGGGATCCCAGGTCAGCGCCACGAATCCTTTCTTGGCGAAGGAAACCAGGATTTGCTGCCAGGTCTCGTTGGTCTTGGCGCCCGCCTCATGCCCTTCGGGGAACAGGATGCCGGGGTACGGAGGCTGTCCTTCTTTCGGGAGGTAAAGATTGGCCGTCACATAGAAGCGGGGCTGGCTCTCGAAGATGACCTTCTCGATTCTGTAGTCCTCGCGTTCGATCGCTCCAACCACCCGCGCGTTGAGCGGCGTACGCTCCGGCAGCCCGCCCAGGGCGCTCAGCACGCGTTCGCGCACGTACGCCTTCCGCTTCGCCACGTCCTGCGGAAAGGAAAACTGCGCGATCCTCTGCCGCCGCTCCTGGAGCAGCTCGAACGCTTTGCTCTTCAGGTAGGCTGGCAGCATGCCGCGCACGTCGCGGAATTCCGTGAGGCCCGAGACGAAGTTCAGTTCTTCGGAGGTTTGCGCCGCAGCGGCTGCCGCGGTCAGAAGGATCAGTGAGAATACGCTGCAAAGGATTTTCATTTTTACGCTATTATTCCATGATCGGAGGCCACATGAAGGCCTTGCTTCTGCTGGTTGCTTTTGCGATGAGCGCCTGGCCCGCTGCCGCTCAGAGCCCGGCGGTGAAACTGTGGGCCGTGAGTGACGGGGTTCGCGTCAGTCCCACCACAGGCAGGCTGATCGAGGATCGCCCGGACATTCACAAGGACTACCCCAGCGGCGACTACTGCCTCCAAAACTCGGTGTGGAACGGTTCGACGAAGACCATCTCGCTCAAAGCGGCGCGCAATGAATTCGTGGCTTTCCAGCTCGTCATCGAAGCTGCCGAGGCGGTCAGCGATGTCGATATTACATTCAGCGAACTGAAAGACGCCGCAGGTCATCGCATCGCCGACCGCAACCTGGCCATCTTCAAGGAATGGTACGTGCTCGTGCGCCGCCCCTCCACGGGTTACGAGCGCAGCTCGCTCGGCCCGGGCTGGTACCCGGACGCGCTCATGCCCAAGCGCAGGTCCGCATTGTCCAGCGGCTTCCCGTTTTCGATTCCGGACCTCTACAACAACATCCCGGACCAGAAGAACCACGCCCTCTGGATCGACATTTTCGTCCCCGAGGGGCGGGCTGAGGCCCCTCCCGGCCGCTATACAGGCACGGTCGAGGTCACTTGGCAGGGCGGGCGCGACAGCGTCACGGTGGCGCTGGAGGTCTGGGATTTCGCCTTGCCCCAGCAGACCCACCTCAAGGGCGACATCTGGAACGGGTCGATGAAGGAGATGCCACCCGATGAGGAGTTGCTTTACTACCAGCTCTGCCAGCAGCATCGGTTCCTGCCGTTGATCTACGCCTATCGGCCGAAGCTGACGGTGAGCGGCACGAAAGTCACTCTGGATTGGAGCGAATACGACCAGCGACTGGCGCCATACTTGGACGGCTCGGCCTTCACACAGAAACGCGGCTACTGGGGGCCGGGTTACGGCATCCCCATCGACCACGTCATGCTGCCCTTCGACATCCGCGTGAAGAAAGGCACCGCCTGGCCGATCGACCTGCCGCCCGAGGGGCGCACACCCGAGTACGAGGCGGTCTGGAAAGAGGTGGGCCGCCAGATTCGGGCGCACCTCGACAGCGACCCGAGCTGGCGCCGCGTCGACAAGATCGCTTTCCTGGACGGACTCGATGAGTCCTACAACGAGGATGCCTACGAGAAGATGATCTACTACGGCCGGCTGCTGCACGAGGCCATGGGACGCGGCTGGTTCAAGTACCGCATCGACGGCGGCTACTCCCGCGAGGCCATGGAGAAGCTCTCCCAGCAGGTCGAGCTGTGGGTCTGCCACACGGTGAGCTTCGACGCCGAAACAGCTCGAGTACTTCCAGAAGCGCGGCGTCGAAAGCTGGTTCTATGGGCCGATGATCTACGAGCAGCGGCGCAATTCGGGATGCGGGTCGAACACTTTCCTGGACCTGGATCTGCTGGTGAACCGGGGTATCGGCTGGGTGGGGTGGAAGTATCGCGCCGGCTGGGTGGAGTGGGAATTCGACTGGAACGCCTTTGCCGCCTGGTACGAGCCGGAGAACTTCAAAGAGCCGCGCCGGATCTACAACGGCTCGGGCCAACTGATCTACCGCGGCGCGGTGATGGGCTACCGGGGACCCATTCCCAGCATCCGCCTCAAAGCGCAGCGCCGGGGCTTCGAGGACTACGAGTATTTCTGGCTGCTGGCGCAAAAGACCGGCAGCCACGACGCCGCAGACCGCCTGGTGAACACCGTCATCTACAAGAAGCCTTTCGGGCGCGCCGCCATGCTGGACACCGAGATCTGGAAGAACAACCCGGAGGAGTGGGACCGGGCCCGGCTCATGGCCGGGGCTCTGATTGCGGGGGAGGCGGCGCCTTCCGCAGCTCGTCCTTGAATCTCGCGGTGGTTCGCGTCTGCTGCAACTTCCTGAGCGCGTCTACTGAGGCTCGCATAATCGGGTGACAGGACACCCAAGACGTGGCGCGGGCTCCAGCCTGCCGGGGTGCCCTCTGGGTCCGGCGCCCTTCCCGACTCCTGCGCCCCCTGATAACACCAGCGCGCGCGCCGACACGAGTCGGCGAACTCCTGATCTCGCGGGATTTCGGATGAGCCAGATTTGCAGGTTGTGGCGCAGACTCTCAGTCTGCCGGGCCGAGAATCGTCTCGGCCCATGGTGTCGGCAGGAGTGCCGATACTGCAGGGCGGGGCCTGCGCCACATCGTGAAGCTGTCACTGATTCTGCGAGCCTCAGTAAGTGCGCCGCATTCAGGGCCAGGTAGGCGGGAACGTGGGGCATGCTTCAGCTTGTGGTCTGCGAGCCACCCGAAGGACTTTTTCGCAACCTGTCAGACGCAGAACCGCTTCAATCGTTTCGCCGGGCAGCGTCAATCAATTCCACGTAGCCGTGCTTCTCCAGAAACCGGAAGTAGCCGACAAAATCCAAGTTAGTCGGGCCGTGTTCCAGCCGCGTCAGCCGGATCACTTCCGCCAGATTACGCTGGCCGTCACACCAGTACAGCGCCGTGATGGGAACGAGGGACCAGGCGCCCGAAGGGTATCCTTCGCGGCGGTCGGGCGGCATTTCGTCAAGCGGCAGGGTTCCGAATCTCTTGCGCTTGACCACGATGCGTGCAGCCGCTTCCATTTCAGGCTCGGCGGCGGGGGGCGCGGTGGACATCTGCCGCAACTTCTCCACCAAGGGATCGAGCGCGCCTCGCACTGCCTCGCGCCGTCCCGCGGGTACCAACCGGAGCACCGACAGCACGGCTTGGCTTTGGCGGTCCACCTCATAGGCAATATGGTCGGGTTTGGCGCGCTGCACTTGTTCAAGGCCCCGGGCCAGCGCAATCTCGGCCAGCCAGCGGGCTTCCGGCTCTCCGGCCGCAGCCACGTAATAGAGATACGCCGCAGTCACCACGATCAGATCGCGCAGCGAGCGCGCATCCACCCGGTCAGGCGTATCCGCGCTCATGTGATGAACGTGTACCCCGCTGCCGCTGAAAGGCCACACGGTCGGAACGCCGATCATGGGGTCCGACAGATAGGTGTCCGTGCCGGTCATGTATGGTTTTGAGTGCCAGGGCCGGGGCGGATCGAGCTTGGGGAAGTAGGACTCGGCCACCCGCAGGATCAGCGCGTCACTGTAGGAGCGCGCCACGTCCGGATTCAGGTAGAAGCTGTACTCGGTTCCCGGCAGTTCATAGGAGCCGGCCGGGGTGTCCAGGCAGATGGCCGCCACGGTGCGGCGAATTCGCTCCGGATGCGTGGCAATGTAGTGCATCGAGGCGTGCAGCTCGCCCATCGCCAGAACGCGAATGCTGCGTTGCGGCCGCGGCAGCTTGCCAGCCGCGATAAGCCGGTTGAGCGTGGCCAGCGACTCCAGCATGGCGGCCACCCCGGTGGCGTTATCGTGCGCGCCCTGTTCCGAGGTGTGACCCAGCGCCAGCACCTCCTCACCGGCCCCGGCGCCGCGCAGCACTCCCGTGGCGTAAGGATACGTCCCGGAGTAGTAGCGGCTGGCTACGGTAGCCTTCACACGCACCGTGGCGTTCTCTCGGAGCAACTTTCCGAGAAACTCGGCCTGCCGCGGCGTGATCGAGAAGCACAGCAGAGGCGCGCTGTCCTTCGTGAACGCCCAGCCGTTATCGCCCCAGGAGTTGATCCACTGGCGGGCGTCCCTCAGGCTGGGGTTTTCGCTCGAAGCGTTGATGGCGCCTAGCGCTCCTTTTCTGGCTAGCAGCCACTTGATGTCGGCGGGACTGCGGCGCGTCAGCACCAGTTTGCCCTTGAGGTCCAGCTTCTGAATCTCAGCCGGAGACGTGCTCTTCAGTTCGATGACTTCCGCAACAACCCCGCCGGGCGGCGTCGGGCCGCTCCACATTCCCAGAGAGGCCGGGACCTGCTGGTAATCTGCCAGAACACGAAACTCGGTCGGGGTTCCCGGCTCGATGATCTCCAGCCGCGCCTGCTTCACGTCCCAGGCCAGCGGCATGATCCAGTAGCCGAACTGGCTCACTCCGTCGGCGGGCGCACCCAGGATCTCGACATCGCGCAGGCCGATCGCTTTCATTGTCCGCTCCAGGGACTCCGCCGTCTCCTGGAATTTCGGGAAGGTGAACCAGCGATCCGTCGAATACACGCGCCGCATGTACTCCATCGCCTCTTGCGGCTTGACCTCCGAGCGGATCTGTTGAATGACGTCGTCCAGGCCAGCTCCGGCGCAGAAGACCCTGGCCGGCTGAAGGACCAGCAACAGCGGCAGGATTACCGGAAGCGACTGACGGCGTCTTTTCATAGTGGCAGGACCTCCTCGCGTTGCGGGTCAAATCGGATGCGGCGTTTTTGCACGTAAGCGATGTTGCCCAGGTGGGAGGCCTGTGCGGAGCGGTGGCCGATCAGCACGTCCCCGTTGGGCAGTTTCCGGGTGCGGCAGCAGTCGATGAAGTTGTTGACGTGGTGGACGGTCTGATCGCCGTCCGATTTGACGATGGTGGGCTGCGCGCCTTTTTCAGCGGGGTAGAATTCGAAGCGCCCGCGGCTGATCCACAGGCGGCCCTGGGTGCCGCACATCTCGATGGCGTCGCCCGTAATGCCGGGGGCCAGAGTGGCCTCGAAGGTGGCGGTCCATTCGCCGGGGTACTCCAGTAGCACGCAGATGGTATCGGGGGCGGTGCGGCCGTCCTTGTAGTAGTAGACGCCGCCGGCGGCAACCGCGGAGATCGGCACCTCCTGGTCCATGAACATGTGGACTACGTCAATCCAGTGGGTGAACAAATCGGTCACCTGGCCGCCGCCGAAATCCAGGTAGGCGCGGAAGTTGTAGTATTGCTGCGGGTCGTAGTCCCGCCACTTCACCGGGCCGAGATAGCGCGCCCAATCCAGGTTGGAGGGCTTGGTCTGGAGCGACGGCGGCGCCTTACGCAAGTGCGCCCCGTTGCCGTGCCACCAGGTGCGCGCCAGCGTGATCTTGCCCAGCTTGCCTGCGCGGATGTACTCGTCCCGTGCCTGGATGTAATGCGGGCCGGAGCGCTGCTGCATGCCGACCTGACAGACGCGGTCGTTCACGCGCGCCGCTTTAACGATCCTGGGGCCTTCTTCAATAGTGCGCGTGAGCGGCTTTTCAATGTAGACGTCTTTGCCCGCATTGAGCGCATCAATGGCAATGGGAGCGTGCCAGTGGTCGGGAGTCCCGATCAGCACCGCGTCAACATTCTGGGCCTCCAGCAGCTTGCGGTGATCCGTGAAGCTGGCAGCGTCGGGCGCCCTCTGCCGGGCCTTGTCGATCTGCACGCCGTACACATCGCAGACCGCCCTGACCTGGATGGCCGGGTTCTTCTGGAAAATCCCCATGACACCCAGCCCCCGCCCGCCGCAGCCGATGACGCCGAGGCTGATCTTGTCGTTGGCCCCCAGGACGCGGGAGTAGGAGGCTGCGGTGATGCTGCTAAGACTGGCAACGCGCAAAAGATCTCTGCGCTGGATCGGCAGATTCGTCATAAGGCGCAATTATCCCACACTGGGCTATGCCGTTGAGTTTTCAGGCACATTCGACCGCGTAGGTACGCTCATTAGGGCCTGCGCGGCGGTAATTGGCCACGATTTTGACCACAACTTAGGAACGCCTGAAAATGCGGTCCAACCCCACACCAAGGGCGCCTGACTACTTCTCCCACCTGATCCACAACACGCCTCCATCCGAGCGCTCCGCGTTCGCCTACGACATCTGGAAACGACGCCGCCCGCGCTATGGTCCCAGCGGGCAGGCCGTGCGCGCGTCAGATACTCGGACCGGATGTGCGTTCATGTCGGAGAAGCGTCTTGAACCGCTATCGCCGGCATCAGGTTTACGCCCTCCCTGCTCCCGCAGCAGGGAGGGCCCACGTGAACTGTTACGACAGAACCTTCGTTAGTACGTCCCTGGCGTTGCTGAGCACTTCACCTGCCTGGTCGTGAGAAGGCGCGTGATCCCTGTGGACCACTTTGGTGCGGGTCCGGAACACTAATAGGGCTTGCTCTTTCCAGACCGGGCTCATGGCCGAACAACTGGCAGCGGCCTCGACGAGATCCTCATAGTGTTCGAAGTAATCTACATTGGCGACTCGCTTTAGGCGCTTTTCCACGGCACTTGAGCTTAGGACAACACTCGCCCTATAGAAGCCATAGAGGTAGGCTTTCGAGGCCTCCTCCAACTGTGGATCATCGAACGGCAGCGGATCAAGCTGTTCCCATCTTTCGACGATCTTCCCGTACCTCCTGATAACCTCGCGCAGGCAAAGCTTCTCCCTGGCGGCGTTGACCTCTATACCGGCGCAGGCGTAACAAATATCCTTTCTCAATATTCGAAGCTTATCGGCAATTGAGCTGTATTTGTAATCACAATTTTAGCCTGCCTGCCCTCTTGACCTAAGAGGGCAGGGTCAAAAACGGCCCTGCCTAATAGGGTCTATTCAACCTCTTCAATAAGTAATATTCATTTCTCATAGGTTGCTTGAATTAAACATAGGTAGGTAGAGCGTTAAATTTGGAGGGAGAAATTCCCCTAAAAAAACGAGGAGTTCTTCCTGTAGTCTTCGGTTGACATATTTTGTCAAAGGGTGCAGGTATCGATAATCATTAAGGGTTGGGAGATGTGTTTTATCTCAAAAATATTGGCGAAGTGCAGAGGCTGTCACGATAGTTTCCGTTTTGGCTTATCAGCACTACCCCTAAGATCTATTCTTTCCCTTTGATCCTACGGTTAAAATTTGATGGAAAAAGGAGCCAACATTTCCCTTGACAGAATTGCTGACCAGCGATACGTG
>CAVRZY010000152.1:0-3925 GCA_963725415.1 uncultured Acidobacteriota bacterium | reverse complement strand
GGCACGGGAAAGCACGGGCTGACCGACGGGAAGCTCTCGACCGCCACGTTCAACGAGCCGGGCGGGCTGGCCTCTCTGGACGACAAGCTCTACATCGCGGACACCAACAACCACCAGGTCCGCGTCATTGACACCAAGGCGCACGAAGTCCGCACGATGGAGTTCGACAACCTCGACAGGCTGGCGCGAATCGAGGCGGACCGTTTTCGGGGTCGGGTCGTGGAACTGCCGCCGCAGCAACTCCACGCTGGGCAGGCCAGCATGGCGCTGGACGTAAAACTCCCGCCGGGATACAAGCTCGCCCGGGGCGCTCCCTTCTATTTGAGATGGAGTTCCAGCGACGAGAACGTCGTCAAGTTCCTGGCAGAGCCGGATAGCTTCCACAGCTTCCCGGTCGAAGTGCCCCTGACCGCCTCGTTCGGGGACAGCGAACTGACCATTGACGCCATCGTCTACTATTGCACCGAGCAATCCACCGCCTGCTATGTGGACCGGGTGCGGCTCAAGGCGCCGGTGCAAGTCACCGCCCCGGGCACGCCGGTGCTGAAAGTGGAAGTGCCCGTCAAGACCCCGTGATAATCTCAGTTCTGGGGAGACACCGGAAGCCGGCGCGCACGCCAGTCGGTTACCTCCCAATCCTCGCCGCCCCGTTCACGAAACCCAGAATCAGCGACGGGAAGATGCCCAGGAGGAGCGTGGCCGCCGCTCGAGCCCAGAGCGCGGCCTTCAGCGGCGCGCCCTGAGGTGGCAGGTCCGTCGTGGCTTCGCCCGGCTCGTGCATGTACATCACCACGATGATGCGCAGGTAGTAGTAGGCCGCCACGGCGCTGGTCAGCAGGCCCAGCACCGTCAGCCAGACCAGATGGGCGTGGAGCGCCGCGCGGAAGATGTGGAACTTGCCGAAGAAGCCGCCGGTCAGGGGCACCCCGATCAGCGACAGCAGGAAGATGGACAACAGGGCCGCGGTGGCCGGCTGCCGCGCGCCCAGCCCCGCCAGGTCCTCCACCTGCAGGTAGCGCTCGCCCTGTCGGCAAATGTAGGCCACCACGGCGAACGCTCCGACGTTCATGAACACGTAGGCTGCCAGGTAGAACATCGCGGCCGCCGTGCCCAGTTCGGAGTGAGCCGTCATGGCCACCAGCACGTAGCCGGCGTGGGCGATCGAGCTGTAGGCCAACAGCCGCTTGATGTTGGACTGGGTGAGCGCGGCAAAGTTCCCGATGACCATGGTAGCCAGCGCCGAGACCCACACGATGGGCTCCCAGCGAGTGGCGATCGGCCCGAAGGCGGTCAGGTAGACGCGCAGAAAAATGGCGAAGGCCGCGACCTTAGGACCGGAAGACAGAAACGCCGCCACCGGGGCCGGCGCACCCTGGTACACGTCGGGCGCCCAGATCTGAAACGGCGCCGCCGAAACCTTGAACGCGAACCCCACAAACATCAGCGCCGCCGCCGCGCCCACCAGCAGGTCCGAGGACGGCAACGGCGAACCCGCCAGGGCGTCCCGAATCTCCGCCAGCACAGTGGACCCGCTGGCCCCGTAAATCAGTGCGATGCCGTACAGCAAGAATGCCGTAGCGAAAGATCCCAGCAGGAAGTACTTGACGGCCGCCTCGCTGGCCCGCTGGTCGTGGCGAAGGTAACCGGCCAGGACATAGCTGGCGATCGAGGAAATCTCCAGCCCGATGAACATCACCACCAGCTCGGCGGCGCCCGCCATGATGCATTGGCCCACTACCGAGTACAGCAGCAGCGCGTAGTACTCGCCCCGCTCAGCCCCCTCCCGCCGCAGGTAGCCGGAGGAGCACAGCACGATCAGGATGCCCACGGCGATCACCAGCACGCGGAAGAAGGTCGCGAAGCCGTCGATCAGGATCACCCCACTGAACGCAGGCCCGGGACTGGAATACGCCGCCACGGCCGCCGCCAGCGCCAGCACCAGTCCCGCCAGCGAGATCTCGCCGAAGGCGCGCCGCCAGCGGCCCTTGGTGAGCGGCTCGAGCACCATCACGGCGGTAGCCACGCCGGTCAGGATCATCTCCGGCAGGAACCGGAGATACTCGGCGCCGCTTGGCACGAAGCTACCGGGCACGGGTCAGCTCCTGTGGCAGCACATTTCGCGCGTGGAACTCCTGGTTCACGGTCGTTTTTTCCAGGATGGCTGCGCCGGCCGCGTTGATGGGCGGAAGGAAGGTCTGCGTGTAGGTGCCCATCCAGACCATCAGAATGATCAGCGGGAGCATCGCCACACGCTCGCGCGCTACCACGTCATGGCAGTGCGAGGCCACCGCCTCGGAGGGCTCGCCGAAAAACACCCGCTGGTAGAGCCACAGCATGTAGCAGGCCGACAGGATCACGCCCAGCGCCGCAATCGCCGCCCAGCGGAAGTTGGCCTGCGCGGCGCCCTGCAACACCAGGTACTCTCCGACGAAGTTGTTCAGCACCGGCAGCCCCATGCTGGCCAGGGACGTGATCAGGAACAGGGTGGCCAGTTGCGGCGCCGGAGTGCACACCCCGCCGTAATCCTTGATCTCCAGCGTGTGCTTGCGCTCGTAAAGGTAGCCCACCAGGATGAACAGCGCGCCCGTCGAGATCCCGTGGTTGAGCATCTGGTAGATTGCGCCATCCATGCCCAACTGGGTGAAGGAAAACACGCCCAGCACCACGAAGCCCAGGTGACTCACCGAAGTGTAGGCCACCAGCTTCTTCATGTTGGGCTGGACCATAGCCACCAGCGCCCCGTAGACGATCCCCACCAGCGCCAGCGCCACGATCCACCCGGCGCACCGCCGCGAGGCGCCCGGATACAACGGCAGGCAGAACCGGATCAACCCGTAGCAGCCCATCTTCAGCATCACCGAGGCTAGCATCACCGAACCCGCGGTGGGCGCTTCCACGTGCGCATCCGGCAGCCAGGTGTGCAGCGGGAACAGCGGCACCTTGATGGCAAACGCCACAAAGAATGCCAGGAACAGCAGCAGCTCCTCGCTGCGGCCCAGCAGCAGCTTGCCGCTGGCCATCTGCTGGAGAATGAAGCTGTAGTCAAAGCTGCCCGCCCGGTTGTACAGGTAGATGATCCCCGCCAGCATGAGCACCGAGCCCGCCATGGTGTACAGGAAGAACTTCACCGCCGCGTAGATGCGCCGCTCATGCCCCCACATCCCGATCAGGAAATACATGGGGACCAGCGAAATCTCCCAGAAAACGTAGAACAGGAAAAGGTCCAGCGCCAGGAATACGCCGATCAGGCCGAACTCCATCAGCAGGAAGAAGGCGAAGAACTCCTTGACGCGCCGGTCGATGTGTTTCCAGGAAACCAGGATGCCGACTGGCGTGAGCAGGGTGGTCAGGATCACCAGCCACAGGCTGAGGCCGTCGATGCCTACGTGGTAGCGGATGGCGGGCGTGGCGACGAACAGGAAGCTCCAGGCCGCCATGGACAAAGAGGCCACGAACCCCTGGAGAAAGGCAAACGACCTCTTCTCGACCCACCCGAGCATCTACAAACGCGTCCTGGTGCTCAGGAAGAATCGACTCGAGATGGACACCACCGTCGTAAGCACGATTGAGGAGTAGGATGGGCCTCCACACAGGGACCAAAACCTTTTTTTGGGGGTTCGCTCCTCTCCATGAAGCACATGGGGGGAGTTCTTCATGGATAAGGGCGACAAGATGGAGTGAACGGCACCGATAAGGGACGTCACGATCTTCCAGGGAAGGGCCATGGTCACAAGGGTGGGCCAGGTGGAGATAGGGACCGGGGACCTCAGCATCAAGTCTGAAGAACCTGCCACTGTCGATATCTCCGGACAGCCTGCGGGTCTCGGGCGAGGGCACCGAGGGCTCGCTCATAACCGGGGTGGAGTGCACAGGGTCTTCGACACCGAGAGCCTGGACTCCGAGAGGAGGGAGGCCGAGAAGACCT
>CAVRZY010000151.1:0-15235 GCA_963725415.1 uncultured Acidobacteriota bacterium | reverse complement strand
CCAGATGCCTGGGATGGACGGGCTAGGCGTCATCCGTAAGTTACAGGAAAGAAACGTTCCACTGCCCTATTTCATCCTGGCCACCGCCTATGAGCAGTACGCCGTGGAGGCGTTTCGCCTGGAGGCCCTGGACTATCTGCTCAAGCCGGTGGATAAAGAGCGGCTGTCGGTGAGCATGGAACGCGCGCGCCGCAGCATTCAGGAAAAGGCCAAGGCGCAGCCGCCCGAGCGCCCTGCGCTGGAACGGCCGGCGCCGCACCGCACCAAGCTCCTGGTGAGGAGCCAGAACCGGAACCTCATTGTGGACACCAGCGAGGTGGTCTACGCCACCATCGCAGACGGGCTGATCACGGTGGTGACGACCACCATGGAAGGGCAATCCAACTACCGCACCATCGAAGAGCTGCAATCCAACCTGGACCCGGAAACCTTCTGGCGGGTGCATCGGTCCTACCTGGTGAATATCAACCGGATCAAGGAAGTGATTCCCTGGTTCAAGTCCAGCTATATGTTACGGATGGACGACAAGAAGCAAAGCGAGGTGCCGGTGAGCCGGGTGCAGACCAAGCGGCTGCGGATGCTGCTGAAACTCTAGCCTGTAGCCTGTAGCCTGTGGCTTCTGGTTTGGGAGTGTCCGCGGAATTCGCAGGCTCGCGTTCCCTGGGGAGCCGACTACCGGTGATTCGACCGTATTCTCCCGTGCAACGGGCTACCAGCTCAATGTCATGTAGTTTTCCTGGGGCGGGCCTCCTGGCCTGCGAGCCGACCCCCTGGTCGGCTCCCGGTGGGGCTGGAAAACGCCGGCCAGGGGGCCGCCGGCGGCGGCTCGGGGAGCCGCCCCACAGGGGGCCGAGATGTGCGGTGGTGGGAAAACTAAATGACATTGGGCTACAAGCTACTAGCTACACGCTACAAGCTCCTAGACCCTGATTCCCACCGTCCAAAGCACGTAGCCGACGGCCTGGCGGAGGTAGAGCCACCACTGGCGGGCATCGCTGCGGGGGGCGGCGGGACGAGGGGAGCCGTAGACTTCCAGGCCCCGGGCCTGGAGCATCTTTTTGGCGCGGAAGATGTGGTAGCCGTCGCTGACCACCAGGCAGGATTTCAGGCCCATCCGGCGCATGATCTCGGCGGCCGCGGCGGTGCTGTGCATGGTGCTCTCACCCTCCACCTCGACGATGATAGCCTCGGAGGGAACACCGTTCTGAATGAGGTAATTGCGGGCCACCTCGCCTTCGGTGAAGCGTGGATCTCCGCCGGCCCCGCCGGTGGTGAGGATGCGGGGCGCCAGGTTGCGCCGGAACAGCTCGAGGCCGTAGTCGAGCCGGGCCTTCAGCACCGGGGATGGCCGGCCACTGTACTCGGCTGCACCCAGGATCAGGATCACGTCGGCCCGGCGCGCT
This sequence comes from uncultured Acidobacteriota bacterium, assembly GCA_963725415.1. Lineage (GTDB taxonomy): Bacteria > Acidobacteriota > Terriglobia > Bryobacterales > Bryobacteraceae > CAVRZY01. Next base: position 13,832 of record CAVRZY010000151.1, on the reverse strand, counting down.
TCGTCGATGGTGGACTGGCGCCGGATCTGGATGGCCACCTGGACCACCCAAGCTGCCGTCACGGCCAGGGCGGCCAGTAATGTGATCCACAAGGCTCGTCTCATGGTAGAGTGGGACAGGCTACGCGGTCCACGAGGGACAGCGTAGCCTGTCCCTAGTTTACGATGAGCAAGACAGAAATACTGACCAGCCCGGCCAACCCCTGGCTCAAGGAGGTCAGGCGGGCCATAGTGCGGGGGACGCTGACCCGTGAGGGCCTGTGCGTGGCGGAGAGCTTCCATCTGCTGGAAGAAGCTCTGCGGAGCGACTGCCCGGTGGAGGCGGTGCTGGCGGCCGAGTCGGTCCGGTCGGCGGTGGAAAGCCACGTACGCCGTCTCCAGGGCCTGCGCGTGATGGTGCTGGCGGATGCCCTGTTTCGGGAGGTTTCCGGGACCGAGTCCACGCAAGGTGTGATGGCGCTGGTGCGGCCGCCGCGCTGGACGCTGGAGCAACTGTTCCGCGGCAAGCCGCTGGTGGTGGTCTTGGATGGAGTGCAGGATCCGGGCAACGCTGGGGCCATCCTGCGGGCTGGAGAAGCCTTCGGCGCGACCGGGGTGCTGTTCCTGAAGGGAACCGTCAGTCCATACAATCCCAAGGCGGTGCGCGCCTCTGCGGGCTCGTTGTTCCGGGTGCCCCTGGTGGCGGGCCTGGATGCGACCCTGGCTCGGGCGGCCCTGGAGCAGCGCCGTTTGGACCTGTATGCCGCCATGCCCTCCGGCAAGAAGAGCTTGAACGACGTGGACCTGAGCCGGAAATGCGCCCTCATTATCGGTAGCGAAGGGCGCGGGGTGACCGAAAAATTGCGTTCCGGGGCCCTGGACCTGCGGATTCCGATGACTGGGGTAGAGTCGCTGAATGCGGCCATGGCGGCCGGGATTCTGCTCTACGAAGCGCGGCGGCAGAGGATGCTGAAACAGTAGCGGGGCGTGGGTGGTATGAGCCTGTTTGACACCAGCCCGCCGCCTCCCCCGCCACCCGACCTGGGGCGGCCCCTGGCCGACCGGATGCGGCCGGAGCGGCTGGAAGACTTCATGGGCCAGGAGCACATCCTGGGTCCGGGGAAGCCCCTGCGCACGCAACTGGAGCGGGACGAGCTGATCTCGATGATTCTGTGGGGGCCTCCGGGGGTGGGCAAGACCACCCTGGCGCGGCTGCTTGCACGTCTGACGCGCTGCGATTTCGTCCCCTTCTCCGCGGTCCTGAGCGGCATCAAGGAAGTCAAGGCGGTGATGGCAGAGGCGCAGCGCAACCGGCACCTGGGGCGTCGCACCTTGGTTTTCATCGATGAGATCCACCGCTTCAACAAGGCCCAGCAGGATGCCTTTCTACCGTATGTGGAGCGCGGCGACATCACGCTGATCGGGGCCACCACCGAGAATCCCTCCTTTGAGGTGATCTCGCCCCTGCTGTCGCGCGCCAAAGTGTACGCGCTGCGCGCCCTGACGCCGGAGGAGATCGAAAAGCTGCTGGTGCGGGCGCTGAAAGATGCGGACCGCGGCCTGGGTCAATTGCAGATGGAAGCTCCGGCGGAGTTGCTCCAGCAGATCGCGATTTTCGCCAACGGCGATGCGCGGGCGGCCTACAACACCCTGGAAGCGGCCGTGGCTGCTTCCCCGGGCAAACAACTGTCCAGGCAGGCGGTTGAAGACGCCATCCAGCGCAAGGTGCTGCTATACGACAAGGCGGGCGAGGAGCACTACAACCTGATCTCGGCCCTGCACAAATCGGTGCGCTCCAGCGACGTGGATGCGGCGCTGTACTGGCTGGCCAGGATGCTGGAGGCGGGCGAGGACCGGCTTTACATAGCCCGGCGGTTGATGCGGATGGCGATCGAGGACATCGGCCTGGCCGACCCCAGGGCGCTGGAGCAGGCCGTGGCGGCCATGCAGGCGGTACACTTCCTGGGCATCCCGGAAGGCGACCAGGCCCTGGCGCAGGCCGCCATCTATCTATCGGTGGCGCCCAAGTCCGATGCGGCCTACCAGGCCCTGAACCGCGTCCAGGAAGACGTCGAGCGCACCGTGGCCGAGCCCGTCCCGCTGCATCTGCGCAATCCTGTCACCACTTTGATGGGAGAGTGGGACTACGGCAAAGGCTACCAGCACGCCCACCAATTTGAGGACGCGCTTCCGGACATGGAGTGCCTGCCGCCTTCGCTGGCCGGGCGGCGATACTACTTCCCCACCGAGCGTGGGATCGAGAAACGAATCGCCGAGCGCCTGGAGGAGATACGGAAGCTTCGCGCGGGGGGCGGTTCGTGATCGCTTCCCCAGCGAGTAGTCAGTTCTTTGCCTTTCGGGCAGTCACCGTGATCTCTAGCCGGGCCGGTCCCGCCAACCTGGTGACTCCTACGGTGGTGCGGGTGGGGCGAGGCTCTTTGAAAAACGTGGTGTAGACTGCGTTCATGCGTTGGAACAGGTCCATGTCGGTCAGATAGACCTGGACTGAAACGACGTCTTCAAAGCCCATTCCGGCTTCTTTGAGGATGATCCCGATATCGTCGAGGCACTGCTTCACCTCGGCCTCAAACTGCTCGGGGATCTTTCCGGTCTTCAGTTCCTGGCCCACCTGACCGGAGACGTACAGGGTCCCGTCCACCAGGAGACCAGGGCTGAAGGGTCGTCCCTTAGGAAACTCCTGGGGCTGAATGACCCTCTTGTCCGCGCAGAGGCATCCGGCGGCCAGGACCAGGATCAAGACAAGCGTGTCGGGTTTTGTTAGATTCATATTTGGCATGGTACTCCAGGCGCGAGGAGATGGTACATACCGGCTACGCGGAATTGAAACCTTTCGGCTATGGCGGGCCGGCCAGTTCGGTCGCATCATTAGAAATGCATGCCGGAAGGATCACGAACCGCGATGCAACCCGGATTAGCGGCGGCAATACCTACAGCCGAGCGCCGGAGCGCGGTTCGCTTTCCCATCGAGCAGGAAGTCCGCTATAGGGTTCTCAACAAGAACTCCGTCGAGACTGGGACGGGCAAGACCCTGAACATAAGCTCGACCGGGGTGCTGTTCAGCACGGAGCGCGATGTCCACATCGGGGACCGCCTGGAGGTCTCCGTCAACTGGCCGGCGCAACTGGACCACAAGTGCCCGCTCAAGCTGGTGGTGGCCGGCCGGGTGGTCCGGGGCGCCAACGGAAGCGCGGCCATCATCATCGACCGGTACGAGTTCAAGACCCAGGGCCTAGGCGGCCTCACCTAAGAACGTTTCGCGCAAAGAACGCGAAGCATGCGCACAGGAAACCTGTGCGCGCTTGGCGTCTTTGCGCGAAACTCCGCTGTCGCTAGAACGTGAAGCGCACCACCAACTGGATGGTGCGCGCGTTGCTCGGGAACACCTGGTCCCAGGCCGCGAACGTCCGGTTGCCCGGAACCATGAAGTCCCGTGTGTTGGTCTGGCTGGTCAGCCGCACCGAGTTGATGTAGCCCGGCGTGAACTGCGGGTGGTTGAAGAAATTCGAAAAATCCCCGCGGAACTCGAAGGCCTTGTGCTCGGTGATCGCGAAGCGCTTGCCGAAGGACATGTCGAAGTTGTTGATGCCACGGGTCGCGAGCGTATTGCGGCCGCCGTTGGCATAGGCGCCCTTCCCGGCCTGGATGTAGCGGGCCGTGGGATCCGTCGCCAGGTAGGCCACAATGTCCCCGGCGCTGTTTTTCAGCGCGGTCACGGCGCTCCCTTTCAGGGCATCCCCGGCCGGGTTGATAATGGTCCGATCACCTGCCGTGTCCCCGTTCAGGTTGGAATCCGTGCCGCTCTGCGCCGTAGCATACTCAGGCGATTCGGCGGTGTAGGTCCCGACCCATCGCCAGTTACCTAGCAGGTTCTTGGCCAGCCAGCTATTGGAGTGGCTGTACCAGGGCGCCTCCCAGATCCAGCTCAGGGTCAGCCGCTGCCGCCGGTCCAAGGCCGAGGTGGCCCAGTCCGGCCTCAGGTTCATGAAGTCCTGCTCCCGGCGCGGGGTCAGCACCGTGGAGAAATGAGTGGCGGTGCTGTCGTCCAGGTTGTGACTCCAGGTATAGGCGCCCACGAACTGCATCCCGCGCGAGAAGCGCCGGGTCAACTGCATCGCCAGGCCGTTATAGAGAGAGTTCCCGATGGGCGGCCACCAGGTAATCCGGCTGGAAAAACCATACGGCCCCAGGATCGGGTTGCTGGAGATGCTTTGCAACGCCGCCAGCGTCAGCGGCAGCCTGTCCAGCTCCGCCTGCGACGGCATCTGAAGATAGGTCGGCAGATTCCGGTCGGCGGTCACCGGCGCCACGCGGTCCATCTGGTTCTGCACCAGCAGGTGGACGCCGCGGGTCCCCAGGTAGCGCACCTCGACGGTGTAGTCTTTGGCGAATACGTGCTGCACCCCGGCGTTCCACTGGATCGCATACGGCAGTACCTGATCGGGAATGAAACTGGAGGTCGCCGCCCGCGCTTCCGCCTGCGTCAGGTTGCCCCCGGCCGCAATGCTGCCGGGCTGGATTCCGCCGTTGGCCAAAAACGGCGCCTTGAACAGGTTGGGGTAGTCGACGGCGTCGAAGGTGGCGCTCAATTGCGGTGGATAGGCCGTGCTTCCAACGTTGTCGAAGATCACGTCATACGCCATCCCGAAGCCCGCCCGGATCGAGGTGTTGCCGCTCTTTCCCGGTGAATAGGCGATGCCGATGCGCGGGGCCCAGTTGCGCGTAGCGGCCTTGGGGGAATTGAACACCAGCACGCCCGGCACGTCTGAGATGTGGTTCAGACTCTGCAAGCTCTGCGTGAGCGGCACGGTGGTGTACTCGTAGCGTAAACCCAGGTTCAGACTGAGGTTCGGCCGCAGGCGCCAGTTGTCGTTGCCGTACCCGAACAGCGCCCACTGGTTGCCATAGTAGGTGGTGTCGCCCAGGTTACGCTCCGCCAGGTCGTCCGGTACCTGGTCCAGCAAGTACGCCTCCAGGTTGGGGTAGTTGTAGTCGCCTCTCTCCCGCTGGATGAAGTGCTGAGGCGAAATCAGGTTGCGTCCGTCAAAACCGAACTTCAGGGTGTGCTTGCTCTTCGTCCAACTGATGTTCTCCACCAACTGGTAGGTGTTTTGGACTGTGTACTGCGGCGCGTTGCTGTCCGGCCCGAGCTGCAAGCCCAGATCGTTGTCAAACTGGATGTTGGGGAACTTGTCCAGCCCCGGGAACTTGAAGGGCGGGACCACGTAGTATTGGCTGAAGCGGTTGTAGGCCAGCCGCAGCTCGTTGGTCAGATTGGGATTGAAGGTGTGGAACTGTCCCAGCGACAACAGGTAGAACCGTTGGGGCAGGTTGGTCCAGAAGGCTGGTAGATTGGCCAGGTTGTCGAGCTGATCGATCCGGTTGTAGACGAATCGCCCCCGAAGCTGGTCCCGCTCCGACATGTTGTAGTCGGTGCTGGCTACCCCGGTGTACTGGTTGGTGAAGTAAGAGCCGCTGACCGGCAGAATGCCGATCGGAATGTCCACTCCTTTCACTTTGGTCACGTCATTGGCGACCGGCGCAGGCGCGACAAACTGTTTGAAGACGTCCAGGTTGGTCTGCGACAGGCCGGGAATCGTCGCCAGCTTGGCGAAGCCTTCCGCGGTCGGCGCGGAGACCGGCGGAGACAGCGTGTAAGCCTGCCCCAGCGGGGCGTACTCAAAGTTGCCGAAGTAGAACAATTTGTTCTTGCGGATCGGGCCCCCGATGGAGGCTCCCAGGCGGTTCTGGTCGAAGCGCGGAATCTGGCGGATGCCCTGCCGGGCGAAGGACTCATCCAGGGCGTTCAGGTTGCGGTTCTGGAAGTATTCGTAAACCGAGCCGTGCAGGTCGTTGGTGCCGCTCTTCACGATAGTGTTGAACTGCCCGCCGGAAGAGTGGCCGAATTCGGGCGCGAACTGGTTCTGCAACAGCGTGAATTCCGCAGTGGCCTCGGTGGGCACATAGACCAGCGGACCCGTGACGGCTTTGTTGTTGTTGTCAACGCCCTCGATGGTGAAGTTGTTGTTCATAGGGCGCTGCCCCCCGATCGAGGGACCGGTTCCCTGGCCCACCCCTCCGTTGCTGGCCACCCCGGCGCTCAACAAAGACAGATTCAGAGCTCCGAACATGACCCCGGAAGTCTCAATGATCGGCAGGTTAACGATTTGCTTGGATTCGTAGGTGGATTGCACCTGCGCAGTGGTCGTGTCAATGGTGGCTGCGGCCTCTCCCACCTCCAAGGTGGTGATGACCGTCCCCACCTGCAAGGAGACATTCGCCGTCGTGGTCTTGTTCAGCTCGATGGCGATGTTCTGTAAGGTCGCGGTGGTGAACCCGCCGGCGCTGGCTTTCAGCGCGTAGCGGCCCACCGGGATGTTGTTGAAACGGTAATTCCCGCTGTCGTCCGCCTTGGCCGTGAAGCCGACTCCCGTGTCGGCGTTCAGAAGCTGGATAGTGGCGTTGGGGATGACCGCCCCGGTCGGGTCAGTGATGCTTCCAACCAGGTTGCCGTCTGTCGCCTGCGCGAACGCGAGCGCCGCCAGGCTGGCGTAGATAAGCACAGACACTGCTAACGTAACAACTTTCTTTCTCATGTACCCCTCCTGAGGTTTCCCAAGTTTTTCCCAGATGCCCTCAGTATAGCAAACAGCGGGCCAACTGGGGCGGGGTCTCCAGGAGTCCGCCGGCCCACCTCTGAAACCCATGGGAAACACTAAGTGGTCTTCACAGCGCCCCCTCCGATCCTCCTTCAGCCTGGTCTCGGGAGCATCATGAATCTTCAAAACACCATAGTCGGCAACTCCCAAAAAGAGGAGAAGTCCGGTGACCTCACTGACGCTGTGACCACCCGAACCAGGGCAACGATCCCTCCGCCACCTGCCCGCAAGTCCTGTGTTTACAGCGCAGTACAGACATTCATGTCTGTGTTTCAGCTTCCCAGACCAATTCCTTCTCAAGTTCAACGACTTGCCGTTCCTTCGACTTTGGCTTGTGAAGTGCACCAAACCACAGCCATGACGCGGCTGGTGCGGCGCAGCAGAGTCTCACAGCGAGGAGGCCAGGCCTGTTGCGGTTTGCAACAGGGGGACTGGCCAGGACAGTTTTGGGATTTTTGGGGGTTTCCGATCTTGAAAAACTCAAGACCGTGGTACAATACGACGGACAAGGAGCAGTTTGAAGACTAGGGGTTAGGTCAGGGATTACGTCTCGCCCGTCAAACGGTTTGCGCCGGCGTTCGAGAAGTGGTATAGTTGCTCACGTTCATCATGCCGCGCACGGCGATGACCAACGAAACCGGCCTGTCCCCCCAATAGTCTGCGGTTTCGGCGGCTACGACCGGCCTGAGATCGAACATGCAAGGACTGAAGCTCAACGCGGGCCAGGCGCAGGAGAGGAACCCTGTCCTGAACCCCGATTTCCAACCGACATCGGATTCGAATCCCTTGAGTCCCTATTTTACTAGGAGGCATATATGTATCGTCCCCACATAGGAAAGTGGGTGCTGCTGCCGGTGGTACTGATCGCGCTCTTGATGTTGCCGTGTGCGTTCGCACAGGAAACGACAACAGCATTTCAGGGGAGCGTCAAGGATCCTTCCGGAGCTGTGATAACCGGCGCGACCATCGAGGTCTCCGGCCCTGCGCTGATCGGAACCAGGAGAGTACAGACCGACGCTTCGGGCAACTACCGTTTCGCTGCCCTTCCCCCGGGTGAGTACACCATGACGGTGAGTGCGGTCGGATTCCGCACCTACAAGCAGAGCGGCATTGACTTGACAGTGGGCCGCTTGCCCAATATCGAGGTGCAGCTTCAGGTGGGCACGCTGGCGGAGACGGTGGAAGTCTCCGGCCGCGGCTCCCCTGGTGGACACAACCCAGAGCAAGGTGGCGGTAACGGTGCCGCGCGACGTCTTGGACAACATTCCTGTAGGGCGCTCCTTCCAGTCGCTGATCCCCTTTGCTCCCGGGGCGCGCATGGAGCCGCTACAGAACAGCGTCGACCGCGGTAACGGCTACCAGATTGATGGGGCCAGCGACTCGGAGAACGTGTACCTGATCGATGGCGTGAACACCACGAACATCCAGAACGGTGGTACCGGCAAGAACTTCCAGATCGACTTCATTGAAGAGATCCAGATCAAGTCGAGCAGCTTCGAGGCCGAGCACGGTGGCGCGCTGGGCGGGGTGATCAACGCGGTTCCCAAGCGTGGCTCCAATGACTGGCATGGCGCGCTCTTGACTTACTTGCGCTCCAACTCGCTCAACGCCAACGATGGGGACCGCGGTCTGCGGTTAAACCCCGACCTGGCGCAACTTAACACGGCCAGGCGTCTCGACGGCACTCCCGAGTTCTACATGGCGAAGAAAGACCAGCGGAACATCGTCGAGCCTGGCTACCAGGTCGGCGGCGCACTGCTTAAGGACAAGTTGTGGATGTTCAGCAGCTATATCCCGGCTTTGACCACGACTCGCCGTACGACGAGCTTCACGGGTGCAAATCCGGGACCCCGGGCTTTGAGTGTAACCACTACCGAGCACAACGCGTACAACCGGTTGGACTATGGCGTTTTCAACCAGTTGCGCGTGTTTGGCGCCTGGAACTACGCCTATTGGCGGACCAGCGGAGCGCTGGGCGGCCAGGACAGCGCTGCCGGGCAAAGGAATACCGGCGCCACGACCGATCCCAATACGCTTCGCTCGGATGTCGGCTCGGTCAATCCGGTCGCGGTTTACACCTTCGGCGGCGACTGGACGCCAACCGCCAAGCTGGTGGTCAGCGCCCGCTACGGCTATTTCTTCTCCAACACCGAACAGCGCGGAACCCCGGTCGGCACTCGCTACCTCTACCAGGCGACCGTCAACGCGGCCAGCAGGGATCTGGCGGACCAGGCGTTCCCCAGCTCATCGTTTAACACGACGGGCTTTGCCAACATCCCGAACAACCTCGCCTACCGCGTTCGACGCCTACAAGCGCAACGAGCTTTAACGCGGATGCTTCGTACTTCAGCCACTTTCTGAGCGGCACTCACACCTTCAAAGGGGGGTACTTCTGGCAGCGGCAATCGAATGATGTTCTGCGTAACTTCAACGGGGGCGCCGTGAACCTGTTCTGGGGGCAAAGCTATGAGCCGGTCACCAGCACCACGGCCTGCGACGGAATCAAGGCGGCGAACCTGACGAACTACGGTAAATCGATATGTCAGGGCCGGTACGGGTACTTCGTCGTGGGCACGGGCGTCACCAATAGCGGTGCGGACCAGCAGTTTGCTCACGCGCTGTACATCCAGGACAACTGGACCGTGGGCCACGGTCTGACCCTCAACGTGGGTATCCGCTTCGACCAGGAGCGTCAGCCTCCTTACGATCCGAAGCGCTTCCCCACGCTGGAGTTCGGCTGGGGCGACAAAATTGCTCCGCGCATTGGCGGCGCCTACGACGTGCTGCACAACGGCAAGCTCAAGATCTATGCCAGTTACGGCAAGTTCTATGACATCATGAAGATGGGCTTGGCGCGCGGCTCGTTCGGCAGCGACTACTGGCATAACTGCTATTACGCCATGGATGATACGAACTTTGCCGCGATCACGCCGACCTATCCACAGGGCGGCGGCTGTCCGGCTACCGGTCCAGCGCCGGGTGTTAACGTGGGCCGCTTCATCGAAAACGTGGACTTCCGGGCCACCAAGGCGGATCCGCGTGACCCAGCCATCTCCCCCACCATGAAGCCCATGTTGCAGCATGAGTTTGTGACCGGAGTGGATTGGGCCATTACGCCGGTCTGGAGCCTGGAGACCCGGTATTCGCGCAAGCGCCTGGATCGCACCATCGAGGACATGGCGATCACCGACAACCTGGGTTTCTACATTGGCAACCCAGGCACGACGTTCGCCGACGTGCTGCATCGTCCGATGGTTATCCCCGACGATAAGGGGGTCAATTATCTGACCACCGTGGCGTTCTGTGCGGAGTGCCCGCCCACGATTGGGGCCATCCGCCGCTACGACGGGGTGGAGTTCCGCCTGGCCAAGAGAGCGATGATTGGCAGATGGTTCGGGGCCATCTCCTATACCTACAGCAAGCTGGAGGGCAACTACGCCGGCTTGACCAACACCGATCCCACGGATGGGGCCGGCGGCCGTCATTCCCCCAACAATCACCGTGCGTTCGACATACCGACCATGACCTACCTTCCCAGCGGTCAGATCGACGACGGGCCGCTGTCTACCGACCGTCCGCACACCGCCAAGGGCTATGGCTTCTATCGGCTCAGGTGGGCTGGGATGGAGACCCTGTTCGGCGTCACCCAGGCCGCTTACCAGGGTACGTCGATCAGTAGCTGCTTGCCCGTGGTGGGCACCTCGTCGGCGTGTCAGTGGGCGGAGGGTCGCGGCAATTTCGTGACGTTCACCCGTGCCACGACTGGCGACTTCCAGAAGAGTGCCGTGGTGAACGACGCGCGCAGCGACAACTTCCTCCAGACCGATCTCTCGGTGCGCCATGAGGTCCGCATGAGCAAGGATCGCGAGAACCTGCGGATGACTTTCGAAGTCCTTGCCTCCAACCTGTTCAATCAGCGGTCCGGGGTGTCGTATTACGAATTTGCCATCCCCACCAACCTGATCAATCCCTCGCGGCCGTCGCGATTCCCGGGCGACCTGGGGGTTGACTGGGCCAAGGTGATGAAGGGCTACAACTACGTGGATGCGCTGAACGGCACGGGAGCTTTTGCCAACGTGCAAGCCCCCCTGACCCTGGCAAGCCGCTACGGGTTGCCGCAGGTGTTCCAGACTGCCCGCAACCTGCGGCTGGCGATCCGCTTCACCTTCTAATCGAACCGGAAGTCCTCGGGCCTCCCGCCGGCTGCGGTAGGCCCTTTTGTTTTTCCAGGCGCCGGGTCTGCACCGTATAATTTGAAAAGGCTGATGAAAAAGCGGTTCCTTTACGGGGCAGGCATCGTTCTGCTGGTTGTCTCGGCCACCCTGGTGATCTGGCAGGGCTCGTTCACCTTCGGCGAGTTCGGTCCTACCAGCCCGGAGCAGACGTTCCTTTACTGGGCGGTCTCGACCTTGGTCTTCCTGCTGACGGTGACGCTGGGGTTCATCCTGTTCCGCACGGGGCTAAAGCTGTACATCGAGCGGCGCAGCAACCAGGAAGGCTCGCGCATCCGAACCAAGCTGGTCACCGGGGCGCTGGCCCTGAGCTTCATGCCGGTGTTCTTCCTGGTGTTGTGGAGCGTCTCGGTCTTGAACCGCAACCTCGACAAATGGTTCAGCCGGCCGGCGGAGGGCGTCAAGCTGGAACTGTCGCAGATCGCGGAGGTCTTGGGGCGCGAGGCCCGCGACACCACCGACCCCAAACGGCGCCTCGACATCAAGGACAAAGAGGCCGAGATCCAGCGCTACATCCGCGAGTACGATGAACTGGCCAACAAGCGCAAGAGCATCCGGCAGTTCTACCTGCTGCTGCTGTTGCTGATCACGCTGTTCATTCTGTTCGTGGCCACCTGGATCGCCCTGTTTCTTTCCAAGCAGATCTCGAACCCCATCTCGGCCTTGCTGAATGCCGCCGGGGAGGTGCGAAAGGGCAACCTGGGGTACCGTGTGCGGGTCCGAGCCGTGGACGAACTGGCCACCCTGGTGCGCGCCTTCAACGAGATGACCCAGGAACTGGAAGCCAACAGCCGGGAACTGGAAAGCCGCCGCCGCTTCACCGAAGCCATTCTGGAGAGCATTCCGACGGGCGTGCTCTCGCTGACTTCCGATGGCAGGATTCAGAAAGTGAATCGCGCGTTGAGCCAGATCCTCCCGGCGGAAAAAGTGGCCGGCGCGGTGCGTCTGGAGGACCTGTTTTCACGCGAAGATACGGCCGGGATCAAGTACCTGATGAAGCGCGCGCGGCGGAGCGGGGTGGCCTCGCGACAGCTCGAGCTGAAGAGGGAACGGGGCACGCTGCATCTGGCGGCCACGGTGTCGGCGCTGGAGGACAAGCTGACTTCCGGGTTTGTGCTGGTGCTGGAGGACACCAGCGAGCTGCTGCGGGCGCAGAAGGCGGCGGCCTGGCACGAGGTGGCCCGCAGGATCGCTCACGAGATCAAGAATCCACTGACGCCCATAGCGCTGTGCGGGGAGCGCATCGCGCGCCAGCTCGAAGCGGGTGTCAACGCCTCCGGAAACCGCGCGCATCCTGCAGGAGTGCACCACCACCATCGCCCACGAGGTGGAATCGGTCAAGACCCTGGTCAACGAGTTCTCGCAATTCGCGGGTTTCCCGACCGCGCAGCCGGAGCCCTGCGATCTCAACGAGGTCGTCGAGAACGCCCTGGGGGTGTTCGCCGGGCGCTTGAACGGAATCGAGCTCCACAAGGAGCTGGCGCCCAGCCTGCCGCCGGTGAACATCGACCGGGAGCAGTTCAAGCGGGTGGTCGTGAACCTGGTCGATAACGCCGCCGATGCCATGCAGGACTCGCCCGTCAGGCAGCTCTATGTGGCTACTCGCAGCGGCCCCGCCGAAAGCCTGGAACTGATTGTCGCCGACACGGGTTGCGGCATTTCCCCGGAGGACAAGGACAAGTTGTTCCTGCCCTATTTCTCGACCAAGGGGCGTGGGACCGGACTGGGGCTGGCCATCGTGCATCACATCCTTCTGGAGCACGAGGCCAGCATTCGTGTGGAAGACAACGACCCGACGGGCGCGCGCTTCATTGTCGAGATCCCTCCGCTGGAGAACCGCGCATGAAGAGGTTTCACGCAAAGACGCAAAGTTCGCGCAAAGAACGCCAAGCAATGAATGAGGTTTTCTTTGCGCGCTTTGCGGGGTCTTTGCGTCTTGGCGCGAGACTTCCATGAGGCGCCGGCGTGTGTTGGTGGTGGATGATGAGCCCGGCATCCGGCAATCGCTTTGCGGGGTGCTGGAGGATGAGGGCTACCAGGCGGTGGCGGTCGAGAGCGGGGAGCGCTGCCTGGAGGAAGTGAAGCTGCGGAACTACGAGCTGGTGTTGCTGGATGTGTGGTTGGGGGGGATGGACGGGCTGGAGACGCTGGCCTCGATCCAGGAAATCCCGCTTTCGGACCGGCCCGTGGTGGTCATGATCTCCGGACACGGCAGCATCGAAACAGCGGTCCGTTCCACCAAGCTGGGCGCTTTCGATTTTCTGGAGAAGCCGCTGACCATCCAGAAAGTCTCGATTGTGGCCAAGAACGCCATCCGGCACCGGCGGCTGGAGCTGGAAAACGCGCGGCTGCGGGAAGGCCCCCAGGAGTACCGCATCATCGGCGAGAGCGTGCCCATGAAAGCGCTGCGCCAGCAGATGGCGCTGATGGCGGGCACCAATGGCCGGGTATTGATTTACGGGGAAAGCGGGACCGGCAAGGAACTGGTGGCGCACGCCATCCATGCCCTGAGCGCGCGCACCGGCGAGCCTTTCGTCGAGGTCAATTGCGCCGCGATACCCGAAGAACTCATCGAGAGCGAGCTGTTCGGTCACCGCAAAGGCTCCTTCACCGGAGCCAGCGAAGACAAAATCGGCAAGTTCCAACGGGCCGACGGGGGCTCGCTGTTTCTGGATGAAGTGGGCGACATGAGCCTCAAGACGCAGGCCAAGGTTTTGCGGGCGCTGGACGAGCACCGCTTCGAGCCGGTAGGCGCTTCGGAGTTTATCCAGGTGGACGTGCGCGTCATCGCGGCTACCAACAAGCACCTGGAAGAGGAAATCGAACGGGGTAATTTTCGCGAGGACCTGTTTTTACCGGTTGAACGTGATCCCCTTTTACGTGCCGCCGCTGCGCGACCGTCGACGAGGATTCCCGCTGCTGGCGGATTACTTCTTGAAGGAATA
>CAVRZY010000150.1:0-10654 GCA_963725415.1 uncultured Acidobacteriota bacterium | reverse complement strand
TCGCAACCGCGCCCGACAACACCGCCGTCGCGTTTATCTGCGGTTCGGCTGACACGCGCCAGGTATACAAGCACGTCCTGCTCCGTCATGGATTCCGATTCCTTCCAGTGTTGGTGCCGCGAATGTTCTCTTTGCGCACTCTCAAGAGGATCGCCGAGACGCTCCTGTATCCCGTGAAGGATGAGGGTGCCGTCGACCTCCCACGTGCGGAAATCCTGAACTTCTGCGTGAGCCGGACCATGCAGCGCAAAGGTCTCGGTCGCGCGCTGTTCGATGCGCTCATGGACGACTTTCGTGCCCGCAGGCTCCCCGCATGCAAGATAGTGACCGGAGCAACCCAACAAAAGGCGCAGAGGTTCTACGAATCAGTCAACGCAGTGCGGGTCGGCGCCATCGAAGTGCACAAAGGTGCGGAATCGGTTCTATTCAGGTACGACATCCCCGCCCTGTGCGTCCCGGCAGCCGCAGACCAGTCCCGGAGGAGCTGAGTGAACAAGCAGTCGGTACCGTTTTTTAACTACCCTTCCGTCTTCCTGCAGAGCGAGGACGCTTTCCTCGATGTCGTCCGCGACATCGGTCGCCGCGGAGCGTTCATCTTGCAGAAGGACTTGGAGGACTTCGAGAGGCACTTGGCCGAATTCCTGGGCGCCAGCCACGTGCTCGGCGTAGGCAACGCCACTGACGGCCTGCTCATCGTGCTACGCGCGGCTGGCATTAGGCCGGGCGACGAAGTCATTTTCTGCTCTCACACCATGGTCGCCACGGCCGCGGCCATTCACTTCGCCGGCGCCACGCCAGTCCCAGTGGAATGCGGGCCGGATCACTTGATCGACCCGGCGGCTGTCGAGGGTGCAACCACAGCCCGCACGAAGGCAATCCTCCCGACGCAGCTGAACGGTCGGACCTGTGACATGGATGCCTTGCAGGCCATCGCGGACAAGCACGGCTTGTTGATTGTGGAGGACGCCGCGCAGGCCCTCGGCTCCAAGTTCAAGCGGCGCTGCGCTGGCACGTTCGGTGTTGCGGCGGCTATCAGCTTCTATCCGGCGAAGGTGCTGGGCTGCCTGGGCGACGGCGGGGCGGTAGTGATCAACGACGCCGCGGTTTACGAACGCATGTTCCAGTTGCGCGATCACGGGCGGAACCATCAGGGCGACGTTGTGTCCTGGGGGCTCGAACTCGCGGTTGGACAATCTCCAGGCAGCGATCCTGGACTACCGCTTGAAGAAGTACGACGCCGTGATGGAACGTCGGCGCGTCATCGCCCGGCTCTACCGCAAGAGGTTAGGGGATCTGCGGGAACTGGCGCTACCGCCGGGCCCGGAAGATGATCCGGACCACTTCGACATCTATCAGAACTACGAGATTCAGGCGGAGCGCCGGGACCAGCTCCGGGAATTCCTGAAGACCCGCGGAGTGGGAACCCTCGTCCAGTGGGGCGGCCAAGCCGTCCACCAACTGAAAGCCCTCGGCTTCACCCAGCACCTGCCTTACACTGACTGGCTCTTCTCCCGCCTCGTGATGCTCCCCATGAACATGTCGCTGTCGGACGACGACGTCAACTACGTCTGCGACTGCATCCGGGCGTTTTACGGGTATGAGCGTTCGTAGGTCGCCGTGTGGTTGCCCGACTCCATTACTCTCGCCCGGCGAATCAGACTGCACGCTCTGCGGATGACCAGCCGCGGTGGTGGGTCCCACATCGCCGCCGTTTTATCCTGCGCCGATATCTTGGCTGTCCTCTATTCAGGCATCCTAAATGTCGATCCGGCGAACCCGCGTGGCCCGCAGCGGGACAGGTTCGTTCTAAGCAAAGGGCATGCGGGAGCGGGGCTTTACGCGGCCTTGGCCGAGCGGGGCTTCTTTCCGATCGACGAACTCCGTACTCACCACATGGATGGGTCACGCCTCAGCGGCCATGTGTCGCACGAAGTTCCTGGCGTCGATGTTTCCACGGGCTCGCTCGGCCACGGCCTCTCCGTTGCCTGCGGCATGGCCTATGCCGCCCACCTCGACGGGCGGGCCTACCGGGTATTCTGCCTCCTCAGCGACGGCGAGTGCGATGAAGGCTCGACTTGGGAAGCCGTGCTCTTCGCTGCTCACCACGGGCTGAACAACCTCGTCGCCATTGTCGACTACAACCGGATTCAAGGAATTGCACCCGTTCCGGAGGTCATCGAGCTAGCACCCTTCGCCGATAAGTGGAGCAGCTTCGGCTGGGCGGTCGAGGAGGTCGACGGCCATGATCACGATGCTCTCACCCAAGCGCTGAAGTCGGTCCCCTTCGCATCCCACAAGCCGAGTTGCCTGATCGCTCACACCATCAAGGGGAAGGGGGTTTCTTTCATGGAGAATACCGTCCTGTGGCATTACCGGATCCCCCGCGGCGCGGAGTTCGAGGCCGCGCTGGCCGAACTGGAAGGCCGGGCATGAGGGACGTTTTCGTACGCACTCTGACCGCAATCGCCGACAAGCGGCCAGACGTGGTGCTGCTGACCGCCGACCTCGGCTTCGGCGTCCTTGCGGATTTCGCTGCCCGTTTCCCGAAGCAGTTCCTGAACGTAGGCGTCGCCGAACAGAACATGACAGGACTCGCCACGGGCTTGGCTTTAGAGGGCCGAATCGTGTTCACGTACTCGCTCGGCAGTTTCCCCACGCTGCGCTGCTTCGAACAGATCCGCAACGATGCCTGCTATCACGAGGCCGACGTCAAGATCGTGACCGTTGGCGGCGGCATGAGTTACGGCGCCGTGGGAGCATCCCACCACGCCACCGAGGACTTGGCTGCCATGCGCGCCTTGCCCAACATGACCGTGATCGCCCCCGGCGATTTCTGGGAGGTTGAGGAAGCCACGAAGGCATTGGTGGACTGGCCGGGTACGGCCTACCTGCGGTTGGACAAGTCCGCCGCAACTGCGGCTCCGAAACAGGATGAGGTGTTCGCCATCGGCAAGGCTCGCATCGTCCGTGAGGGCTCCGATGTGACGCTGGTTGCGGCAGGTGGAATTCTCCACGAGGCTCTGTGCGCCGCCAGCATGCTTGCGGGCGCGGGTGTGAGTTGCCGCGTGATCAGCCTGCACACGCTAAAGCCTTTGGATATTCCGGCACTGGTCCACGGCGCCCGCGAGACGGGGGGGATCGTCACAGTGGAGGAACACCAGGTCGAGGGAGGACTGGGCGGCGCCGTCGCGGAGGCGCTGCTCGAAGCGGGTGCCGCGCCCGGTTTCTTCCAGAGGATCGGGCTGCGCTCGTGCTTCTCCTCGGTTGTCGGTTCACAGGCTTATCTGCGCCAGGCTTACGGAATGGATGCCGAGGCCATCTGCTCCGCCGTGCTTTCCAAAGTGTGGCTGAGCCTGGCGGTGTGACCTTCCATGGCCCTGAAACGCATTTTCGACTTTGCCGTTGCGGCGGTGGGGCTGCTTGCCAGCTCTCCGCTTCTGCTGCTTGTGACGGTCGCGATCTGGTTGCAGGACCGTGGGTCGCCTTTCTACATTGCTCTCCGCATGGCCCGCGGCGGCGGAACTTTCCGCATGGTCAAGTTCCGCTCCATGGTGGTGAACGCGGAAAAGATCGGTGGCTCTTCCACCGCCACTACGGATCGCCGTATCACTCCCGTGGGGCGGTTTGTCCGAGCGTATAAGATCGACGAACTGATTCAGTTGTGGAATGTGCTCAAAGGGGATATGAGCATCGTCGGCCCCCGCCCTCAGGTCCGGGCGGATGCCAGCCTCTATACGGAGAAAGAAAAGCGCATGCTCACCGTCCGGCCCGGCATAACCGATCTTGCCTCCATCGTCTTCGCAGATGAGGGTGAGATTCTCGCCGGAAGCCAAGACCCTGACCTCCTCTACAACCAGATCATCCGGCCCTGGAAGAGCCGTCTGGCTCTCCTCTACATCGACCATCGCACGTTCTTCACAGACCTTTGGATCATTCTCCTCACCGCTCTCGCCATCGTCTCCCGCCCCGCGGCACTCCGCGGCATCCAGCGCATCCTCGAACGCTGGGGTGCGGACAACCTCCTGCGCTCCGTTGCCCGCCGGGATCGCCCCCTCATTCCCTACCCGCCCCCCGGCGCTGCTGAAATCGTCAGCGAGTATCCCAAGGCCGCCGCCTCGTAACCACACCCTGGTCATGCCATTCCGACAGCCGCTGCGTAGGCTCCTTCGAACCGTCGAGCGTCTCGAAAGCTTGCACAGGCCCGCCCTCTGGCTCATCCAGATCAGCATCTTTGCCATCTCCGGCCTGGCCGCCTTTCTGCTTCGCTTCGACGCTCGAATCCCACCGGTCCACTGGGCCCACCTGACCTGCGCCCTACCCATCTGGGTCGTTTCCAAGACCATTGTGTTCCGTCTTTGCGCCTTGGACCGCGGCTGGTGGCGCTTCGTCTCCATTCACGACGTGGGCCGGCTCGCTCTCGGCAACCTCGCCGGCTCCGTTCTCAGTTTCGGCCTCATCCGCCTTCTGGCCCCCGCCAGCTTTCCCCGCTCCCTATACCTCCTTGACCTCATCATTTGTTTCCTGGCCATCACCGGAGTGCGTGTCTTCACCCGCATCATACTCGAGTCACTTACCGAAGTCCGTCAACCAGGCTCGGACAAACGGACCCTCATCTACGGCGCCGGCACCGCGGGCCTCATGCTCCTCCGCGAGATCAGATCCAACCCGAGCCTGCACTACAGGATTCGCGGCTTCATCGACGACAACCCCAAGAAACGCGGCGCCCTCATCCAGGGCATGCCCGTGTTGGGCCCTGGCTCCGATCTCGGCCGCCTTGTTTCCAAACACCAGATCGATGAAGTCCTGGTCGCCCTCCCCTCCGCCAGCGGTGCACAGATGACTCGCATCCTCCAGCTTTGCCACGACGCTGGAGTTCGGTGCCGTACCATCCCCGGCCTGGGCGAAATCGTCGAAGGCCGCGCCCTCGCCAAACAGATCCGCGACGTCGCCCTCGAGGACCTCCTCGGCCGCTCCCCCGTCCTCCTCGATGAGTCCACCCTCCGCCGCAAGCTACAGGGCCGGGTAGTCCTCGTCACCGGAGCCGCCGGCTCCATCGGTGCCGAGCTCTGCCGCCAGATCGCCCGCTTCCAACCCGCCGCCATCGTCGCCTTCGAGATCGCCGAAACCGCCCTCTTCTACCTCGAGCGCGAGATGTGCCAGGCCTTCCCCGCCGTCCCCTTTCACGCCGAAATCGGCAGCATTCAGAACCCCAGCCGCCTCGACGAGGTCTTCCGCCTCCACCGCCCCGCCATCGTCTACCACGCCGCCGCTTACAAGCACGTCCCCATGATGGAGGCGCACGTCTTCGAGGCCCTCGAGAACAACGTCTGCGGCACCTGGAACATCGCCCTGGCCGCCGCCGAGCACGGCGCCGCGGACTTTGTCCTGATCTCCTCGGACAAGGCCGTCCGCCCCGCCAACATCATGGGGGCCACCAAGCGCCTGGCCGAACTCCTCGTCCTCTCCCTCCAGGACAACCACGAGCTACAGGCTACGGGCTACGCGTCACGAACGAAGTTCGTCTCCGTGCGCTTCGGCAACGTCCTCGGCTCGAGCGGCAGCGTCATCCCCATCTTCAAGCAGCAGATCGCCGCCGGCGGGCCCCTCACCGTCACTCACCCCGACATGCGCCGCTTCTTCATGACCATCCCCGAGGCCTGCCAGCTCGTCCTCCAGGCTTCCACCATGGCCCGCGGTGGCGAAACCTTCGTCCTCGACATGGGCGAGCCTGTCCGTATCCTCGACCTCGCCCGCAACCTCATCCTCCTCTCCGGCCTCCGCCCCGACCTCGACATCCGCATCGAGTTCACCGGCGTCCGCCTCGGCGAGAAGCTCTACGAAGAACTCAGCACCCTCCTCGAGGACACTCTCCCCACCTCCCACGAGAAGATCAAGATCTTCGCCGGCAACGGCCTGCCCGAGCAGCGCATGACCGCCCACCTCGCCCTGCTCCGCGAAATCTGCGCCGCCCGCGACCTCCCCGCCCTCCTCCTCACCCTCAAGGACATCATCCCCGACTACAACCCCAGCGCCCACCTCCTCCGCCGCGTCCTCGCCACCCGACCGGGTCACGCCCTTGCCGCCAGCGCCTGACTCAGCCCACGCGCCCACGCCCCGCTGCGCCCGCTGCAGCGCCGAGATCCCTCCTGGCCCCACCCTCTGCCCTCGCTGCCAGGACTTCTTCCACCGCCTCAACCTCCCGCGGCCTGCCACTCCACCCCCCGCGCCACGCTCTCCACCCGCCTCTCCCGCCTCGGATTCCCCGCCGACCCCCGCAGCATCTCCGCCTTCTAGTCCCCGCCCTCCTTAATCCCATCCTACCCCCCTCTTCTCACCCCCAAACCCGACTCACTGATTCTGAACCATCCGAGAAGCTTTTTCTCTTATGACCGTCTTTTTCTTTGCGTTCTTTGCGCCACCTCTTTGCGTCTTTGCGAGAAACGCAGTTACTCGTATCCCCCGCTTTTTTTTCCCGCCTTTTCAACGACTTCCCCAGCTCGCCCCCACCGCCACGCCCCCCGACCCTGTTACTCTATTTTTGGAGGAGCCACTTGCCTGGCACCGTGAATTTGGCTTTGTTCGTCCAAATTTAAAATTTTCATGGCCACCCAGAAACAAATCGACGCCAACCGCCGCAATGCCCAACGCTCCACCGGCCCCAAAACCCCCGTCGGCAAAGCCATCTCCTCCCGCAACGCCCTCACCCACGGTCTCCGCGCACGCGCCGCTCTCCTCCCAGGCGAGGACAAAAACTCTTTCTTCCGCCTCTTCAAAGCCTTCCGCGACCACTTCCACCCCCTCGGTCGCTTCGAGGAAGTCCTCGTCGAGCAAATGACCGTCGCCTACTGGAAACTCTCCCGCCTCACACGCATCGAGGCCCACGTCTACCAGGACAACTCCACCGGCCCCCCCGGTCACAGACCTCTGCGGACCCTTCTCGGTACGCGATGACGAACCCGATCCCCAGTCAAACCAACCCAAATTGACCCCCGACCAGCTCCTCGCACGCGCCTTCATGCGCGATAACTCCGCCTACAACACCTTCGCACACCTCTCCTACTACGAAATGCGCCTCGAACGTTCCTTCTACCGCGCTCACCGCGAACTCCAGCGCCTCCGCGCCCACCGGTCTCTCCAATGAATCTCTCTCCATCCTTTCCACCCTCCGTGGGGCGGGCCTCCTGGCCTGCGGCCGGCGCCCTCGCCGGCCTCCTCTTCTTCTCCATCCTGACCATCTGGATCCCCGACCGCTGGGCCGTCAGCGTGTTCCAAACCGGCGTCTTCGCGCTGGGCGTCGGATGGGCGGTCCGGATGGTTTGGCGCCCTTACTCGCTGAAAAGCAGCCTCCTTTTGCTGCCCCTGGGCGGCGCCTTTTTGTGGGGTCTGGTTCAGCTTGTGAGCGGCCAGACTGTTTACCGGTTTGAAACCTGGACCTCGCTGCTGAACTGGGCTACCGCTTTCGTCGTGTTCTTTGTCGGCCTACAGGCCCTCGCGGCTCACTCGGTTCGGCGGGCCTTTCTCCGGGCTCTGGGGTACTTCGGACTGGCAGTAAGCGTGCTCGCGGCCACTCAGTTGTTCACCTCGCCAGGGAAGGTCTTTTGGGTGTTCCCGACGCCTTACACGGACAGTGTGCTGGGGCCGTTCCTCTCTCGCAACACCTACGCCGCGTTCATCGAGCTGGTGCTGCCGATTGCGGTATGGGAATCCATCTGGGACCGCCGCAGAAGCTGGCTATGGAGCGGGGCCGCGGGAATCATGTTTTCTTCGGTGATCGCCGGAGCCTCCCGGGCGGGCGCCATCCTGCTGGCCCTGGAAATCGTGATCCTGGTCCTGCTGGCCGCGCGTCGCAAGATCCCCGGGCGCGCGCTGGCGTCGGGTGTGCTGAGGATCCTGGTGGTCGCGGCGGTTTTCATCGCCGTCTTGGGCTGGGAAGTAATCTGGAAGAGATTTCAGCAAGCCGATCCCTATGTCTTCCGGCGCGAACTGCTTTCCTCCTCTTTGGCCATGCTGGGGGAGCGCCCGTGGATGGGCTTTGGTTTAGGGACCTGGCCGGTGGTTTACCCTGCCTATGCCCTGTTCGACATCGGCATGTTCGCCAATCACGCCCACAACGATTGGGCGGAATGGGCCGCCGAGGGCGGCATTCCATTCTTGCTCATACTGTTGACGGTGGCAGTGTGGAGCGGATGGCAAGTGGTCCGTTCTCCGTGGGGTCTGGGAGTCGTCTCTGTGTTCATCCACTGCCTGGTTGACTACCCGATGCAGAAACCGGCCCTGGCCGCTCTGGTGTGTGCCATGCTGGGTGCGCTGGCGGCTTCCCGGAGCAGACGCGTCCAGGGAGCGGCTAGCCCGGGCGCCTCCAGTCACAGCCGGGCATAGCCGTAATGGGTGGTTTTGAGGCGGTCAAGCGCCCTCACGGCCGCAGCCGCGGCGCCCGGTTGCCAGGCCGAACGCAGTTCCGCCTCCAGGACCTTCCACCCCGCCGGGCCCATCTCTGCCAGGGCGCAAGCCGCGGCCCACGCCAGGTCGGCGCTGGAATCGCACAAGCAGCGCGCCACTGCCGGAAGGGCGGCCGCCATCCTCAAGCGCGCCGCTGCCTGGCAGGCGGCCGCTTTCACCGCCTCATCGTCACCGCCTAGCGCCCGGAGAATCTCCGGTTCGAAGTCGCGCAGGGCCGCCACCAGGGGCAACGCCCGGAAGGCTCTGGCCTGCACCTCCGGATCGCGGTGACGCAGAAGAGGGAAGAGCTGCGGAAGAGGCAAGGCTTTTCCCCAGCTTTCTACCAGGTCCAGCGCCGCCTTCAATCTTTCGGGATCCCTCGAGCCCAAGGCCTCCGGCATGGCGTTCTCACACAAAGCGAGAGCGTGGGGGCACAGGTCCTCTGCCAGCGCCAATCGGACCGACCGGGGCTGGCTGACCGCAAACGTGAACACCGTCTCGACATCGTGGCGCCCTCCGGAGCGCAGCAGAGCGCGGGCGGCCTCAACTCGGATAGACTCCTCCGGGGCAACCAGCGCCATCAGTAACGTAGCGTCTGCCATGCCGGGCGAAAGCTGGATAAGCCGAGCCAGCGCCTGTTTTCGCAGCTTGGTCTTGCCCGAACGGGCCTGCTGTTCCCAGCGCGCCACAACGCCCAAATCGACTGCCAGACGCGAGAGGCGCTCCCGGGCGCGGCCCGCCACCTGCCGGAGCATCTCCTCCAGACGTCGCTCCAGGTCGCGTTCATGCTTCCGGTACACACGTCTGAGCTCGAGCAAGCGGTCCGTGCCGACGGCGTGCAGGGCCAGTTCCCGGCAAATCGCCGAACGCCGCCTTCGCCCCGACAATTCCCGCAACTGCCGAATCAGCACTGCCGGGCGTGGGACCTGAACCGGGATCTTCATGCTCGACCCGGTTCACGGCTGGCGAAGAGCCTCTTGAGCCGCGCCACCAGCTCGATGGGGTTGAACGGCTTCACCACGTAGTCTTCCGCTCCGAGTCCGAATCCGCGAAGGATGTCCGCCTCCTGCCGGCGGGCGGTCAGCAGCAGCACGGGGATGCAGCGAGTTTCGGGGGCGCTCTTGAGCGCAGTCAGCACTTGGAATCCATCCAGCCGGGGCATGTTGATGTCCAGGACCAACGCATCCGGAAGCAGGCGCCTGGTCATCTCCAGGGCCTCCCCGCCATGGCGGGCAATCTGGCAGTGGATCCCGTAATTCTCGAGGGCCGCGGCCACCAGAGCGTCGATCTCGAGGTCATCGTCGGCGACCACCACCCGGAAATCCTGGCCGCGGTCCGGAGCAGGCCGCCCCGCCCGGTGTTTCGACAGAATTCGACAGGCACGCAAGGCGACTTCTTCGGTGTACCAAGGGGATAGCAGAAAGTCGGAGGCACGCTCGCGCAGCTCTGCTTCTTCTCCCAGCAACCGGTCTCGGGGGCCAATCACTAGCAGAGGGCTGCCGCTGGCGGCCCAGAGCCGGGGTCCGGCTTGAGCGGGATGCTCCGCTGGCGGCCCAAGGTGGAGCACCAACAGGTCGAATGGGTCCGGCGGCGGTGCAGCCGCGGCGGGGAAGATTTGGGAGATGGCTTGCGCCTCCGCCAGAGCGCGCGACAACTTGGCAGCGTCCGGCGGGTCGAACCCGACCAAGGCAATCCGCGTGCCTGCAAGACCTTGGATAAGTTCTGGCCCTGGGGTGGCCTCCCGTCCGGCCGGCCGGGCATCGGAGAACAAATGAGCGATTTCCTCCAGTTGGACCCGCAATTGCAGAGCGATCTGGTCGAGTGGTCTGTCGAGTAGCTGTTCGATTTGGTAGGCCCGCTGGCTGATCTGCAAGAAACCCAGCGTGCCGCCCACCCCGGCCCAACGGTGAGCAAGCTGCTTCCAGCCAACCGGATTGAAACCTGACTCCAGTTGGTCGAGGAGCGTGCGCACCTTCTCGTTGCCCTCCGCCAGAAACTCTTCCCGCAGTCCGTCCACCAAGGCATCGGTAGACGGCGGCACGGGAACCGGCTGCTCACTCAGGCTCTTCTGAAGCGCCACGAGGATCTCCCGGCAGTCGGGTGTGCGCACCACGAAGGCGTCGGCGCCCATGTTGCGCGCCAGCACGCGGTCAGACTCCTCAATGGAAGCCGCAGAGGTGAGCACCACCGGCACGGTTGCGAGCGTGGAGTCGCG
>CAVRZY010000149.1:0-8146 GCA_963725415.1 uncultured Acidobacteriota bacterium | reverse complement strand
TAGTTTCGATCGGCTCCGACGGGACAGCGGTGAAGACGGAAGGGCCGCTGGCCCGAGGAAATCCTCATCCCCGCTACTACGGCACCTTCCCCCGAGTATTGGGGCGTTACGTGCGGGAGGAGAAGCTGCTGTCGCTCGAGGAGGCGGTTCGGAAGATGACCTCGGCCAACGCCTCGAAGCTGCGGATCTACGATCGCGGGCTGCTGCGCCCGGGGCAATGGGCGGACGTGGCGATCTTCGACGCGGCCCGGATCATCGACCACGCCACCTTCGAGAAGCCGCACCAGTATGCGAGCGGGGTCGAGTACGTGCTGGTGAACGGGAAGCTGGTGCTGGAGAAGGGTCGGCACACAGGGGCGCGGCCGGGTGTGATTCTGTACGGGCAGGGGAGAACTGCTAGCCGCTAGCGCCTATAATGGGGGGCTATGTTCCGCCTCTGCTTCGTATTTGTCACCACGGTATGGCTTGTTCACGCGCAGAGCGTTGAGGATCCGCTCAAGACGTTACGCAAGGGGCATCCCCGGCTGATCGCTTTGGACAGCGATTTCGAACGGGTCCGCTCCCTCATTGCGAGCGTTCCTCAGGTGGCGCTGAGCTACCAGCGGTTGGTCGCGGAGGCGGAGAGGATCGAAAAGGCGCCGACCGTCGAGTATAGGCTGGTTGGGCCGCGGCTCCTGGCGCAGAGCCGGCGCTGTCTGGACCGCGTCTACACGCTGGGGTTGCTCTACCGCCTGGACGGGAAGAAGCAATACCTGGAGCGGGCGGTTCGGGAGCTGCGCGCGGCGGCGGGATTCCCCGACTGGAATCCCTCGCATTTCCTCGACACCGCCGAGATGACCCATGCCTTTGCCATCGGCTATGACTGGCTGTATAAGGGCCTGACGCCGGAGGATCGGGCCTGGATCCGCAAGGCGCTGGTGGAGAAGGGGATCGACCAGGCGCTTCCGATCTGGGAGCAGCAGCGCTGGTGGACGGTGAACCGGTTCAACTGGAACCAGGTCTGTAACGGGGGCATCTCGATCGGGGCGCTGGCGGTAGCCGACGAGGAACCGGCCAAGAGCGGCGCCGTTCTGCGGTACGCGCTCAAGTCGATTCCCCTGGCCATGGCTTCTTACAGCCCGGACGGGGGGTGGCCCGAAGGCCCCGGCTACTGGCATTACGCTACGCGGTACAACGTCTACTTTCTGGCGGCCCTGGAGACCGCGCTGGGCGCCGATTTCGGGTTTTCCGACATGAAGGGCTTCGATCAGGCGGGGCGGTTTCGGGTGTATTTCTGCGGGCCCGCGCACAAGACCTTCAACTACGCCGATGCCGGGGATGGGATCCCAGAGGCGGCCGAGATGTTCTGGCTGGCCCGCAAATTCAAAGAGCCGGTCTACGCCTACCATCAGCAGCGGCGGATGGAAGACGCGGCCTCCCCGGACCCTCTGGACCTGGTCTGGTACCAGCCGGAGTCGCAGAGCCCGGAGCGGGCCGGCTGGCCACTGGATGCTCTGTTCCGCGGCGTCGGGGTGGCCTTCTTCCGCAGCGCCTGGGACGCCCCGGACGCCATCTTTGTGGGCGTGAAGGCAGGCGATACCAAGGTGGGCCACAGCCAGCTCGACCTGGGCAGCTTCGTGCTGGACTTCGATGGGCAGCGCTGGGCCATCGACCTGGGCGCGGACGATTACAACATGCCGGGATACTTCGGCAAGCAGCGCTGGAGCTACTATCGGATGCGGACCGAGTCGCACAACACGGTGCTGATTGACGGGGAAAACCAGGATCCGAAGGCGGAGGCGCCCGTGGTGGCCTTTGGCTCCAAGCCGGACTTCGCCTTTGTTCGGATGGACTTGGCAAAGGCCTATCCGGGTAAGGTGCAGCGCTTCGAGCGCGGGATTGCCCTGGTGGGGCGCCGGAGCGTGGTCGTGCAGGACGAGATCAGCGCGGAGAAGCCGGTGGAGGCGCTGTGGGGTATGGTCACCGACGCCGAGGTGACGCTGAAGGGCGAGCAGGCGACCTTGCAGAAGGGGGACTCCAGCCTTGCGGCGCGGATCCTGTCTCCGAAGGACGCGACTTTCGAGGTGGTCTCGACCGCAGCGCCTGCCCCGCAAAATCCCAATCGGGGGACTCGGAAGCTGGTGGTACGGCTGCCCGGGAAGGTGAGCGATCTTCGGCTGGTGGTCAGTCTGACTCCGCAGGGGCCGGGGAGGGCCGCGCGTCCGTTCGTGTGGAAGGACCGGAAACTGGCCGAATGGTAGGCTGAGAACATGCGCGTTGCGGTACTGGCGCTGAGCCTGGTGTTGTTCGCTGGGGAGGGGGAGGAGCTGGCTCAGGCCGTCAAGGCGGGCGACATCGCGCGGGTCAAGGCGCTGCTGGCCAAGGGCGCCGACGTGAACGCCCGGGACTCCTTGGGCGGCACGGCGTTGCACGATGCCGCCTGGAGCGGGGACAAGGAGATCGCCGCGCTGCTGCTGGCGCACGGGGCGGTGGTGGATGCCAAGCACGCGGAGGCCGGCTCGACCCCGCTGCATTACGCGGTCATCACTAACCATCGGGAGGTGGTAGAGCTGTTGCTGGTGCGGGGCGCCGACCCGCAGGCCCGGTACCGCTCGGGTTCGACGCCGCTGCATCTGGCTGCCAACCGGGGTTACCAGGAGATCGTGCAACTGCTGCTGGACTGGGGCTCCGACATCAACGCCAAGGACGAGACGGGGGCCACGCCTCTGGACGAGGCGGCCTGGAAAGGGCAGGCCGGGGTAGTGAAGCTGTTGCTGGCGCGCGGCGCCGATTTCCGAACCCGCAACCGGGAGACGGGCGCCACGCCACTGCACGAGGCGGCGGTGAAAGGCCATCGGGACGTGGTCGAGCTACTGCTGGCGGCCGGCGCCGACATCCACGCGCAGGACAGCTCCGGCGCCACGGCGCTGGATGAAGCCCTGCGATACCGCCATAGCCAAGTGGTCGAGTTGCTGTTGAAGCGCGGCGCGACGCTGGAGGGGCCCGGGCGGATCGGCGATCATCGTTTGCAGGAGGCGGTCTTGCGCGGGCAAGCCGACGTGGTCCGGCTGATCCTGGACAGCGGGGCGGATGTGAACCTGCGAACGCCGCAGGGCTCGACGCTGTTGCACGACGCGGCGCTGAAGGGTCACCAGGAGCTCGTCGAGCTGCTGCTGCAGCGGGGCGCACGGGTCGATCTGCGGAACAGTTCGGGGGCCACGCCGCTGCACGACGCCTGCCTGGGGGGAAGCCCAGCGGTGGTGGAGTTGCTGCTGGGCCGGGGCGCCCAGATCAACGCGCGGGATGAGGAGAGCGGGGCGACACCCTTGCACACGGCGGCCTCCTGGGGCCGCCAGGAGGTGGTCGAGTTGCTGATCCAGAAGGGCGCCCAGGTTAACCCCAGGAACAAGGAGGGCAAGACGCCGCTGCGGCTGGCGCGGGAGCATGCTCAGGAAGCCGTCGTCGATCTGTTGGTGAGGCGTGGGGGAAAGGAGTAAAGGGTGAAACGCGAGGGGGCTACGGTCCACGGTCTACGGTCTACGGTCCAGGGCTTCTAGGACTAAAGCCCGAGCGCAAAACACTCGATAGAGGGGGTAATGCCCTCCCTAAAGACGGCGCCGCTTCTGGCCGAGGCAGCCAGCCTGCTGAGCGGACAGTTGCAAGCTCAGCTCGAGCGTCTGGCGGGACTGCTGGTGCGCGCCGGGGAGCTGGAGCGACGCTTCCAGGCGCGGCTGCGGAGACTGGGTTTTGACACTCAGCAGCGCAAGGCGCTGGCGGCGATCACTCCGGGAGCAGCGGCGCGGATCCTGGCCCGGCACAAGCCTCTTTCGGCTTTCATCGAGCAGACCGAGTACAGTGGGCGCCGCCTGGCTAAGTTGAACCTGCCGCCTGGCGCGGTCCTGGAAGCTTTGCGGGAGTACGACCGGCTGCTGGGCGCCCTGCTGCGCCGGCGCGCTGGGAGGGAATGCGCCAATTTTCAGTGGGCTCGCGAGCAACTGAGTTTCTGCGTGGTGCTGACGCTGAACAATGCCTTCTACCAGGTGCGGGAAGCCGAAGCGCAGACCTTCTATGACCTGGCCCAGGCGGAGTTGGAGTCCAAGAACCAGAGCGAACTGCTGCGGCGGTCAGCCGAGATCCTGGCCCGCTTCGCGAAAGCCCAGGCCGGCCGGGTGTTCTGGCTGGACGGAAGCAGCCCGCCGGCGCTGGTCAGGAGGCTTTCCAAAGCCTGGCATATCGAGAGAGGCAAGCCGTCGGAACGGCTGTTGCTGGAGGCGGAGTGGAGAGGCCGCTATGCCTGCTGCTGGTCGATCCCGTTCCACTCCGGAAGCCGCCTGGCAGGGGTGATGCAGTTCGGTTTTTCGAAGGCCTACAAGTGGCTGCCGCGGGAACTGCAACTGCTGAAGGCGGCGGCCGCGCGTTGCTGGCTGGCCTCCGAGAAGGCGCGCCTGATGGAAGACCTGGCGGCGCGGGAGGAGCAGGTGCGCAAGCTGGCTGCGCACATGCTACAGGTGGAGGAGGCCGAGCGGCGCCGGATCAGCCGGGAACTGCACGACGAGGCGGGCCAATTGCTGCTGTATCTGCGACTGCAACTGGAGATGCTGGAGCGGTTCGTGCCGGAGGCGCTCCCGGAGTTGCGATCCGGACTGGCGGGAGCGCGGGACCTGATCCAGCAGACCATTGTCGAGATCCGGCGTCTGCTGGCCGACTTGAGTCCGGCGGTGCTCGAACAACTGGGATTGGCGGCGGCCTTGCGCCAGCTCGTCAGCCGCAATCGAAGGCTGCACGCCATTCAGATCCGGTTACAGGTGGCTCGGCTGGGCCGCTTGCCCAAACGCACCGAGACGGTGCTGTATCGGCTGGTCCAGGAATGCTGCAACAACATCGCCAGGCATTCGGCGGCCTCGGATGTAAACATTTCCATTCGGACTGCCGATGGAGAGGTGAAATTGCGGGTTGAAGATAACGGCGTGGGGTTCAAGCTCGAGGAAGCGCTGGCCAAACGGGGTTCCTTTGGTCTGGCGGGTATGCGGGAGCGCGTGGCGCTGCTAGGCGGCGACTGCGAGATCCGAAGTGGTCCTGGGCAGGGCACCTCGATCTGGATCCGACTGCCGATCCCTAGTCAGGAAGTGCCGGAACCGGAGGCAGCAAGCCCAGCCTCGGTAGTTCCCCAGCGACTCTGAAAGAGGCACCCAATTATGCCCAAGATTCGAATTCTGTTGGCTGATGATCACACCCTGTTTCGCCAGGGGATCAAGACCCTGATCAGCGCCGAGGCGGACATGGAAGCAGTGGGCGAGGTTCCCAATGGCGGGGACGCCGTGGAAAAAGCCACGGAGTTGCGCCCGGACGTTGTTCTGATGGACATCGGCATGCCGGGTTTCAGCAGCTTCGAAGCCGCCCGGCAGATCAGGAAGAACCGTCCCGAGACCAAGGTGCTGTTCCTGACTATGTACGACGACGAAGACTACCTGGTGGAGGGGATGGAGGTGGGGGGCAGCGGCTACGTGCTCAAGGACAGCCCGGCGTCCCAGTTACTGGCGGCCATTCGGGATGTGCATCGGGGCGGCAGCTACCTGAGCCCGCGCATGCTCGCGCAGCTTGTGGATGATTTCCGCTCGCGCGTCAAGTCAGCCAATCGCGTGCCGCGTTTCGCCACTCTGACGGCGCGCGAGAAGCAAGTCCTGAAGATGCTGGCCGAGGGCAGCTCGGTCAAAGAGATCGCCTGCGATCTGAACCTGAGCGTCAAGACGGTGGAGGCGCACAAGTTCAATCTGATGCGCAAGCTGGACATCCACAACAAAGCCCAACTGGTGCAGTACGCCATCCAGAAAAAGATCATCCGGATTCCCATGCTGGCCTGAGGGGAAGCCTGTAGCTTGTAGCCTGTAGCTTGTAGGGTCGGAGCTCGGGGGCTGGGTCTACAAGCGACAGGCTCTCCGGTTCGAGGTAGAATCGTTGCCATGACCGACAACTGGAGGCGGAGAAGTGTCCTGGCGGCGATGAGCGGAGCGGCGCTGTCTGCCGGCTCCGGTCCGAGGTATCCGGCTCGGGGGCCCGATTTTCCTCCAGAGCGACGATCCGCGCGAGCAGGCGCGCGAGCACCGCCGGCTGGGGCACAGTGCGGCTACTTGTCCCAGAGCAAAAGCAGAAGACACGGCTAGAGTGCGTGCGATCGAGCAGGCCTTCGCGGCCGAAGACGTCATCATTGCCGAAGTCGGCACCTGGGTCAACATGCTGGACCCGGACCAGGAGAAGCGCCGCGCCAACATGCGGTTTGTCACGGAACGGCTGGCCCTGGCCGAAGCGGTGGGTGCGCGTTGCTGTGTGAACATTGCGGGTTCCTATAACCCCAAGGTCTGGTACGGCCCGCATCCAGCCAACCTCTCGCAGGGATTCTTCGACGCCACGGTCGAAAACTGCCGGCGGGTGATCGATGAGATCAAACCCAAGCGCACCCAGTTCACGCTGGAGATGATGGGCTGGAGCCTGCCGGACGGCCCGGACTCATATCTGAAGCTGATCAAGGCCATCGACCGAAAGGCCTTCGGGGTACACATGGACGTCTGCAACGCAATCAACAGCCCACAGCGGTACTACCGGAACGCAGAGTTCATCACGGAGTGTTTCCGCAAGCTGGGTCGTTGGGTGGTGTCCTGCCACGCCAAGGACCTGGAGTGGTTGGTGGAGATGAACGTGCACTTTTTGGAGGTGGTCCCGGGCCGGGGGAAGGTGGACTATCGGGCCTACCTGCGGGAAATCGCGAAGCTGCCGGTGGAGGCGCCACTGATGATGGAGCACCTGAAGTCGGCGCAGGAGTACGAGGAGGGGAAGAAGTACATTCAGGGAGTGGCCCGGGAACTGGGCTTGAGTCTTGCTTAGGAGGATCGATATGGACCGACGCACATTTTTGGCGGCCTTGACGGCCGCTTTAGGCGCGGGAGGGGTAGCCAACGCCACCCGCCTGCCCATCCGCAAGGGCATTTACGTGAGCATGCTGCCCAGAAGCCTGAGTTATGCGGAGCGCTTCAAGCTGGCCCGCGAGGTGGGCTTCGAGGAGGTCGAATGCGGGACCGTGACGGAGGCCGGCCAAGCCGAGGAGATCCGCACAGCCGCGCAGACGGCCGGGCTGCGCATCCATTCGGTGATGAACCAGGCGCACTGGAAGTTTCCGCTGTCCTCGAGCGATCCGAAAGTGATCGCCGAAAGCCTCAAGGGAATGGAGACGAGCCTGGAGAACGCGCATCTGTGGGGCGCCGACACGGTGCTATTGGTTCCCGCCGTGGTGAGCCCGCAGACCCGGTATGCGGATGCCTGGACGCGTTCGCAGCAGCACATCCGCAAGCTGATACCGTTGGCGGAGAAGCTGAAGGTAATCATCGGCCTGGAGAATGTCTGGAACAAGTTCCTGCTCAGCCCGCTGGAGTTCGCCCGCTACGTGGATGAGTTCGCCAGCCCCTGGGTGCGGGCCTACCTGGACGTGGGCAACATGGTGCTGTTCGGTGCACCAGCGCGAGCGCACTCTGATAATCGGGACGCGAATGGTAGGCGCGATCGAGGGCCTCGTCGAAAGTGACCGGCGCCATGGGGTCGTAACGCGGATGCTCGGTCAGCGTGAACTGCTGGCCGATCGGCAAGCCGATGACGCGCGCCAGGCTGAGTTTTTGTTTGGCGAATTCGTTTTCAAAAAAGATCAGCCGCTGCTGTCGCGCCTGCCATTCCACATGGGCCCGCAAGACGTCGATGCCGGGCGCGACCCCAGCCGTATTCAAATCCGTCGCGCGGCGAAAAAGAGCTTCGGCGGTATTGACTTGCGCGCGCGCCGCTTCGATGCGGCTGGCGCCGGCCAGCGCTTGCAAGTACAGATCCGCGGTGACCAGAACGGTGATCTCGCGTGCATCGCGGTAATTGAATTCGGCCGCTTTCACCGTGGCCGATTCGGAACGCGTGTTGTGGATGGCGGGCAGGTCGAGAATCGCCTGAGAGACGTAGGCGCGCGTGTCAAAGACGCTGAACGGGCCGACGATCTGAGGAATGCCCGGAAAACCGGAAAAGCCCAGCGCCGCAAGATTGGTCTGCTGCCGGGACTCCGAAATGTGCGCGGTGACATTGGGAAGCAAATCGCCCAGCGCGCGCAGGCGCTCGCCCCGAGCGGCGCGCATGCCCTGCT
>CAVRZY010000148.1:0-16290 GCA_963725415.1 uncultured Acidobacteriota bacterium | reverse complement strand
TCATCGTTCACCGTCCACGGCCATAGGCTCCGCTACCGCTCCACCGAAAATATAATCGCCGAGATCAAATTTCTGCACGAAAAATATGGCACTTCACTCTTCATTCCCGAAGACGACCTTTTCACCGCGAAAAAAAGCAGGTTCCTCGAAATGCTCGCCGCAATCAGAAACCTCAAAATCCCGGACTTCGAGATGCAGTTACCAAACGCGCTGGTGTGAACGACCTCGACGACGATGTCATCGACGCGCTCGTCGAAACCGGCCTGAATTCACCACCTCGCCATCGAGTCCGGCGACAATACGTGCAGAACATATCATCCGAAAAAACGTCGACCTGAAAAAAGCCGTTACGCCGTGCGCCGCCTCAAAGCAAAGGCATCGTGTGCGCTGCTATTTCATATTAGGTTTCCCGGGTGAAACGAAGGAGCAAATGCAGCACACCGTGGACTACGCCCGCGACCTCGGCGCCGACTGGTGCGGTTTCATCATTGCCACGCCGCTCATCGGCTCGATCATGTACGACCAGTTCGTGGAAATAGGGCAGCATACCGGAAGATTTTTGTTTCCATGCAAACACCATCTTCTCGGAGCGGCAGTTCGACACACCCGAAATCTCCGCGGCCGAGCTGAACGAATTCGCCTACCGCTCAAACCTCGACATCAATTTCATAAACCATCCCAACAAAGTCACCGGCCAATACGAAAACGCCATCGCCCTTTACAGAGACATCGTGGAAACCTACCCGTTTCACATAATCGGCCGGTACTGCATCATGGAATGCCAGCGTCTGCTTGGAAATCTCGACGAAGCGGCCGAGACCGAAAAAACAATCCTGAACCTCATCCGCCCGACCGGCGAGCGCAAAAGATGTACGAAAAATACGGAGATTTAATGCCGAATTTCAGGATGGATTAATTTTTGACCAGCTAACAGCATGGACTCAAGTAAGACAGTTAAAAACATCCCCTACGGCCGGCAGTGGCTCGACGAAGACGACATCGCCGCCGTCGTCCGCTGTGCTGCGCTCGGACTGGCTGACCACCGGCCCCAAGGTAGCCGAGTTCGAGGGCCTTCGCCAGGTCGGTCGCGCCGACGACCGTGGCGGTCAGCAGCGGCACGGCCGCGCTGCACGCCGCCATGTTCGCCTGGGCATCGGCCGAGGCGACGAGGTTATCGTGCCAGCCCCTGACCTTTGCCGCCACCGCCAACTGCGTGCTCTACCAGGGCGGCACACCGGTCTTTGCCGATGTGGACCCAGACACGCTGACTTTCGACCCGAGCAGGTGGCAGCGCCATGATCACCCCACAGCACCAGGGCCATCATCCCCGTGGACTTACGCCGGGCAGCCGTGCGACTGGATGCGCTCCACGGCGGCAATCGCCGACGCGACATGGGCTGATCCTGATGGAGGACGCCTGCCACGCGCTGGGGGCCGAAGTACAGCGGACAAGCCGGTCGGCACGCTCGCCGACGCTGAACGTGTTCAGCCTGCACCCGGTCAAGCACATCACCACCGGCGAAGGCGGCATGGTCACCACCGATGATCGCGAACTGGCGCGGCGCCTGCGGACGTCTTCCGCAACCACGGCATCGCCAGCGACCACCGGCAGCGGCAACAGAGAGCGACTGGTTCTACGAGATGGTAGCGCTGGCTACAATTACCGCCTCACCGACTTCCAATGCGCACTGGGGATCAGCCAGTTGCGGAAGTTGCCCGGCTGGGTAATCAGGCACCAGGAGCTCCGGAGTAGAAACTTCACATCGACCGAATCGCTGTGGCGGATCGAGACAGCGGTTTGCAGCCACAGAAGACTGACCTCCCAGGTTCGCCCGTAGGGGTCTGGGCCGGCTTCGAAGGCGCGCAGATTGGCGAACATTCAGCCTCATCCTAACACTTCCTCCTGCATTAGAATCGAGTGGAGGCTTCTATGCGCGCGAAACTCTGCCTTCTATGTTTGGCTGTGGTGATTGTAGTCGCGGTGATCGTGGTGAACCGGCAGGCCATGGGCCTGCCCTACCAGGCAGCGACGGATGAGTCGGTGGTCTCCTTCCTCGTCCGCTTGGGCGTGACCGATACCGAGCCTCGGTCCTGGGATGGAACGCTGCGGATCAACCGTGGCCAAGTCCTCAATCTGCGAAACTGGCACCCGCGACCGGCCGATAAGATCAGCGGGACCACGGGCTGGTCGCTTGCCACGCGCAAAGGCCCCAGTTTCGTGTTCCGAGCGTGGGAACCGGAGCGCCTGGCCGACCCCCAGAGCTTTTTGCTGGTCCCCGGTGTGATCGTCGATGTGAAAACCGAACCCGGCTCGCGGGTGGATGTCGAGACTCGCAGCGGGAGTTTCCAAATCAGCCCGCGGGACCTGCGGGCCGGCGCCCCCGTGCAGTTGCTCGGCGGCAGCGTGATCGTGGACCGCGTGCCCACCGCCGTACCACTTTCGGCGCCGGAATACCAGAGCGATTTCGTCTCCATGCTGGGCAGCTCGAGCAGCGAGGTCTGGATCGCCTGGATCGGCTATCGCAGCAGCGCCAATGAGGTCTTCGCGCGCCGGTTCGACGGGGCTCAGTGGGGCCCGATCCAAAAAGTTTCTGAGAAGCCGGCCGACGCATTTCTGGTCAAGCTGGGCCGTGACCGGCAGGGACGCGTGTGGGCCGTCTGGTCGGCGCAGGTCAACGAGAACTGGGACCTCTACGCGCGCTCCTTTGACGGCAAGTCCTGGTCAGCCACCGAGCGGCTCACCGACAGCCCGCAGCCGGACATCTACCACAACCTGGCCACGGACTCCAACGGCAACCTGTGGCTGGTGTGGCAGGGGTTCCGAAATGGCCATGCCGACATCTTTGCGCGCCGCTACGACGGTTCGAGCTGGTCCGCGGAGGAGCGCATCTCAAGCTCTCCGGCCAACGATTGGGAACCGGCCATCGCCGCCGATGGGGCGGGTCGGATCTATGTGGCCTGGGACAGCTACGACAAAGGCAACTACGACATCCTGATGCGGCAGTACGCAAACGGCAAATGGTCCGAACCGATCCCGATCACCGAGACCCTGAAGTTCGAGGCCCACGCCAGCCTGGCCTGTGACCTGCAGAACCGGCTGTGGGCGGCCTGGAACGAGAGCGGCTTCGAGTGGGGCAAAGACACCGGGTTCCTGATCCGCAAGGAAGGCAATCGGCTGTACCAATGGCGCACCATGGCGGTGGCGGTGTGGAACGGTCACGGCTGGGATGAACCGGTGGCCGAGCTTGACCACTCCGTGCCAGAGGGCCTGCGCGGCTACAACGACCTGCCGGTCCTCGAAATGGACGGCGCGGGGCGCATGTGGGTCTTCTTCCGGCACCGCACGCTGCGGATTCGTGACTGCCCCAGCAACACCCCGGCGCATCGGGCGGCCTGGGAGATTTTCGGAGCGGCTTATGAGGGTGATCGCTGGACCGCGCCCGCCGCCATCCCCTTCAGCCAGGGTCGCACCGATATGCGGGGCGGCTTCGCGCTGGATGGGCGGGGCCGGCTGTGGGCCGGCTGGCCCACCGACAACCGCGATTTCGAGGAGTTCCTGTTCCAGCGCGCAGAGGTCTATGCGGCCGCGCTGCCGGCCTTGTCCGGCTCAACTGTGCCGCCGAAACTCAAGCCCAGGCAGGTCCCCAAGCTGTCCGCAGCGCGCATTCACTCCGCAGAGAACGAGGATCTGGCGCGCATTCGCAAGTACATGGCCACTTCCGAGGGAAAGACCTATCGCATCTTCCGCGGCGACACGCACCGGCACACCGAGTTTTCCATGGACGGCAACAACGACGGCACACTGCTCGACTGCTACCGCTACGCGCTCGATGCCGCCGAGCTGGATTTTATGGGGGTCACCGATCACAACGGGATGGGCGGTCCCGACGTCGAGTACATCAACTGGCTGATGCAGCAGATGGCCGACCTGTTCACGCTGCCCGGCACCTTCAGCCCTCTGTACTCCTACGAGCGCAGCGTCGGCTATCCTAACGGCCACCGCAACGTGCTGTTCGCCAAGCGCGGTAATCCCACCTTGCCGATCCCGGTCGAGGAGCAAAAGGCACAGCAGGGCGCGAAATCGCTGTACGACTATTTGAAGCGGTTGCGCGGCCTAGCAATCTCCCATACCTCGGCTTCCAGCATGGGTACGGACTGGCGCGACAACGACCCGGAGGTCGAGCCGTTGGTCGAGATCTACCAGGGCGACCGCGTCTCGGCGGAGTACGAAGGCGCCCCTAAAGCGGCGCACAGCGGAAGCCTGGCCTCCGCGCCCGGCGGTTTTCGTCCCGCCGGCTACGTGTGGAATGCCTGGGCCAAGGGGTACAAGCTGGGCGTGCAATCCAGCTCCGACCATCTCTCGACTCACACCTCCTATGCCTGCACGCTGGCTACGGACTTCACGCGCGAAGGTTTGCTGGAGGCCATGCGCCGGCGCCACTCCTACGGCGCCACCGACAACATCGTTCTCGATTTCCGCCTTCAGGCCGGCAGCAAGGAGTACTTACAGGGCGAGATCGTGACCGTCCCGGGCGATTTCCGGCTGGCGGTGAGAATCATCGGCACGGCCCCCATCCGCCAGATCGACATCATCAAGAACAACACCTTCATCCACAACCGCCAGAACCTGGGCCGCGAACTCAGCCTGACGTTTGTGGACAACGCGCCCAGCCCCGGGGAAAGCTACTACTACGTCCGCCTGATCCAGGCCGACGGGCAGATGGCCTGGTCCTCGCCGATTTGGGTGGTGCGGAAGTGAGGGAAGCCGGTAGCTGCTAGCCGCTGGCCGTTAGCCTGTAGCGGCCACCCAACGTCGCTTGTCCCTTGACATCCGGACATTTTTGCCCGACACTAAGAGGGTGCGGGGCAGCGAGTTCGTCCGAAGGATCCAGAAGTTGGGCCGCAGGCAGGGCGTGGTCGTTGAGTGGTTTCCGGAGCGTGGCAAGGGAAGCCATGGGCTACTGTATTTTGGTGACCGCATGACAACCGTTCGCAACATAAAAGACGAAATGGACAAGAGGGCCTTTCACGGTATGTTGAGACAGCTCGATCTGACCGCTGAGGACTTGGAATAGGAGGCGATCATGCAAAACTTCACCTACCCAGCGACTCTTACGCCGGGGGACAAACCCGGGCGCTTCACCGTCACGTTCACAGACGTTCCAGAAGCAATTACCTGGGGCGACGGTATGAAGGACACGCTCTGGCAGGCGGCCGATTGCCTGGAGGAGGCCATAGCCGGCCGGATCCGGCGAGGTGACGTGATCCCGATTCCATCCAGGCCCAGGAAGGGGCAGCGGCTGATCCCGGTGCCGGCGCCCATGGCCGCGAAAGCGGCTCTGTATCTGGCCATGCGCGAGGCCAAAATCAGCAACGTGGAGATGGCGCGGCGCCTGGGGTGCGATGAAAAAGAAGTGCGCCGGATGTTGGATCCACGGCATGCCACCAAGCTGCCGCGCATTCAGGCGGCGCTGGAACTGCTCGGCAAGCGGCTAGTGCTGGGGGTCGAGGAGGCGGCCTAGACCTGCATCGAGTTGTGTGCCACCAGCGAGAGGAACTCGTCGCGGGTTTCTTTGTGGCTGCGGAAGGCGCCCAGCATGGCGCTGGTGACGGCGCCGGAGTGCTGCTTCTCGACTCCCCGCATCATCATGCAGAAGTGGCGGGCCTCGCAGATCACTCCCACGCCCAGCGGATCCAGCACTTGCTGGAGGCAGTGAGCCACTTCTTGCGTGAGCCGCTCTTGAATCTGGAGCCGGCGCGCAAACATGTCCACGACACGCGGAATCTTGCTTAACCCGAGCACCTTCTGCTTGGGGATGTAAGCCACGTGCATTTTCCCGAAGAAGGGAAGCAGGTGGTGCTCGCACAGGCTGAAGAACTCGATGTCCTTGACTATCACCATCTCGTCGTACTTGACCTCGAACAGGGCGCCGTTGACGATCTGCTGGAGGTCCATCGTGTAACCGCTGGTGAGGTAGCGCAGCGCCTTCTCGACGCGCTCCGGGGTCTTCGAAAGGCCACCGCGTGCCGGGTCCTCTCCCAACTGCCGGAGAATGCCTTCCATGGCGGCCGCAATGGAGCGCTCACGTGACATGGGCGCCGGCACTTTCACGATGGCTTTGCTATTCTTCGTTGCGGATTTCAAAGGTGTTCCTCTTGGTTTCCTGAATGCGGATCCTCTCGAGCCTGGGCCAGGGCCCGGGAAGGCCGCTGCCCAGCTTCCTTCCATCCTATCCCGTATCGCGAACGCCAGGTTTTCCGTAGTTGGGACCGCGGTGGCGAACTCCGGGACCTCAACGTTCAGATTCTTATGATCCAGAACCCGGAGCACATGGTCGCTGACCAGCCGATCCAGCGCGGCAACGTCCGCCACGCGACCGGATGCCGGGTCGATGGGCCCGCGCACGCTCACCTCGAGCACGTAATCGTGGCCGTGCCCGTGCGGGTTGCTGCATTTCCCGTATAACTCCCGGTTCTCAGTGTCCGATAAGCAGGCCGAGTGCAACCGATGAGAGGCCGAAAACCGGTAGCGGCGCGTGAGGCGAATCATGCGGCCTCCCCGAAGTAATCCACGTAAAGATCTTCCGTCTCGTACACGCGGACCGCGTACAGCCGGACGTCCGTACTGCGCACGTGCGGCTCGATCCGTTTCCATATCTCCCGGGCCAGGTTTTCCGTGGTGGGGACCACGCGGTCGAAGGGCGGGACTTCACAGTTCAGGAAGCGGTGGTCCATCAGCTCGACCACCTCGCGGTTCAGGATCTCTTTCAGACGCTTGAGGTCGAAGACCATCCCGGTCACCGGATCCGGGTTCCCTTCCAGGGTCGCTTCCACCACGTAGTTGTGCCCGTGCCCGTGCCGGTTGGCCGACGGGCCGTACAGAGCGCGATTTTCCGCCTCCGAAAGATTCGCGTTGAAACACGCATGGGAGGCCGAGAACTCGACACGCCGGGTGATGAACATGCTCTTACCTACTGATGCTCGCGAATCAGAATGGATACACTAAAATCATAGGAAATTCCGGATGCAAAGGGCGAAAACAGACCGAATCCTCCAGATCCTGATCGGACTGTGCCTGGTCGTTTTGGTGTTTGCGATTGCGCACGTTTTCCGCAGGACCGTCGTCGAGGTGGGGGACACGGCGCCCAATTTTTCGATCACCGCCGACGACGGGCGTGTGATCTCGCGGTCCGACTTCGGCGGCAGGCTGCTGGTGTTGAACTTTTGGGCCACCTGGTGCGGCACCTGCATCCAGGAGATGCCCTCGCTGGATCAGTTCCAAAAGACCTTCGCCGGCTCCGGCGTGGTCGTTCTGGGTATCAACGTGGATCGCAACGAGCAGACCTACCGCGCTTTCCTTCGCCAGACCAGGGTGACTTTCCTGACCGCCAGGGACCCGGAGGCCAGGATCAGCACGGAGTACGGCACCTTCAAGTTCCCGGAAACTTACGTCATCGACAGCAGCGGTCAGGTGGTCCAGAAGATCATCGGCGCGACCAACTGGACCGACGACAGGATGGTAAGCCAGATCAAGGCGCTACTGACATCATGATTCCCGCAGAAGCAAGACAAAAGTTCGCCGCACTGCTGGGCCCGCGTGGGTACCTGGAGCGGCCCGAAGACCTGATGTTGTACGAATACGACGGCACGGTGGACAAGGCCCGGCCGGAGCTGGTGGTGTTCCCACGCTCGACTGAGGACGTGGTAACCATCGTCAAGATCTGCCGCGAACACGGTATCCCAATGGTGGCCCGGGGCGCCGGCACCGGCCTGAGCGGAGGCTCACTGCCGCTAGCCGGCGGGGTGGTGGTGGTCTTTTCGCGCATGAACCGGATTCTGGAGCTCGATCTGGAGAACGAGCGCGCCGTGGTCGAAGCGGGCGTGGTGAATCTGGACGTAACCATGGCCGTGCAGGGCCAGAACTATTTCTTCGCGCCGGACCCCTCCAGCCAGAAAGCCTGCACTATCGCCGGTAACGTGGCCGAGAACGCCGGAGGCCCGCACACGCTGGCCTACGGTGTCATGGCGGACCACGTACTGGGTCTGGAGGCGGTCTTGCCGGACGGCAGCGTCATCACCACCGGCGGCAAGGAATCCGATTTGCCCGGCTACGACTTGACGGGCCTGCTGACTGGTTCCGAAGGCACCCTGGCGCTGGTGACCAAGGTGGTGCTGCGGTTGATGAAGAAGGCGGAGACGGTGCAGACCATCCTGGCAATTTACAACGCCGCGGAGGACGCCGGCCGCACGGTAGCGGAAATTACCGCGCGCGGCATCACGCCGCTAGCGCTGGAGATGATGGACGGGGTAATGCTGCGCATGGTCGAGGAGGCCACGCAGGCCGGCTATCCCATGGACGCCGCGGCCGTCCTTCTGATCGAGCTGGAGGGACTGGAGGAAATGGTCGAGGAGCAGGTCGGGCAGGTGCGCGAGGTCTGCGCGCTGTCGAACGCTCGCGAGGTTCGCCTGGCACGCTCGGCCGCGGACCGCGAACTGCTGTGGAAGGGGCGCAAGAACGCTTTCGGCGCGGTGGGCCGCGTCAGTCCCACCTACATGGTTCAGGACGGAGTGGTTCCCCGCACGCAGATCCCGCGGACCTTGCACTTCATCCAGCAGGTGGCCGAAAAGTATGCCCTTACTATCAGCAACATTTTCCATGCCGGGGACGGCAACCTGCACCCCCTGATTCTGTTCAACGCGCGCCGGCCCGGGGAGCTGGAGAAGGCCCGCGCGGCCAGCTCCGAAATCCTCCGGCACTGCATCCACGCCGGCGGCACCATCACCGGCGAGCATGGCGTGGGCATGGAGAAGATCGAGCTGATGCCGCTGCTGTTCTCCAGCGAGACCCTCGATGCCATCCGCGACATCAAGAGGTTGTTCGATCCTGACGACCTGATGAACCCGGGCAAGATCCTGCCCGCCGAGGTGAACTGAGCGCATGGGAATGCTGGAGCTGTTCCGGATCGCCGCACGCTTCTACGACGCGGATTACGCCGCGCTGGGGTATAACGCGGACATTCCGTTCTACGTGGAGCTTGCCGTGGCGTCCGGCGGTCCGGTGCTGGAGATGGGGTGCGGGACCGGGAGAGTCCTTTTGCCCACGGCCCATGCCGGCGTGCGCATCCACGGCGTAGATCTCTCGCCTGACATGCTGGCCGAGCTTCGAAAGAAGCTAGCGGGCGAGCCCGATCCCGTGCAGCAGCGCGTCTCCCTCACGGAGGGGGACGTGTGTTCGGTGGAGCTGGGAACCAGGTTCGCGCTGGTGACCGCGCCGTTTCGCGTCGTGCAGGCCCTGCTCGAGCGGGAAGACCAGCGGGCTTGGCTGCGAAACGTTCGCCGGCACCTGCTGCCGGGCGGCGCGCTGTGCTTCGACGTCTTCCAGCCGGACTACCGATACCTAATCGAGCCGCGTGGGCCCAACTTCGAGATGGACCGGACCGATCCGAACACCGGCTTGCGCACGCGCCGAACTTCCAGGACCGTTCCATACCCAGCCACGCAGCGCCTGGAAGTGCATTTTCAATGGACGGTCGAAGACGCCGGCGGCAGGCCGGTTTCGGAATCATCCGCCAGCCTGATCCTGACGTGGTTCACCCGCGGCGAACTGGAGAACCTGCTCGAGCTGGAGGGATTCCGGATCACCGACTACTGGGGTTCCTTCCAACGCGAGCCATTCGGCGAGGGCTCGCGCGACCAGATCATTCGCGCGCTGGTTTAGCTCCACTCGAATAGCAGGGTGTGGTCGAAGGGCGTGTAAGCGGTCAGGTACACGCTGGGGCCGGGCAGCTTTTCCTCCGCCATGCGGACTTGCGTGTAGCTGTGCGCGCGGAGACCGGGGCCAAAGCGAATCTCATCTTCGCCCATCCGGTAGCTGGCCTGGCCGGCGGGCAGCAGCCAGGCATCTTTGACGCGCGGGGCTGGCACGCATCCTTCCAGGTCGCCGCCTTCACGAAGGTTGACCTCGACGGCCACTGGAACGTCGTTGGTGCCATGCGCCTGGAGCCGCAGGCGGAAGCCGTTTTTCAGTTCCGTCACGGTGGCCGCCTGTTCGAGCTTCGAGATCTCGGTTCGCCGCCGCTCGGCTCGCGCCGCGACCCAATCGGCTGGGCCGATGCGGCGCGGCCTCTCGAGCGGTTGCATGTAATCCCCTACAAGCGACTGCACGAAATAGTAGCTCTCGCCCCGCTGCTCTGCTTTCTGCGGCACGAATTGCCCCTTGCCGAAAAAAGCGCTGGCAAAGCGAACCGCGTTGATGACCGACTGGCCGCGGCGCAGCGTGAAGAACCGGCTGTTGCCGCCCAGGATGAGCGTGGCCGAGGTCAGGCCACGGCGGATGCGGGCGATCCCTAGAAGCGGAAACTGTCTCTCGT
This sequence comes from uncultured Acidobacteriota bacterium, assembly GCA_963725415.1. GTDB lineage: Bacteria > Acidobacteriota > Terriglobia > Bryobacterales > Bryobacteraceae > CAVRZY01. Next base: position 5,920 of record CAVRZY010000148.1, on the reverse strand, counting down.
AATCCTCAGAGATCAGAGCGTGCGCCGGGCCGGGATGCGTCAGTTCAGGATACTCCATCAGCGCCGGGAGGTCGGCGTATCGGCCAGCAAACGGATCGGCCAGCGCGGCAAAGCGGCCGTTGCCGTCGTGCACCGCCAGGTACCGCAGAGGGAACCAATAACGGCCGATGTCCCCGCGCTGGTTCAGGTCCTGGCGGCGCGAGATCTCCGACACCACCTCGTAGCCCGGGTGCAGCAGGTATAACATCGAGTTGAGATTCTGCCGCACGGCCCCGAGCAGCTCGGGCCGCTTCAGCTTGTCCGCCATCACGATGAGGGCGCGATCGACGGCGATGTTGTAGACCAGGGTGCTGCGCTCGGTGAACTGCCCGTCCGCGTCGATGTCGATGCCCTCGGCCAGCCACTGGTCGATGCGGCGCACGTAAGCAGGGTTGGGGAACAGCTCGTTGACCTGCGCCAGCGCGGAGCACACCACCCAACGATGATTGGGGGTGTGTACGCCGCCCACCGCCATGCCGGCGGCGGCTTTGCGGAGGAATGGCTCTATGATGGCGGCCAACTCGCGCTCTCCCTGGCGAGTGGCAAGACACGCCGCGGTGGCCACCGAGTGCACCACGAAGGCAGTATCCGGCGGCGAGTTGAAGTTCGTGATCAGCAGGTCGATGTTGCCCTGCTGGTTCTGCGCACGGGCGAGGTAGCCGGCCGCCAGCCACATCCGTTCGACCAGCAGGCTGTCCCGGTGGAATCGCGAGTCCGGATGCAGGAACGCCGCGGTGAACCGCTCCAGAATGCCGCCTGCCGAGCCGGGATGGTGCAAGCCGAACTCGTCCGGATACGCGCCGCACCAGCGGCTGGAGGGATCGGTGATCTGGACCTTGAGCAGACGCTCGACGGCCTCGTCATGGCGTTTCATCACCGCAGGATCGACAGTGGGGAACGTTGCCGTCGCCATCGCGCCCAAAACCTCTCTGCGGGACACTGTTCCGCTCATCGGTGGGCTATCATAGCACCGAATGGAAGCGGGCGAGGCCTGAAGGATTCAGGGATAGAGGGGGCGCACGCGGTCGCCGTCTCCGAGCGACCGCTCCGACGCCAGCGCTACGGAGTCGCCCTCCGAGAGACCCTGGAGAACCTGGACGCGGGTGACGCTGGAGGCGCCTAGTTTGAGCTGGCGCCAGGCAACCCGGTCTCCCTGGAGCAGGAAAACACCCGTCTGGTTGGACTGCTTGCGCAGCGCCTCCTTGGGAATGGTGAGGACGTCCGGCGCCACCTGAGAGACGACCTCGGCGTTGACGTTAGTGGCCGGCAGCAGTTCCCGATTGGGGTTGTCGATGGTGCAGATCACTTCTCCGACCTGGCGGGTCTGTAGCGGTACCACTTCGGTCGGAACTCTTTCCACCGTCCCTTTCCACTGGCGGCCGGGCAGCGCGTCCCAAGTAATCGTGACGGGCATTCCCCGCCCCACGCGCCCCAGTTCGGCTCATCGACGTAAACCCGCACGCGCAGTCTGTCCAGCAGCCCGATGCTGGCCACGGAGTCCCCGGGATTCAAGTAGGCGCCCACGCGGGCATCAAGTTGATAAACCACGCCGGAGATGGGTGCGCGGATGAGCGCCTGCTCGAGGCGCTCCTGCGCCGCCTGCCGGGCTGCTTGCGCCTCTCTGACGCGGGCCTCCGCGGCGGTGGTGTCGGTGGGGCTGACCAGCGCCGCGCGTTTCTTCTCGAGCGCCTGGATCTGCGCTTGCGCCTGCTCGACCCGCCGGCCGGCATCCAGGACATCCTGCCGCGTCGCGGCCTGCTTCTCGAGCAGGCGTTTGAGGGCAGCGTGGTCGCGTTGCGCGAATTCGAGGTCCATGCGGGCGCGCGCCAGGCCGTTGTCGATCTCGGCGAGTTGGGCCGAGGGGCCGCCGCGCTTCAGCGTCTCGAGTTCCGCCTGGGCCTGCGTGACCCGGGCCTCCGCCGCGGTCAGAGCGGTACGCGCATCCCGCGCGCCCAGTTCCACCAGCACCCCACCCTTCGTGACCTGCCGGCCTTTTTCGACCCCCACCCTCTCGACCGGGCCCTGACGCTCTGCGCGAACCGCCACCCACTCCCACGGTTCGGCCTTCCCGTTCGTCACCAGCGTGCTGACCAGCGTCTCACGCTTCACCCTGGCGAACGGCACTTCCGGCGGGCGCGTGTTGATACGATGAATCCACCAAGCCAGCGCCAAGGCAATGAGCAGCAGGATGAGGGCGCAGAGGAGTCTTGTTCGCGACATGAGAGGGCGACACCCTTATTGTCCCAGATGGAATACTGGAATGGCGAGGGCAGCGTGAAGACGGCCCCGCTGCTGCCGGCGGGCGGCATGTTCGGCGCCTACCAGCCCGGCGTTTGGAAAACCGCCAGCAGAGTGGCTCCGCCCCACAGCGGGCATCCGCGTGCTGGCCGTCCTGTTAGACTGTAAAGGTGAGCCATCGGGCCGTTCTGGTTACGCCGCCGCGGCGAAGAGGCAACGAGCCATCCGCAGTTGTCCGGATTGCCACACGGGCACTCACGGGGATCTTGACGAAGAACCGCTTCTTCCGCTTTCGCCGTCCGATCCTGGTTACCGACCGGGAGAAAGCCGGCATTTGGGTCCACGAATGCAAGGCTTTGAATATTTTGGCCTACGCAGAAAACCGGGCAGTATCCTGGCGCGTTTTCGCCGCCAAATTCGAATCCACCTGGGACTGGATCGCGCAGGAAAAAGAGTCAAAACTGAGCCCTGAGGCTCAAAAGCTGAAGCGGGCCTATCTCGATCTGGTGGAAGCGGTGGACCCTGTGCTGTGAGCGCTTATCCTACTCGAGGAATTCGCAGCGAGCTCAGTGCGCTGGTTGAATGCCCGCTGGATCGCGATGAATACATTCGCTTGCTGGCCCATCGCGGAGCGCTCTAAGCGACAGTAGCGGCTCACGGCTGCACTTGGAGCTGTTCCTCGATCTCCTCGCGAAACGGCTGTGCCTCCGACCGTCACTGGCGTACTCCCTTTCACGCCTCGGGTATATCGCGGCCCCTGGCAAGACGGCACCGGCGCTCATTGTAGCTCACCCGCCTACGATATACTGGCAACTGCCCAAATGAGGTACACACAACTTTCTCGAAGACGGTTTTTGCTGACTTGCGGAGGCGCGGCGCTTGGCGCCGCAGCCGGCCCGCCGCGGCCCGCGGTGAGCGTAGTGAAGATCAAGGATGGCAAAATCGGCGCGGCCGTCGAGCAGGCCGTCGATCTGCTTGGCGGCATTCAGACCATTGCCAAGGGCAAGGACCGGATCATGCTCAAGCCGAACCTGGTCACTGCGCTTCCGAGCGCCACCACCAAGCCGGAGGTCATCCGCGCCCTGGCGCAACTGATGAAGGCCGCGCGAAAAGAGGTGCTCATCGGCGAGGGCTCCGCGGCCGCCATTGGATTCAACGTGCAAGGGCAGGAAATCTTCCGAACGAAGAAGAAAGACATTCTGGACGGGATGCAGAAGTTCGTCTTCGACGAACTGGGCTATTCCGAGCTAGCCAAATCCCTCAATGTTCCACTCGTCAATCTGCATTCGGGTGAGATGGCGGAAGTAACTGTGCCCAAGGCATTCGTCTTTGACAAGATCACGCTTCACCGCTCACTAACTGACATAGACTTGCTCTGCTCGGTGCCCATGATGAAGACCCACGCGTTGGCGGCGGTGACTTTGGGAATGAAAAACCTCATCGGCGTCTACCCAGGCACGGTGTATTACTCCGTGCGGGGCCTGGTTCACGACGTCACTGCCAAAGTAGAACCCTCGGGGACGGCAGCGGCAATCGTAGATATGGTGCGGGCAAACAAGCTCGGACTAGTGGTCATCGACGGCTCGATGGCCATGGAGGGCAACGGTCCTTCCCAGGGCCCGTTAGTCAAGATGGACGTCATCATCGCAGGCACGAACCCTGTGGCTACGGACATGGTCGCCGCCAGCGTCATGGGCTTCGAGACGCGCGAGGTTCCCACCTTTGCATGGGCCAATAAGGCCGGACTAGGACCAGCCGCCCTGGATGAGATCGAAATCCGGGGAGAGAAACTGGAGAACGTCAGACGGCAGTTTGCCAAGCCGACTATATACACCTGGGACAGTATTCGCGGACTCTGGGGCTACAGGGAGGTATAGCAATGGGGACAGCGTAGCCTGTCCCCGGTTCTACACCTCGAAGATTTGCTGAATGATCGGGGCGCCGTAGTCGGCGCCGCCGGTGTACACGCGCAGGTTGTCTCGGATTTCCGCGAACCCCGGGCTGTGGGTGTGACCGCAGAGAGCCGTCAAATTGCAGTGAGGCCGGCCCTCCATCATTTCAAGGAGAACGTCTCCCACGGCCTGGCAGGCGAAGTGCGGCAGAAAGTCATCATCGGAAATCCTACCCTGGTACCAGCAGGACTTCCTGAAGGGAGGAACGTGCGTCAGCAGGATCACGTTCGAAAAAGACTGGAGCGCTTCGGACAACACCTTGCGGAGGTACTGAGCTGCCTCGTCGCCCAGCGCGTTCAGCCGGCGGAACAGTTCCGGCTTGTCGAAGCCGGGCAGCTCCTGGATCAGAAAGTAGTCGCTCAGCAGTACTTCGGAAGAGAAGCTGTGGCCCAGGCGCCCGTCGGCCCAGCCATCGTGGCCCACCAGCGCCGTGCTGTCAGTCAGCTTCACCACTCCCGCCGATGAGAGCCAGCACAGGCGGCGGGAACGAAGCGCCTGCTGCGCCAGTCGCTCTCGTATCGCCACGATGGACCCGCCGTAGAAATCATGGTTCCCCAGCACGAAATAGATCGGCGCTTCGAGGCTGTCTTCAAGCTCCGAGAGAAAGCGCTGCACCGAATCCGCTTCGCCGATGTCGCCCCCAATCAGAACGGCGTCCAGCTTCGTGGACCGGACGCGCCCGTAGAATTCCATCCGTTGGTCCTGCGAAATGAAGTTGAGGTGGATGTCGGTCAACCAGCCAAGTCGCAGCATGGAGCCGTCCTTTTACTTCCCGGCTTCCACCACCGTATACGGCGCCAGGCGCAGGCGCCGCCGGCCATCCAAGCTGACCAGCGCTTCGTCGTCGTTGAAGTTAAGCAGCCAGAGCTGCCCGTTTTCGAGTACGCTCCAGTAGACCCCGGGAGGTTTCTCGATGCGCAGCGCCGCCGCGACCTGAGGGCGCAGGTTGGCCAGCTTTCGCAGCTCGTCGCGCACGAAGCGGGCGTAGGGCTCGCCCGGCTCGGGGTCGCCCGGGAAAAAGATGACGCGGCCTTTCCCCGTTTCGCCTCTCTGCCAGCGGTGTGAGACCGACAGATCGCCCTCCACGGTTTGGAGCACACCGCGCGGACGCTCCGGGTAGATCAGCGTTCCCCCGGCCTCGACCCAGCGCGCGATCCGCTCCAGGACCGGTTTCTCGGTGATGTGACCCCACACAAAAACCAGCACCTTGTAGCGGTCGAGCGCGCCATCCAGGATCATCGGCTCGCTGATGTAGTCGTAGTCGGTGGTCGAACGGAGTGCCTCGGCCCGCGACAGGAACGCCGAAGCCCACAGGTAGCGGATCGCCTCGTCATCCAGTTTGATGGCGGTATCGGGGTAGAACACGGCTACGTCGATCAGGGGTTTGGCGCGGCGGTCGAGCAGCGGGGCGTGCTTCAGCCAGGCGTCGATGGCCTGGTCGTTCCCATAGAGGTTGGAGTGGTAGTAGAAGAGATGCTCGCCGTCGTTGGTGGCGGCGTTGAACAGCCGCGCCACCACGCCGCGCGCGCTGCCGAAGCCGCCCGGCTCGTAGCCCAGCCGCGCCCCATAGAACCGCGCCGCCGAAGAGGCCATGCGCGTGATGGCGAAGTTCTGCGGGAAATTGTCGCTCTCGTTGGTGAGCCGAATGCCGCCCTTGAGGCGTGCCATCGAGCGGGCCTGGTAGGTATAGT
>CAVRZY010000147.1:0-8761 GCA_963725415.1 uncultured Acidobacteriota bacterium | reverse complement strand
TGTCCCTGTACTTGGTTGGGCATCTTGTTGCGGGCCTTTTCCCTCAGGTAATGGGCCGCCATGTCCTCCACCCGGCGAAGCGGCGGCTGGCGGCCGTCCAGCCCCACCGCCTGGAGGCCGTAGAAAGGCTGGTCGGCTCCCAGGTGGCGCGCCAGTTCGCGGTAGAACAAGACGTTCCCGCCGTGCGCGTGGATGCAAAACAACGGAGGGCGCCCACCTTGCGGCTGAATCGGCGCCAGCGCCGACCAGGGGGGAACCAAGTCCTCGCTGCTCAGCATCTGCGCAAGCTGCTCGACCGTAGGCGCCTCGAACAGGCTGGCCAGGGGCAGGTTCCTGCCGAAGGCCTTTTCCATCTCCGCAAACAGGGTAACCGCAAGCAGCGAGTCTCCCCCCAGTTCGAAGAAGTTGTCCTTCAGCCCCACACGACGAACACCCAGGACCTTCTCCCAGATCTGTACGAGGCGCGCTTCCAGAGCGGTGCGTGGCGCTAGAAAAGCCTCCTCGCGCTCCTGGCTGGTCCCCTCCGGCGCCGGCAGCGCCTTCCAGTCGATCTTGCCGCTGACCGTCAGCGGCAGCTTCTCCAGGAAGACGAAGGCCGAAGGCACCATGTAGCCCGGCAGCTTATCTTGCAGGAAGCTCCGCAGGCCGGCCGCCGAGAGGTCCTGATCGTTCTTGGCGATGACGTACGCCACCAGCCGCTTGTCGCCGGCGGGAGTCTCGCGCGGGCCCACCACCGCCCGCTCGACGCCCGCGTGCTGGGCCAGCGCCGCCTCGATCTCTCCCGGCTCGATCCGGAAGCCCCGGATCTTGAGCTGATTGTCGATGCGGCCCAGAAACTCGATGTTGCCGTCCTCCAGACAGCGCCCCAGGTCGCCGCTCCGGTACACCCGAGCGCCCCCGTCCCTGCGGAAGGGATCCGGAATGAACTTCTCGGCCGTCAACTCGGGCCGGTTCAGATACCCTCGCGCTACCCCCACGCCCCCGATCAAGAGCTCGCCCGCCACCCCGATGGGCACGGGCTGAAGCTGGCCGTCCACGATGTAGACCTGGTAGTTGGGAAACGGCCTGCCGATGGGCGCCTCGCGGTCCGGCTCGCTCGCCGCCTGGAATTCGAAGGCTGTCGCTCCATAGGTCACTTCCGTCGGGCCATAGGCGTTCAGCACGCGCAAGCCGCCGGAGAGGTCGCGGAAGGACTGTAGCGCGCGCTGTCTTTTGGGAGCCAGGCCAGTCACCACGCACCTCAGCTTCAACTGGTCGCGCCGCTTCGCCAATTCGCCGGCCACCCTCTCCAGCATGTCGGGCACGATGTAGGTGACGTTGATCCCGTGCTCCACCAGGTACCGTGCGAAGTGGCCGGCATCCGTGCTGTGCTCCGGGCGGATGATATGGACCGTTCCCCCGAAGCACAGGCAACCGAAGATCTCCTCCACTGCCGTGTCGAAGCTGAACGGGGCCACGTTGGTACCGATGCGCCGCTCGCTCTGGAAGGCGAGCGGCCGGAACGAATGCAGAAACCCCACCACGTTCCGATGCTCGATCTGTACGCCCTTGGGTCTCCCCGTGGACCCCGAGGTATACATCACGTAGGCTAGGTTGGAGGGCGCCGGCCCGCCCTGCGGTTTCTCCATGGGGAGATCCTGCCCGGCGGACTCCAAGGCGATGACCGGCACGGACTCTGCGGAGAAGCTCGGCACAAGTTTCTCCTGCGCCAGCAGCGCCCGCACTTGCGCATCCTCCAGCATGAAGTGGAGCCGCTCTCTGGGGTAGGCCGGATCCAGAGGCACGTAGGCGCCCCCAGCCTTGAGGACCCCCAGCAGGCCCACGATCATCTCCAGCGAGCGCTCCGTGGAGATGCCCACCCGCGCCTCCGGTCCCACCCCCAGGCTTCGCAACTGATGCGCCACCTGATTGGCCCGCCGGTCCAGCTCGAGGCAGCTGATCTGGCGTCCCTCGAACACCGCCGCCGCGACCTCCGGGTGCCGCGCCGCCTGCTGCTCGAACAACTCATGTACGCAGGCCTGCGGGACCTCTTGCCGCCCCTGGTTCCACTCCTCGACTAACCCCCGCCGCTCCGGCTGGGTGAGCATCGGCAGCTCAGCCACCCGCTTGCCACGCTCGGACGCCATTGCTTCGAGCAGGGTCCTGAGATGGCCCAGCATCCGGGTGATGGCGCGGTCCTCAAAGCGATGCTGGTCGTACTCCAGCACCACCAGCGGCTCGCGATCGTCATACATCGCCAAAGTCAACGGATAACCAGTCTGCTCGAGCATCCGGAACTCGCGCCGCGACCAGGCCCCGCCTTGCGCGCGCAGCACGGAGTCCCTATGGTACTTTTCAAACACCACGATGCTCTCGAACAGAGGCTTCCCAGCAGCCAGGTCGCTCCACTCTTTGACCTTGACCAGCGGGGTGTGCTCGTGCGGCCGCACCGACAGGGATTGCGCCCGCAGCTCCTTGAGGAACGGCAGCAGTTCAGTCCGGCTGGACAGCCGGGCACGCACCGGGACAGTGTTCATGAACATCCCCACCATCCCATCGCTGCCTTCCACGGTGGAGCGGCGGCACGCCCGCGTGGCGCCGAACACCACATCCTCTTCCCGGCTGTAGCGGCTCAACAGGATCGCCCAGGCGGCTTGGATCAGCGTATTCAGCGTCAGATCGTGGCGTTGGGCGAAGGATCCGAGCGGACACGCCAGTGACTCGGGCAGCCGGATCTCCTGCCGGCCAAAGTGCGGTTCCCGGAAGGGTCGATTCGGAGTGCTCTTCTCGATTCCGAAGGGAGTGGGGGCCGTGAACCCCTCGAGCAGTGCTTGCCAGTACAGTTTCGAGGAGGCCAAGTCCCGCTCGCTGAGCCAGTCGATGAACTCCCGGTAGGGAGGGGGCTGTTCCAACTGCGGTTGCGCTCCGTGGCGCAGGGCCTCGTAGAGCGCGAACAGCTCGCGCACCAGCGCAGTGATCGAGCGTCCGTCCACCAGGATGTGATGGAAAGTCCAGACCACCCGGTAGTCGGCCGCCCCCAGGCGGAATACCGCCACCCGCATCAAGGGCGCCGCCCCGAGATCGAACCCTCGCTGCCGGTCCTCCCGAAGATAGGCTTCCAGATGCGCTTGCTGTTCGCTTGCCCCCAGCGCGCGCAGATCCTCTTCCCCGAACGGCACAACCACCGCGGCGCAGACCGCCTGGACCGGCGCCTCCACGTCCGCCCACCGGAAGCTCGTGCGCAGAACCGCATGCCGCACCGCCAAAGCCTGCCAAGCCTGATCGAGACTGGGCACATCCAGCTCTTCGGGAAGCGAGACCACTAGTTGCTCGATGTCCACGCCCGACTGCGGCGCATAGAGGGTTTGGAACAGCATCCCCAGTTGCATCGGGGCCAGAGGATACCGGTCCGAGACCGCGGTGCTCATCAAACTGCTCAAGTTCCGTAAGTATACATCCGCGCAGCCAGTCAGTCTCACCGGTCTGCCGCGCGGGCGCCCTACTTCCCCTTCCCCTCGCGCAATTCCTTGAACAGCTCCCGGAAGCAGCGCACGGCCTCCAGGGCCCTGGCGTTGGAGGTGTCCTCCCCGTAGTAGGCCTTCACGAAGGCGCCCAGGCCGCACCAGGTGGTTTGCAGAACGCCTTGCATGCGGGAGGCAATGACCTCGTTGGCATGCCTGCGAACCGCGCGGATCATCTCCAACTGCCCCAGGGCAACCTCGGGCTTCCTCCACGGAGAGGAGACCACCGCCAACCCTTCGGTGGCGAAATAGGCGGCCGTCGGCACGGCCTTCTCGTAGTGCCAGTCGCAAATCACAATGTCTTTGGGAACCAGGCGGAGGGCAGGGTGGGTATCGTTCAAACTGGCCTCCCACCTGCCGATTCCCGTGGTCTTGCCATCCAGAAACCGGTCGCCCCACATCCACAGGGTTCGGTTGGACCTCGCCAGGTGGTCGCGCAGGGCCTGCACTTCTTGCGCGAACAACTCGGCCTTGTTCTTCCCCTTGCAGCGCTGGCAATCGTCCTCGCCCAGCAGAAAGACCTCGTCCATGCCGACGTGGAAAGCATCGGCCTCGCAGGTCTGGGCCAACTCGTCCATCAGGTCGAAGACCACCTCGTGTACGGCTGGGTGCAGCGGGCAGTAACTGCGGCAGTAGATGCCTTCGTTATTGGGGTACTTTCCGGGTGTTTCGTCGAACTCCGGATGCGCCCGCAGCAACGCGCCCGTCGTCTTGGCCCAGGACTGATGCCCCAAGAGGTTGATCTGCGGTATCAGGCGAACGCCGGCTTCCCGGCACGCTGCCACCAGCTTCTTGACTTCCTCTTTCGTGAGAGCATCGCGGTCGGCGATCTCGGGTCGCTTGGTGAATTCATACCGATAGCCAAACTCCATGACCAGAACGTTGACGCCCTCGGCCGGCAACGCTTCGCGAATGAAGCGCAGGCACATCGGCATGTCGTCCGCTCTCGGGGCGCTCACGTGAAGCCCCCGGATGGGAAGCGCAGGAGAATCTGCGCAGACGGAAGGAGCGGGCCACAAAAGACACACTCCGAGCCCCGCCATTCTCAGCACTGACAGTCTCATTGCGAACCTCCTAGGCAAATTCAGCCTCCTTCGGACACAGTACCAACTTGCTGGCTGGGACTGCTGGGTACGCCATTCAATCCTAGAACCACCGCGCCCGATGGGCAAAAGGCGCGTTTCGGGTCCCAAGCGCTTTAGAAATCATCGTATTGGGCTATCATGGATCGATAGAGCACAACTCAGCATCCGCATGAGTGTCAATCTTGGCTTGGACATTGGCGCGATCAGTCTGAAACTGGCGGCCCTGGGCCGGCCCGAGGATCGCAGCACACTGGAGGCGCTGTGCGCAGAAAAACCCGGCTTCCGCCTGCTGGAGTGGGACAGCGGCGGCCGCCGCATTCCCCTGGTGCTGTCCGAGTATCGCCGCATGGCCGGCAGCCCCATCCAGTCCACCTACGATCTGCTCCAGGAATTCTACGAGGTGATCCCGGAAACCAAAATCGAGGGCATCCGGGTGACTGGTTCCGGCAGCCGCACCATTGCCAAGATCATGGGCATTTACTTCGAGAACGAGTTCAAGGCCATCGCTCGGATGATCGCCCGGTTCTATCCGGAAGTGCGCACGGTTTTCGAGATCGGCGGCGAAAGCTCGAAATACATCCGGCTGGAGAAACAAGCGGACATTGAACTATGCGGCATCGTGGACTACGACCGCAGCGGCGAGTGCGCGGCCGGGACCGGCTCTTTTTTGGATCAGCAGGCCCTGCGCATGGGCTACTCGGTCGAGGAGATGGGCGCCGTGGTCACCACCGCGGGATGCGGGGCGCGCATCGCCGGCCGCTGCTCGGTCTTCGCCAAGTCCGACATGATCCACGCTCAGCAGAAGGGTTACAAACCGGAGGAGATCCTGCGCGGGCTGTGCGATGCGGTGGCGCGCAACTTCAAGGCCAGCATCGTCAAGGGCCGGCCGGTCACCCCTCCGGTGGTTCTGATCGGCGCGGTCTCCCAGAACTCCGGCGTCACCGCCGCGCTCCGCGAAGCCTTCCGGCTTTCGGAGAGCGATTTGTTCGTGCCTCCGCTGTACGCCTGGTGCGGCGCTATTGGCACTACCATCCTGGAGTCCGAGGAGCGCCGCAAGCGCTCGCTCCGGGAAATCCATCGCCTCAGCCAGCATGAGGCCGAAGAGCCGGTCCAGGATACCCGGCCGCTGTCGATGGAAAACGTGATCCTGCTGCGCGACCGCGTGGGCCGTTATGTCCCCCCGCCGGGGGACACTCCCATCCCCGCCTACCTGGGCATCGATGTCGGCTCGGTGTCCACCAACGTGGTGGTCACGGACGAGTTCGGCGGGGTGATTCACGACGTCTACCTGCGCACGGCCGGGCGCCCGATCGAGGCGGTGCAGCAGGGTCTCTCCGAGGTGCAGCGGGAGTGGGGCCGGCGCCTGCTCATCCAGGGGGTGGGCACCACGGGATCGGGGCGCGAGTTGATCGCCGAGCTGGTGGGGGCCGACGTGGTGAATGACGAGATCACCGCGCATAAGACCGGCGCCCTGCACATCAGCAACACGCTGGGCGGCCAGCCCGTGGACACCATCTTCGAGATCGGCGGCCAGGACTCCAAGTTCATCTCGATCGAAAACGGCGTGGTGGTGGATTTCGCCATGAACGAGGCTTGCGCCGCCGGCACCGGCTCGTTCCTGGAGGAGCAGGCCGAAAAGCTGGGTATCAACATCAAAGGGGAATTCGCGCAACTGGCCCTCTCCGCGCCCGGCCCCACGCGCCTGGGCGAGCGCTGCACGGTGTTCATGGAGCGGGACGTCACCGGCTGGCTGCACCAGGGTGAGACGGTGCCCAACATCGTCGCCGGGCTGGCCTTCTCGATCGCGCTGAACTACCTGAATCGCGTGGTGCGGGGTCGGCGCCTCGGGAAGGTGATCTACTTCCAGGGCGGCACGGCCTACAACGATTCGGTAGCTGCGGCCTTCGCCGGCCTGCTGGGCAAGAAGATCACCGTGCCGCCGCACAATGGTGTGATCGGGGCCATCGGGATGGCGCTCATCGCACAGCAGTGGCAGCTGGCCACACGCAGATGGAGCCGTTTCCGCGGCTACGATCTGACGCGCCTGGCCCTGAGCAGCCGGGACTTCGTCTGCCAGGCCTGCTCCAATCTCTGCGACATCAAGGAATTCACCATCGAGGGGCAGAAGAGCTACTGGGGCGACAAGTGCTCCGACAAATTCCGCAAGCCCTCGGTCACCGGGCGCAAGCCGGTGATCGAGGACCTGTTGGTCTTCCGCGAGCGGCTGCTGGAACAGCTCAGCGGGCGGCCTCTGATCGCGTCGAGTTTCAAGCGCGAACCGGGAAAGCTCTACGTCGGGATCCCGCGCGCCATGACCACCTTCGACTGGTACCCGTTCTGGCACCGCTACTTCACCGAGCTGGGCTGCGAGGTAGTGCTGTCGCAGGGCACCGATCCCACCATCGCTGCCGACGGCGTCGAGCTGGCCTTGGCGCAGCCCTGCTACCCGGTCCAGGTGGCTCACGGCCACGCCAAGGCGCTGCTGGATGCGGGAGTGGACTATGTCCTGGTGCCCAACATGCTGGACGCGGAGGCCGGCGAAGGCGCTGGCGTGGCGCACTTCTGCCCCTGGAACCAGACTCTGCCCTTCGTGCTCGAGTCTGCTCCGGGCTTGGAGGAGCATCGGCACAAGTTCCTAGTGCCCCGCCTGCATTTCCAGCTCGGGCGCGAGCAGGTGAAAAGCGGCCTAGCTGATGCGGTCGAGCGGCTGGGCGTCAACCGGCGCTCCAGCGACCGGGCCGTGGACGCGGCCTACACCGCGCAACGCGAGTTTCAGGAGCGCCTGCTGGAGGCCGGCCGCCGCGCGCTCGAAGTGCTCGATCGCACCGGCGAACCCGGCATCCTGCTGGTTGGGCGCGGCTACAACATCTACGACCGCAACATCAACTGCGACATCCCGCGCAAGCTGCGCCACCGCTACGGCGCCAACGTCATCCCCCTCGATTTTCTGGTCAGCGGGCGGGAGCCGATCGGCGACCTGCATCCGAACATGTACTGGGCCTCCGGTCAGAAGATCCTGGCGGCGGCGCGTGTGGCGGCCACCCGGCCCGACCTGCACGTGATCTACATCTCGAATTTCAAGTGCGGGCCCGACTCCTACATCAAGCACTACACCCGGGAGGCGGCGGGCGCGCCGCTGCTGGTGCTGCAATTCGACGGGCACGGCAACGATGCCGGCTACATGACGCGCTGCGAGGCCTACCTCGACAGCAAAGGGATTCTGCGATGTTACAAGTCCCCAAGGGAAGCCGCGCTGGCGGCGGGCAGCATCCACTAAAGGGCAAACGAGTCTACATCCCGCCCATGGGATACGGCAGCGGGCGGACCTTTGCCGCGGCCTTTCGCGCCATTGGCCTGGACGCCGATATCACGCCTCCCTCCGACCATCGCACCCGCGAGCTGGGCGCCAAGTACACCTCGGGCGATGAGTGCTACCCGGCCAAGGTCACCATCGGGGACTTCATGCGGGTGCTGGAGCAGCCCCACACCGATCCCTCCAAGGTAGTGCTGTTCATGCCCACGGCGGAGGGTCCCTGCCGCTTCGGCCAGTACGCCACCTACCTGCGGCTGGTGCTCGATAGGAACGGCTTTCCGCACACCCAGGTGCTTTCGCCTACCAGCGGGAATGCCTACGACGGGTTGGGAGATCTGGCCCGCCCCTTCATTCGCACCGGCTGGCGGGCCCTGGTGGCCGCGGACATCATGCAGAAGCTGCTGCTGCACTACCGGCCCTACGAGGTGCACAAGGGCGAGACCGAGAACGTTTACGCGGAGTGCCTCGAGGATGTCTGCGAGAGCATCGAGAAAAGTCCGATCGATCCGCCGGTGCAGTTGCGGGCCTTGCGCGAGGCCCTGGTGCGGGCGCGCGACTGCTTCCGGGGCATCCCCGTGCGCCGCGACCCCAATACCCCGCTCATCGGCATCGTGGGTGAGATCTTTTGCCGCCTGCACAACTTCTCTAACGAGAACCTGGTGCGGCGCCTGGAGGAGTACGAGGCCGAGGCCTGGATCTCCGACATCCCGGAGTGGGTCTGGTACACCACCCAGGAGCAGTTTCGCAAGCTGAAGCTGGTGGGGCGGCTCTATTCAAAGGAAGCGCTGGGGGCCTGGATACGCAAGTGGATCCAGCAGCGCGACGAACACTTCCTGTTCCAGCCCTTCCGGGAGGAGTTTGCG
>CAVRZY010000146.1:0-5020 GCA_963725415.1 uncultured Acidobacteriota bacterium | reverse complement strand
CTGCTGGAGGGCGACCGCAGCGCCGCCGGCCAGCACCTCGAAGAGTACCGCGCGGCCGGCGGAACCGAGGGGACCAGCTCGATCCCCGCCCCCAAGCCCGGCCCCGCCCCGGAGGAGGCGCAGACCATAGGAATTCCGGGCCCCTTGCGCTCCTTCTCCCGCATGGCCGCGGTCTCCGCTGACGTCGGCTCCCCCGAGCTTCTGCCGGCCCTCGCCAGGAACGTGGTCACCAACGGCTACCAGGCTTCCACCGGCGGCGAGGCGCTGGAGCCCACCGAATACATGAAGCTCATCAACCGCTACCTCTCCCAGGCCCGCGAACTCACCAAGCTGGCCGGGCAGCAGCAAACCATCCGCATCGAAACCTGCGAGTCCTCACAGACCGGCGAGCTGCTGCGCATCCTCGGTTACCGCATGCGCGGGGGCTGCGGAAGCGAAGTGGTTCTGGAAACCGTCAACGCCACGCGCGCCTTCCTCACCATCGACTCCGGCTTCCCCCTGGCGGAGCTTGAGCAGGCCCTTCGCACCAACCGGCCGTACACTTACGAATTCAAACCCACCCTGGTTCCCATCCTCTACGGCGCCGACTACTGGGCGCCGGCAAAGGAGAGACAGGCCGGCGAGTTCATCGACATGTTCCTGGGCGACCCGTCCTTGTGCCGGCTCTACCTGGGCCTCTCCAAGCTGGATCGCGAAACCGCCGACGAGCTCCGCACCAGCGTTCCCATGCAGCGGCTCAAGGCCTTCGCCCACGTACTGGATTTCTTTGGTGGCATGTTCGCCATTCGTGGCGGCAAGGCGGTGAGTCCCGGCGGGGCACGCTCGGCTGCCATGTGGACCGAGCTGGTGGGCGTGTCCCCGGACAAAGGCGCCGCCTTCTTCGAGCGCTTGATCTCGAAAGACGACGGCTGGATGGCCAGCTTCTTCGACGCGCTAGCCCGCATCGACGGCCCCCTCAGGGATTACCTCACCGAGCCGGCCCGCATGAAGCGGTTCTACATGGCTGTCCGCGGCCGCGTCACCAGCCCTGGCCCGGCTCGGCCCGTCTTCCGCTCCAACACCGACATGATGCTGCTGACCAACCGGCTGCGCCTGGAGCCCGACGGCCGCCCCCACATCCCCGGAAACCTGGAGGTCTGGAAGAATCTCTTCATCCGTCATCCGCACGGCAGGTACGACGGTAGATTAACCCGTCTGGCCAACTCCTGGAAGGAACCCGACGATGTCGTCGAAGCCCTGTTCGCGCTCTGCCGCAAGGCTGTCGAGAACGAGCCGCTGAAGATCTTCATGGCTCTCAGCGATCTCAACCGCTGGCGCGCGCAGCCGCTCGAGGCCACCACCGTGGACCGCCTGGCCCGCGAGTACCGCGCCTACGGCGCGCAGTACCCCATCTTTGCCGAAGCCCCTTCGCTTCGCGATCAGACCATCCTGCAATTCCTGGACACCGCCCAGGCCATCAATCGCATGGGCGACCTCCAGTTGCGCTCCAACACCGCCGGGGTGATGCAGGCTCTGGTCGGCCTCTGGCAGATCTTCTGCCGCCAGAATTCCATCCCTGCCGCCGAGGCCGATGAGACGCTGGCCGGAATCCTTTCCGGCTTCGCCAAGGTCCGGAGCAACCGCGAGCTGTTCGAGAGCGGGCGCGCGGGCGTCAGGCTGCTGCTGAAAGCCACCCGTTCCCCGGAAACGGCGCGCCCCCAGGACCGCCTGATCGAGTTGCTGGCGGGCCTCAGCCGCCCCAGCGATTCGGATTCTCAGAACCGGGTCATGCAGGACATGGTCCGCATCCTGGAAGCCCAGCGCCTGCTCTCTCTGAATGTCCTGTTCGATCTGGCCGACCACCTGGAAAGCATCTCCCGCGGCGAAAAGCTGAACCCGGCTTTGGTGAATCGCCTGGCTGCGCGCATCGCGGAGATTCAGCTTCCTCGCGCCAGCCTCACCGCCGTCGAGAAGAACGCCTTCGCCTTCGGTTACTGGACCGAGCGCCACCTCGATACGCAGCGCAAGCTCAACCTGCGCACCGCCATCGAGCGCGCCGGCAGCGACGCCGAGAAGTTGCGCGAAGCGCGCGGGCTGCTGGCCCCCATCTTGCGCGACACCCTGGTGGGGCTCAACTACGTTCACTACGCTCCGCCCGGCGCGCAACTGCTTATCACCAACCCACTGTTCGTCCGCAGCCACGACTTCCTGGGCATGCAGGGCAACACCCAAACCTGGCGGTTCACCGAAGTACTGGGGACCGGCTGGCCCTCCAGCGCCGGCGGCCGCCTGATGGGCTCGCTCTCCGGCCTGCCCTATGCGCTGGCCGAGGCCGAGCAGAACTTCATGGTCCCCTCCCGCGAGCAGGCCCTCATCTGGGGCGACCTGGTTCCCCAGATGATCCTGAGCGCCAAGATCCCGCGCTGGTGGAGCGTCACTCCCGCCCAGATGCATTGGGTCGGCCTGCACATGCGTTACGCCGAATCCTTGCTGGCCGAGGCGGTCCTGGATGCCCGCCGCCGCCAGCAGGTTTCCGAAATCCTGGATCGCCAGGCCGCCCCGGCGCGCGCCTGGAGGATCACCCGCTTGCTGGAGCAAGGCGAAGTCCGCGCGGCCTTGGAAAGAATTACCCCGGCGGAGTTGTTCGTGCTGGCCGCTGAGACGCTGCGCCGCGAGAAGGACTCCACCGGGTTTGTGGTCAGCGAAATCCGGCGGCTGGAGCGCGAATCGCCCGAGCAGGTCAGCTATGCGGCCATCTCCAGGGCCTTCGGGACGCCCAAGCCCACCCTGACCAATTCCTATCGGCCCGAGCTGCTGCTGCCTGCGAACCTTCCCCACTCTGATGGGCTACTCCAGCCGCATCATGGCCGAGAGCTGGGAGTCCATGATCCTCTATTGGGCCGCTCTGGCCGACGAGGTTCACGTGCCTCCCGCGCAGCTCAACTTGCTCATCCCCGAGTGGACTCAGAAAACCGTCGAAAGGATCTTCGCCACGCACCTGGAGGACTGGCCGGCTTTGCTGCGGTCCCTCCGCCTGGTGGGCGAGGATGTGCGCTTGAAGCTCCGCGTCCAGATGGAGACCGAGCAGAAAGCATCTTCGCAATAGAGGCAGAAGGAAGCCATTATGATTGCCGGCAAGCTAGGAATCCTCGCCACACTCAGTGCTTTGGCGGCCGGGCTGCATGCCCAGGAAGGACAGCGCCCTATCTTCCGCGTCAAGGTTGACATGGTGGTGCTGACCTTCACCGTCACCGACAGCAAGGGCAAGTATATTAACGGGCTGAAGCCCAGCGATTTCCGCATCCTGGAGGACGGCATCATCGAGAAGGTGGCCACCTTCGCCGAGGGCAGCAGGCCGCCCCTTCAGGTGCTAGACGACGGCAGCACGCGCCCGCTCATTCCCGCCGCGCGCCCGGCCGACGCCAAGCCCGGCCCGGTTGCCACGGCCGACGCCTTCGTGGGCACCAACGTTTTCGTCCTGTTCGATACCAGCAATTACATGTATCGCGGCTTCGTTTACGCCTCCGACGCCATCGCCGATTTCGTGCGCGGGCTGGACCGCGCCGACTCGGTGGCCGTCTATACCTTCAGCCGCAACCTCTCCCGCGCCGCCCCGCTCACCCAGGATCGCAACGAGGCAATGCTGGGCCTGCGCAAAGCGGTGGCCGGCGATGATGCCGCACTCTACAACACCCTGCTGCTGACCTTGCGGGACGCCGCCAAGGTCCCCGGACGAAAAGTGATCATCGTCTTCTCCAACGGCCCCGACAACGCCAGCATGGTGGCCCCGGATGATGTCCGCGCGGTGGCCGAAGATGAGGGCATTCCCATTTACGTCATTTCCACCACCGAGGTGAACAAGGACCCCATCTCCTCGGGCGTGTTCCGGCGCATCAGCGCCCGCACCGGCGGCAAGGCCTACTGGGCCAAGACCTGGCAGCGGCAAGTCGAGGCCTTCGAATCGATTCGCGAGGACCTGGGCAACTCCTACACCATCACTTACTACCCGGCTCCCAACCCCAACGAAGGCTTCCGCAAAATCAGCGTCGAAATCGTGACCGACATCGGCAAGAAGTACCGTGTCCGCGCCCGCCCGGGCTATCGGCCGCGGGGCGGGTTCTGAGGCCCGGCCGGCTACCAGAGGATCTCGACCGCGTACTGGCTCAGTTGCGCATCGCCGCTCACCAGGGGTAGACCTTCGACTCGGCACTGCGCCACCAGCAGTCTGTCGAACGGATCACGGTGGATGTCGGGCAGTTCGAACAGGCGCAGCACATGCGACGCCGCCACAGGCAACACCTCGATGGCGTTGCGCGACAACTGGTCCAGCAGGTAACGATCCGTGGGCCGAGGCAAGGGCAGCTTCCCGATGCGGACCTTGATCGCGATCTCCCAGAGACTGGCGGCGCTGAGCAGGAGCGTGTTGCCTCCGCCGAGAAAAATGCGCTGCGCTGCCGCCGACAGCCGCGGGTCAGCCGTGATCGCCCACAAGAAGGCGTGCGTGTCGAGCAGAACCCTCATTTGAAGAATTCCGCCAGGACCTCTTCCGGCAGGGGCGCGTCGAAATCATCCGGCACCACGAAATCTCCCTTCGCGGTCCCGAGTACGCGCTTGACCCCCGGCCTGTCAACCCGTACCAGCCGGGCCACCGGCTTGCCCGCCTTGGCGATCACGATCTCTTCGCCCAGCGCCACACGCTCGAGGAGCCTGGACAGGTGAGTCTTGGCTTGGTGGATGTTGACGTCCACAAGCCCATTATAGACTAAGGCTAGGACTAAGTTCAGTCCCAGCCGAGCTAGGCCGCGGCGCCAGCAACGAGTCGCCGCTCATCGGTTCTGCCGCATGGAAGGTATCCATGAAGGAGTTCGGATCTGACAAGCCCGAGAGCGTGGCTCTCCAGGTGACCTGTGCGGCGGATCAATGAACGGCGGCGTACGCCGACGTCCAGTACCGGGTGTTTCCGTCTCCGTTCTGGCAGAGACGACTCGCGAAGCCCGCTGGGAGAACGACCTGTAGCAGTCAAGGCCTTACTACCCGGCCC
>CAVRZY010000145.1:0-24928 GCA_963725415.1 uncultured Acidobacteriota bacterium | reverse complement strand
ATGCACATCGAGCAGCCAGGCTCTCGCCACTGGGCGCCCGCGGCCTGGAAAATCTCATCCAGCCCTTCGGCCTCCGCCTCGCGCTTGACCTGGCTGGAACCCGGGACCACCAGAACGCGCACGTTCGGACTCACCTTACGCCCCTTGAGGATCGAGGCTGCGGCGCGCAGATCCGCCAGGCGGCCATTGGTGCAACTTCCGATGAACACCACGTCCACTGGATGCCCGAGCAGCGGCTTGCCGCCCTCGAGGTCCATGTAGCGCAGCGCCTTCCGGATGGATTCCGGGTCAGCCACCTGCGCCGGGTCGGGCACCGGCGCGGTAATGGGAATGCCCATCCCCGGATTGGTGCCGAAGGTGATCATCGGATCCAGGTCTCCGGCATCCATGGTGATCTGCTTGTCGTAGCGCGCGCCCGCGTCGGTGGGCAACTGGCACCAGCGCGCCACGGCTGCCTCCCAGGCGCCGCCTTGAGGGGCAAACGGTCGGCCGTACAGGTACTGGAAGGTGGTTTCGTCGGGAGCAATCATTCCGGCGCGCGCGCCGGCTTCGATGGACATGTTGCACACCGTCATGCGCTCGTCGATGGAAAGCGCGCGAATGGCGACACCGCAATACTCGAACACGCAGCCGGTCCCGCCGCCGGTGCCGATACGCGCGATCAGCGCCAGAATAATGTCCTTGGCGGTGACGCCGGGCCTGAGCCGGCCGTCCACGCAGACCTGAAAAGTCTTCGATGTGCGCTGGAGCAGGCACTGCGTGGCCAGCACGTGCTCGACTTCGCTGGTTCCGATGCCGAAGGCGAGCGCGCCTATAGCTCCGTGCGTGGCGGTATGGCTGTCGCCGCACACCAGCGTCATCCCAGGCTGCGTCAGGCCCAGTTCCGGCCCGATCACGTGCACGATGCCCTGCCGTTCACTCGCCAGGCCGTAGCAGGGGATGCCGAACTCGCGGCAGTTCTCCTCCAACTGCGCCACCTGCTTGGCGGAGATGGGATCCGCGATCGGCAAGGACCGGTCCGTGGTGGGCACGTTGTGATCCGCAGTCGCCAGGGTGCGGTCCGGCCGGCGCACTCGAAGCCCCCGCCGCCGCAGCCCGTCAAAGGCCTGCGGCGAGGTCACCTCATGCACCAGTTGCAGATCGATGTAGAGCAGCGCCGGCGCCCCGGGCTGCTCGGGAAACCACGTGCGCATCCCAGACTTTCTCAATGATGGTACGAGGTGCGTTCATAATAATTTACGATTGACGATTGAATCATTGACGATTTCCCACGAAGACCGGCAGCCGTGAATCGGCAATCGGCAATCATGAATCGTCAATTCCTTATTGACTCAACTACAGCTTCTCCCACCTCGCTGGTGGTGGCGGGCCTGCCGGCGGGCTTGAGGTCGGCCGTCACTCTGCCGCTGTTCAGCACCGCCTCGATGGCGGCATTCACGGCGGCGGCTTCTTTTTTCAGCCCGAAGCTGTACTCCAGCATCGCGGCCACCGAGCCTATGGCGCCCAGCGGGTTGGCCTTGTTCTGCCCGGCGATATCCGGCGCCGAGCCGTGCACCGGTTCGTAGAGACCGACCCAGGCGCCGGAAGGCTTTCGCTCGCCAATCGAGGCCGAGGGCAGCATGCCGATCGAACCGGCCAGCACCGCTCCTTCGTCGCTGAGGATGTCGCCGAATAAGTTCTCGGTCAGCACCACGTCGAAGCGCCGAGGATTCAGGATGAGCTGCATGGCGCAGTTGTCCACCAGAACGTGCTCCAGGGCCACGTCCGGGAATTCGACGGCCACCTCGGTGACGACTCTCCGCCAGAGCTGCGAATTCTCCAGCACGTTCGATTTATCCACGCTCGAGACCTTGCGCCGCCGCCCCCGCGCCAGGTGAAACGCCATGCGCGTGATGCGCTCGATCTCCGCGCGCGTGTAGGTCATAGTGTTCACCGCGCGCTCTACGGCACCCTCCCCCGAGATCCCGCGCGGCGTGCCGTAGTAAATGCCCCCGGTTAGCTCGCGCACGATGATCATGTCGGTGCCTTCCACCAGCGCGTTCTTCAGGGGCGAAGAATCGAGCAGCGCGGCATAGGCCCGCACGGGCCGAAGGTTCGCAAACACGCCCAGCGCCTTGCGCAACCCCAGCAGGCCCTTCTCGGGCCGCTTTTCTGGCGGAGCATTATCGAATTCGGGCAGACCCACTGCGCCCATGAGCGTGGCGTCCGCTTCCAGCGCCAGCCGCAGCGTCTCCTCGGGCAGCGGCGCACCGGTCTTGTGAATGGCAACCCCACCCAGCAGGCCCTCGCTCAGATACAAGGCATGCCCAAACTTCTTGCCGACGTACTCTAGGACGCGGACGGCCTCGCCAGTGACCTCCGTCCCAATCCCATCGCCGGGGAGAACAAGAATCTTGAGGTTCATAGAGAGCTTGTAGCTTGTGGCTTGTAGTCCGTAGCCCGTGGGCGGGTTCCACAGGCTACAGGCTACAAGCTACAGGCTCATTGTAGCGCCGACCACCTCGCGGACAACGGCCGCGATCTCTTCGTTGAGCACGCCCTTTTTCCGGTCGGCAACTGTGGTGAATCGTTCGTACACCGCATCCAGCTCTTCCCGGGTCAGTGAGAAGCCCAGGTCCTGGCAGCGCTTGTTCAGTGCGTGCCGCCCGCTGTGCTTGCCCAGAATCAACTTGCTTTCCGGTACCCCTACCGTCCTGGGGTCCATGATCTCGTAGGTGGTCCGCTCCTTCAGGAAGCCGTCCTGGTGAATCCCGGCTTCGTGCGCGAAGGCGTTGCTGCCCACGATGGCTTTGTTGGGTTGCGGGCCGAAGCTGATGAGCTGGGCCAGCAACTGGCTGGCCGGATAAAGTTGTTCGGTCACGATCCCGGTCTGGTAGGGCAGGCGGTCCTGGCGGGTCTTCATGATCATGACCACTTCCTCCAGCGCGCAATTCCCGGCCCGCTCGCCGATCCCGTTCACCGTGCATTCGATCTGCCGGGCGCCGGCGCACACGCCGGCAATCGAGTTGGCCACCGCCAGGCCCAGATCGTCGTGGCAGTGCACGCTGACGATGGCCGAATCGCCCAGCGCCCTGGCTGCCCGCGCGATCACCGGCCCGAAGTCCTCGGGCAGCGAGTAGCCCACGGTGTCCGGAAGATTGACGGTTTGCGCGCCTGCGGCCACCGTGGCTTTGGAGATCTCTTCCAGATAGTCGGGATCCGTCCGCGTGGCATCCTCGGCCGAGAACTCGACGTCCTCGACGTAGCGGCGCGACAGCTCGACTGCCGCCACCGCCTCCGCCAGCACCTGCTCGCGGCTTTTCCGCAGCTTGTACTTCAAATGGATATCGCTGGTGGCGATGAAAGTGTGAATGCGAGGCTGTTGGGCATGTTCCAGAGCGCGGGCGGCCCGTTCGACATCTAGGGTGCAGGCTCTGGCGAGTGCCGCCACCCGCGCCCCCGGGAACTCGCGGCTGATCGCATCGACCGCTTCAAAATCTCCCTGCGAGGCGATCGGGAAACCGGCCTCCAGGATATCGACTCCTAACTCGATCAGCTTGTGCGCCATGCGCACTTTTTCCCGTACCGTCATGCTGCATCCGGGCGACTGTTCGCCGTCCCGCAGCGTGGTGTCGAAAATGTAAACGCGATTGTTCATCTACTCCGCCCGCGCTCTGGCTGCTCGATCCGGCAGCCGGCCTGTTTCTCCGCCTGCCGGACACATTGGCCATTATCGCTATGGCCACTGAATTTGACAAATTTATAATTTTCTTGCGCCCAATAAATCACTGTGATAACATAAGGGGGTTTAATCCGACTACAGGAGACCATTAACCGCGTGGAACTGTACTTGTTGCAGACTTTCCTGACCGTGGCTACCGAGAAGAGCTTTTCGCGGGCCGGCGAGAAGTTGCTGCGCACTCAGCCCGCCGTCTCGCTGGCCGTCCAGCGCCTGGAGAACGAGCTCGGGGAGAGGCTCATCGACCGTTCCGGCCGTGAGCTGCTGCTGACCGACGCCGGGCGCATCGTGGCCGAGTACGCGCGGCGGTTCGAGAACCTGCGGCAGGACTTGGAGAACTCGCTGGCCGAGCTGCGGGACAATGCGGCGGGGCGCCTGGTGATCGGGGCCAACGAGTCCACCACGCTGTACCTGTTGCAGCACATCGAGCAGTACCGGCGGCTCTATCCGAAGGTGAAGGTGCAGGTGCGGCGCTGCCTGTCCTCGAAGATCCCGGCCCAGTTGCTGGACGGGGACCTGGAGCTGGGGGTGATCAGCTACGATCCGGGCGACGAACGCCTGGTGCTTAGCGTCATTTACCGGGACCACCTGGCCTTCGTGGTCTCGCCCAAGCATCGCTTCGCGCCGCGCAAGTCCGTTTCGATCACCGAGCTGGGCATGGAGACCTTCATCGCCCACAACGTGGTCTCGCCCTACCGCGAGACCGTGCTGCGCGAGTTCCAGCGCCACAAGGTGCCCCTGAACATGGATGTCGAGATGCCCACCGTCGAATCCATCCGCCGCATGGTGCAGCGCAACGAAGGCGTGGCCTTCCTGCCCCGCATGTGCGTGGAGCAGGAGATCCGCCAGAAGCTGCTCTGCGAGGTGGACGTGAAGGAGCTGCACGTGGACCGCAACATCCGCCTGATCCACCCCGCCCGCCGCGCCCTCAGTCACGCCGCCAAGGCCTTCCTGGAGCTGGTCAAGGGCGGGGCGGAGGGGTGAGGGTTCCCCTTGCCCGGGCCACAGGCCGCCTTGACAGGCTAGAATTCAGTTCATGGGCAAGAGCTGCTGGCTGTTCCCCCTGTTATTCACCTTCCTCGGCTGCGCTCCCCGGAAGCAGGAGAGCTTTCTGCCGCTGGCCGAGGAGTTTGTGTACTCAAGCTTGGCCTTCTCGCCGGTCTCCGCCACCGGGGTCGGCTACCATCGCCATCAGGGCAAGAACCTGGACGAGCTGCTGGACGACCTCAGCCCGGCCGCGCTTGAGGCCCAGCGCCGCTTCTATCGCCAATTCCAGGAGCGCCTCTCGAAGCTGGCGCCGGACCAACTCAGTTCCGAGGACCGCGCCGACTACGACATCGTCAGCGATCAGATTGCGCTGGCGCTGCTGGAGCTCGAGCGGATTCAGAGTTATCGCCACAACCCCACTTTCTACGTCGAGCTTCTAGGGAACGCTCTCTTCCAACCCCACGTGCTCGAGTATGCGCCGCTGGAGGAACGGGTTCGTCACATCATCGCGCGCCTGGAGAAGGGGCCCGCCTTCCTGGAGCAGGCTAAGAAGAACCTGGCTGACTCTCCCGAAATCTGGATCACCGTGGCCATCGAGGAGAACGACGGCAACATCCGCCTCATCGACAAGACCATCCGCGGCACAGTGCCCGAGCCGCAGCGCGCCGCGTACGACCGCGCCGCCGCCGGCGCCCTGGAGGCTCTGCGCGCTCTTAATGCCTATCTCAAGAATGAACTGGCCGCGCGAACCAGCGATTGGCGTCTGGGCAGGGAAACCTATCCCTTGAAGTTCCGCTACGCGCTCGGCACCGGCCGCGCCCCCGAGCAGGTATTGGCCTCGGCCGAGGCCGACCTCAAGAGTGTGCGCGAGAAGATGTATCAGCTCGCCCTACCCCTTCACCGCAAGTGGTATCCGGCTCATCCGGATCACGCTGACCAGAACGTGCTGATTGGGGAAACGTTGGCCCGCATCGCTGACCGTCACGCTACGCCGGATACCTACATGGGCGACGCCAAGCGCGATTTGGAAGAGGCCCGCGCCTTTGTCCGCTCCCGCAATCTGCTGGCTCTGCCGCCACGCGACAACCTTAGCGTTATTCCCACCCCCGAGTTCGTGCGCGGCATCTACGCCGTGGGCGGCTTCATGTCCGCACCCGCGCTGGAGCCCCAGCTCGGCGCCTTCTACTGGGTCACCCCCATTCCCAAAGACTGGCCCAAGCAGCGCATCTCCTCCAAGCTCCGGGAATACAATTTCTACAAGCTCAAGCTGCTCACCATCCACGAGGCCATGCCCGGCCATTACGTGCAATTCGAATACGCCAACGACGTTCAACCCAAGGCCCGCCGCGTGGTGCGCGCGGTGCTCGGCAACGGGCCTTACGTGGAGGGCTGGGCCCAGTACGCCACTGAGACGCTGCTGGAGGCCGGCTTCCTCGACAACGCTCCCGAACTCCGCCTCACGTTCCAGAAAGAGGAGTTGCGCGTGATCGGCAACGTCATCCTGGACATCCGCCTGCATACTTTGGGCATGACCGACCAGCAGGCGCTCGACCTGATGATCAAAGACACCTTTCAGGAAACCGAAGAAGCCACCGCCAAACTGCGCCGGGCAAAGCTCTCCTCCTGCCAGCTACCCACTTACTATGTTGGCTGGCGCGACTGGCAGCGCCTGCGCGAGCAGTACCAGAAATCGAAGGGCGCCGAATTCCGGGTAGCGGAGTTCAACGAACGCGCCCTGAAGACCGGCGCCGTGCCCCTGCCGGTGCTGGCCCGATTGCTGGGGGTGGGGCAGTAGCGACAGCGGCCCAAGCAGCCAGGGTCGGTGGCGGGTCTGCTTCGTCTGGCGAGAGAACAACGCGCACGACGTGGAAATTGTGAACTACCATTAAGGGGGTAAGTATGCCGGTCAGTGAGAAGGAGTTGCTGCCTCCCATTCATCCTGGAGAAATCATCAAAGAAGACGTGCTCAGACCGTTGGGTATGAGCGTTAACCGGCTGGCGCTTGAACTGCGGGTGCCAGTCAGCCGGCTCAACGAAATCGTAAACGGACGGCGGAGCATTACCGCCGACACCGCTCTTCGCCTGGGCCGGTATCTGGGGACCTCCGCTCAGGTCTGGCTGAACCTTCAGGCGGCTTACGAGCTGGAGGTGGCGGAGCGCTCCTCAATCAGGGAGATCAAGCGCCAGGTGCATCCCAGGCGGGATGCCGCCTGATCGCGTCCCGCGGGGCCCGCCGGCCCCGCTGTAGTTTCCCCCTTCCCGCTGTGGTAGACTAAGCCATTCCGAAGGGTCTCGCGTTTCATGTCTGTGCAAATTCTTCTATACGGCAAGCTGTTGGGCATAGAAGAATTCTTGTTGTCAACCGCGCAGGTCTGCCAAGACGACTCTCCCTCCAGGCCCGAGATGCTGCTGGTGGGCCGCTCCCACTGGGTCACGCTGTTGAGCGAGGTGCTGCCGCGCGCGTTGCTGACTGAATTCGGTTTGGCGCGCGTCCTGCTGGGCTCCAGCGGCGGGGGGCAGTTCCTGCTGGTGCTGCCCAGCGAAGCCCGGCCGGCGGCGAGCGAGTTCTTGAGGAACGCCGGGGACGAGATCGAGAAGTTGAGCGGCGGCCGGCTCAAGCTGCTGTGGGCCTTCACCGAGAACCTGGGGGACTGGAGCGTGGTGCGCAAGCGGCTGGCCGACGAGTTGCAGCGCAAGCTGGGGGCGTCCGCCGCCTTCCTGAACTCGGAAGCCTTCGAGCCCTTCACCGAGCCCGCCCCGGTCACTCCGGACGGCTATTTCAGCGAGGAACTGGGCCCCAACCTGTGGCAGGCCGAGAGTGCCGGCTGGTGGCCGGAGCGGCCGGCCCGCATCCTGCTGGGACCCGGCAAACACACCTGGAGCCTGGTGCCTGGCCGGGCCGCCGACGACATCCCCCTGGCCCGCCACGCCGCCCCCAGCGACGATGGCGGGTGCCCCGCCGACCTGCCCACGCTGGCCTCGCGCGCCGAGGGCCGCCGCGCCTGGGGCGTCCTGCGCGGCGATGTGGACAGCTTCCGCATCCGCCTGCGCCGCGCCCAGACCATCGAGGAGCACGTCCGTCTGTCGGTGCTCTACAAGCAGTTCTTCGCCGGAGAACTCGAGGTGCTCTGCTCCCAGCCCGAGTTCTGGCGCAAGGTCACCATCCTTTACTCGGGTGGTGACGATTTCGCCGTCTATGGCGCCTGGGATGCGCTCCTCCCTCTGGCCCGCGAAATGCAGCGTCTCTTCCATCGTTTCACTGAGGAGAACCTGAAGGACTTTCCGGGGCCGGAAGGCAAGACCATCACCATGGCGCTCGCCCTGGCCCCCGAGCCAGAGACGCCTCTGGTCTCGATCTACGCCGACGCTGGCCAGCGTCTGGAGCTGGCCAAAGCCGCTGATAAGGATTGCATTTTCGTCTTGAGCCGCACTCTGGAGTGGCGCCAGTTGGCCGACGCGGCCGAATTGAAGGACACCCTGGCGCGCATGGTGACCGAGTTTGGCTCCTCCCGCCAGTTCCTGAACGAGCTCAGCGCCTTCTACCGCAAAGGCGGTCCGGCCTGGGCCGCAGGAACCGAGAACCGTTTCGATAAGCCCTGGCGTTTCCAGCGCCGCCTCAACCGCGTGCTTGCCGGCGCCAAAGATCGCGAGCATCAGAAGCTGCGCGCCCATCTCTCCAATGAGATGATGGGCAAAGGCGCCGCTCAGGTCAAACTCCGGCCGGCCGGGTTGGTGGCTCTGGAATGGGCAAGATTGTTAACCGAGGTGTAAACCATGGTCGAAGTTCAGCAGGAAACTAGGAATCGCGAAGGCCGTCCTCAGCGCGAGGGCCGCGGCCCGCGCGAAGGCGCTCCCAGAGACTCGGGCGGACGAGGCGAGGACCGCCGCTTCGAGCGCGGCCGCATGGAAGGCCCGCCCGAAATCGATCTCGACAAGCTCATCGCCGACAGCCTGTACCTGGACAACCAGGCCCACAGCGTGGTCAGCCGGATGCGCGACATGGATTCCGGCACCAAGAGCCAGTTGCGGCGTCTGTACAACTCGGTGCGCCGGGCCTGTCGCGCCCCGGAGAACGAACGCCAGCACCACTTCGTGATGCTGCGGGCCCGGCTGGCCTACACCATCGCGCGCCACTCCCTGCGCAGCCTCGACATGCTGGAGAAACTCTTACTCCAGGTCACCCGCAAGAACGACCCGCGTGGCTACGAGCGCTTCCGTGATCTTTTTGAAGCCATCGTGGCCTACAACGAATAACGAGGTAGCATGAGCTCCCACACCGCCGAAACCGAACTGAAACTCATTGGCAAGCTGATCCTGGACGGAGAACTTTATTGCGAGACCGGCCTGCACATTGGGGCGGGCAAAGGCTCGCTGGAGATCGGAGGGGCCGACAATCCGGTCGTGAAGGACGCCTTCGGCCGCCCCTACATTCCGGGCAGCTCGCTGCGCGGCAAGCTCCGCGCGCTGCTCGAGCAGGCCTGCGGCCTGGCCGTGCCCGCCGAGCTGGTCTACCTGTCCAAGCGCAAAGGGCAGGAAGTTCGCATTCACCAGAGCGACCGTCCGGAGGATGAAATCTGCCTGCTGTTTGGGCGCAATCCCGGCCGCATGGAGCGCGTGGTGGGCGAACCCATCGAAAGCGCTTCCGCCAGCCCCGCACGGCTGACCGTCTACGACGCCCCGCTGGATCCCGACAGCATCACGCCCCAGATGCGCGAGAATCTGGACGACGAGCTGACCGAGGTCAAGAGCGAAAACGCCATCGACCGCATCACCTCCCAGGCCAACCCTCGCACCCTGGAGCGCGTCCCCGCCGGCGCGCGTTTCCGCGTGCGCTTGCTGCTGGATGTCCTGTGCGAGGAAGACAAGGCCTTGCTGCCGCCCCTGGTGCAGGGCCTGCGCCTGCTGGAGGATGACGCTCTGGGCGGGGGCGGCTCCCGCGGCAGCGGCCGCATCCGCTTCGGCAATCTGAAGCTCACCTGGCGCAAACGGGCCTTCTACTCGGCCGGCGCTCCGGAAGAGCAATTGCTGGCTGGCGCCGACCTGGCCGCGCTCCAGTCCCTGGCCACTCAGCCCGGATTCGCCCAGAAGCTCGCCGATTGATCATGGAGCCTGCCTTCCTGGTTCGCTTGCGGCCTTCCGGACCCTGGCGCAGCGGCCCCGATTCCGGGGCCCGCAATCAGGTGGACCGCATCTATCACAGCGATACGCTGTTCTCCGCCGTGTGCCACGCCATGGAGCGGTTGGGCCTGCTTTCCGAGTGGCTGGCGGCGACGGTCGAAAATCCCCAGGAGCCCGCGGCGCGCTTCAGCTCCTGCTTCCCCTTCCTGGAGGAGCTGCTGTTCGTGGTCCCTCCGCGAACCCTGTGGCCTCCCGCGGCCTCGCCCAAGGTGCGCTGGAAAAGCGCCCGCTTCGTCCCTCTCTCCCTGGTGATGGCTCTGCTCGGCGACGCTCCCCTGAACGAGGATGGCTGGATTGTGGACGGGCCCAGCCAGTGCCTGCTCCCGCTGGAGCGCCGTTTTCGCTTCGGCCCATTCCGCCCCGTCATCCGATCCCGGGCCTCGGTGGATCGCCTCTCGCCCCAGGTCGAGGTTCATACCGCGGCCTGCCTGGAGTTTGCCGAAGGCGCCGGGCTGTGGGCGATCGTCGCGTTCGCTGATGAGCAGGCCCGCGAGCGCTGGGCCACTCCCGTTCAATCTGCCTTGCGCCTGCTGGCCGATACCGGGCTGGGCGGTAAGCGCTCGCTGGGCTGGGGCCACTCCGCCCCACCCGAGTTCTCCGAAACCCCAGTAGGACAGGCTCAGGGCCTGTCAGCCGATATAGCTCCGCCCGCCGAAACCGCCCACTGGCTCCTCTCGCTGTTCGCCCCGGCCAAGGAGGACGCCATTGACTGGCAGCGCGGCAATTACTCGATCCTCACTCGCGGCGGCCGCGTCGATAGCCCGGTGCGCTGCGGCGAATCGAAAAGAGTCTTGCGCATGGTGGAGGAGGGTTCCGTGCTGGTTTCGCACGCCCCGCTGCGCGGCTGGGCGCCGAACGTGGCTCCCGACGGCTTCCCCCATCCGGTCTACCGAGCCGGCTACCCGCTGGCGATTCCGATTGCGCTCCGGTCGGCCGAGGTGAGGCCATGAGATACCGGCTTACCTGCCTCACCCCGCTGCTGGTGGGCGATGGCCACAAGCTTTCTCCCATCGACTACATGGTGTGGAAGGACCAGGTCAACGTCCTGGATCAGCGCCGCATCTTCCGCCTGCTGGCCAAGGGACCGCGCCTGGAAACCTACCTGACTCAGCTCAAGAGAGCCGACAAGCTCGATTTCGCCTCCTGGGGCGGGTTCGCCCAGAATTTCGCCGATCGCCGCATCCCCTTCGAGCATCCCTCTTCGACCGCCTATTGGGAACGCGCGCGGGGCGACAGCCTCCAGATCCCTACCTTCGTTTCCGGCCCGAGTGGTCCGTACCTGCCGGGCAGCGCGATCAAGGGGGCCGTGCGCACCGGCATGTTGTTCACCCAGTGGAAGGAGGGCCTGCCTCCGGAGGCCGAACGGCTCATCACGGATCGCACCTCGAGGCGGCCCTCGGAGGCAGCCGAAGAACGCGCCCTGGGCGTCCCCGGCGCCAGCCTGATGCGTGCCATCGGCGCCGCCGACTCCGCCCCTGTCCCCAGTTCGGTCATGAAGCTTTACCTGCTGCGCGTCTCCGCCCTCCAGCCACGCGGTTCGGGCCGCTTCGAGCTGGGCTGGAAACAGGCCCCGCGCGGCACAGTGGATGGACGCCGGCCCGAGGAGAGCACCCCGCTGTTTGCCGAAATGGCGGCGCCGGGCACCATCTTCGAAGGCGTTTGGCGCGAGAATCTCTACCTCACCCAACCGGAGCTTCTGCGGGCACTGCACTGGAAAGCGCCCGTCACCACCGTAACCTTGCTGGAGTCTGCCAATCAGTACGCCGCTCAGTTGCTCCGCGTCGAGAAACAGTATGCGGCTTGGGCCGGGCTGGCCTTGCTTGACAAATCCTTGGCCCACCTCGAGACCCGCCTCGATACCGCCCGGGCCAGCGGTCGGGCCTGTCTGCTGTCGATGGGCTGGGGCAGCGGCCTACTCGCCAAGACCGGCTGGCTTGACACTGACGCCGAGGCTTACCGCCGCCTGATGCGCGAGGTGCCACTGTACAGCAAGGCCATCAACCCGGGGATTCCCTTCCCCAAAACCCGCCGCATCGTTTTCCTCTCCAATCAGCCCGCCACTCTTCCCGGCTGGGCGCTGTTGGAAATCACTGAATAGCCAACCCTACGGGAAGGGGCGCTCTCACGCGAATTTAGGGGTTTCGTAGCCTGTCCCCGAATTGGTAAAGTCAATAGGCGAAAGGCGGTGAGGGATGGTGTTGAGATTGGGCGGTTTGGTGTGTTTGTTTATCGGGGTCGTGGCGGGAGTCGAGAAAGGGAGCCTGCGGGCGGGTGCGGCGCGGGTGGATATCACGCCGGCCAAAGAGGCGGCGCTGGTGATGAGCGGATATGGCGGCCGGACGGAGGGGCATAAAGGCATCCATGACAACCTCTACGTGCGCGCGGTGGCGCTGGATGACGGGACCAGCCAGGCCGCCATCGTGACGTGCGACCTGATCGGTCTCTCGCATGGGTTGTGGGAGAGGATCACCGGCCGGATCGCGCAGGAAACAGGAATTCCCCGCGAGAATGTTCTGCTGGCCGGCGTCCACACTCACGGAGCGCCTACCTTGGCAGCACCCACTGGCGAGGCGGATGCCAAGAAGGTCGCCTACACGGCGAAGGTGGAGGACGGGATCCTCGAAGCGGTCCGGCAGGCCAAAGCGAGCCTTCAGCCGGCGCGGGCGGGCGCGGGCGAGGGCAAGGCGAACGTCAACATCAACCGGCGGGCGCGGACGGCGGATGGCGATATGCGGCTGGGCTTCAACCCGGACGGGCCGACGGACAAGACGGTGGCCGTGATCAAGTTTGAGACCCTTGCCGGCGAACCCATCGCCATCTTCAGCAACTATGCAGTCCACGGCGTGGCCATGGGGCCCAGGAACCTGGAGATCACCGGCGACGTTCCTGGGGCGACCTCGCGGTTCATCGAGAACCATTTCGGGGACAAAGTGGTGGCCCCCTGGTCGAGCGGCGCAGCGGGAGATCAGAACACTATCTATGGTCCTGGGATCGAGTTCGGGCCGGTGGCGGACCTGGGGCGAATTCTGGGCGAAGAGGTAATTCGGGTGGCGGCACAGATCCAGACCTCGCCGCGCGCGCGCATTCGGGGGATCGAGAAAGTGGTGAGCTGCCCCGGACAGAGGTTCGTGCGGGGCTCCCGTTTCCCCAACTATCAATTCCAGGATGGCGACCCGGTCGAGATCCGCCTCTCCCTGCTGATGCTCAACCACATCGCGCTGGCCGGGGTCTCCGGCGAGGTCCTCACCATGATCGGGCAGCGCTTGAAGAAGGAATCGCCCTTCTCCCACACCATCATGTTGACCCACTGCAATGGGTCCAGCGGCTACCTGCCGGACGACGCCGCCTATGCGCAGATCAGTTACGAAATCACGACCTCGCGCGTCAAGAAGGGCTGCGCCGAAAATGCCATCGTCAATGGGCTGCTCGACATGATGGACCAGCTCTGAAGAGAGCCACTTTAAAGCGCGCTGTGGTGGTGTAAGGTCAGGTGTGGAGGTGCGTGTGTGTAAGCGGGTTGGCATTGCGGTGCTGTTGGGTTGTTCCTTTGTGGCGCAGGGGAAGGTGGTGGTTTTTTGGCAGGAGGGGTTTCCTACTGTCGAGAGCCAGGCGGTTCCCCGGACGGCGTTGGAGCAGGCGCTTCAGGCTATGCAGCCGGTCGTGTTTGCGGGACTGGACGAGCTGCCGGGCGCGCTGAAAGAGGCCGACTTGCTGGTGCTGCCGTACGGTTCGGCGGCGCCGGTCGAGGGCTGGAAGGCCATCCTGGCGCACCTGGAGGGCGGGGGGAACCTGTTGACTCTGGGTGGCCGACCGCTGTTTGTCCCGGTGGTCCGAAAGGGCGGCGGCTTCGATGCCGGGCGGGTGCAGAACACTTATTCCCGCCAACTGGGGTTCTCGCACAGCTACCAGGCGCCTCAGACAAATTTCACCAAATTTGTTTGGGGTGACGGCTATGCCTTTCTCCGGCCCGTGGAGGCTCGAAGCGCGCAGAGTGTACGTGGTCACAGGCTCCGCGGGCATGGGATATTTCCTGGACGCGAACGGCGAGAAGGCAGCCGCACCGGTGGTCAAAAGGGATTTTACGAGAGACTCCGGGATGCTGGGCGCGCGCTGCGTGTTTCTGAACTTCGAACCGGAGCCGGGCTACTGGTCGTCGCCGGCCGGCGTCACGCTGATTCAGCAAGCCGCCGAATACGCCCGCCAGGGGGCGACCTGGCTGCGGCTGGAGGTGCAGAACGCGACGCTGGTCGAGGGTGAGATCCCGCAGGTGGTAGTGCAGTTGCGCAACGCCAGGAAGCAGCGCCTGGGCCAGCCGCTCAGAGGCACGGTGCAGGTGGAACTGCTCTCGGGCGCCGAGCCGCTGGCGGCTGCGCAAGTCAGTTGCTCCGGCGAGACGGTGGCCACGAACGTGGAGTTCCGGAAGGCGCTTCCCCCGGGTCTGTATCTTGTCCGGGCCACATACCAGGAAGACGGGGAGGTCCGGGAGACGTATCAGACCGGTCTGTGGTCCAGGGACGTGAAGCTGCTCCAGAGCGGCGCGGCGGTGCGAGTTCGCGGCGACTACTTCACCAAGAACGGCGCTCCGTTCCTGCCGTTCGGGACCAACTACTTCTCGACGGATGTCTATGGGAATCGGTTTGAGGACGGCGGAAATGCCTACGTGTGGGACCGGGACTTTGCGGAGATGGAGCAGCACGGGGTGACCTTCGTCCGCACCGGGATCTGGGGCGGGAATGCGGATTTTGTGGACCGGCTGACGGGCGGCGCCGAAGAGCGCTTCCTGCGGGCGCTGGAGGCCTATTTGCATGCCGCCGCCCGCCACAACATCCAGGTGCACTTCACCTTCTTCGCGTTCGACCCGCAGACCATCCGGCGGTATCCGGGGCAGGAGTCCTTTCAGTTGGGGGCCGGCGCGAATCCCTACACCGATCCGGTCGCCATCCGGGCTCAGAAGAACTACGTGTACTCGATCGTGAACCGCTTCCGGAATGTTCCCTATCTGAGCTGGGACCTGATCAACGAGCCCAGCTTTTCGAATCCCAAGCGGCCGTGGCGCACCATTCCGAACGGCGATCCCACGGAAGTTGCCGCCTGGAACAAGTGGCTGGAGAAACGCTACGGGAACATTCGCGAGCTGGCTGACGCCTGGGACGCGACCCCGGATGAGCTGGGCAGCTTCGGCAGGATTCCGCTACCGGCCGCGGAGGATCTCGAGCTGCGACGCTATGGCAGCGCCAGACAGGCCCGCGCCATCGACTACAACCGGTTTGCCCAGGATGCGTTCAACCACTGGGCTGCGGAGATCATCTCGGCCATCCGCTCGACGGGGAACAAACAGCTCATCACGGTGGGCCAGGACGAAGGCGGAGTGACCAACCGGCTACTGAACCAGTTCTACGGCAGCTCGGGCGTGGACTTCACCGTCAACCACACCTGGTGGCAGGACGACGCGCTGCTGTGGGGTTCGGTGGTGGCCAAACGGCCCGACCTGCCCAACCTGATCGGCGAGACCGGGGTGCAGCCGGTGTGGCGGATGGACGGCACCTGGCGCTGGGACGAGGTGACCTCGCTGGGCCTGCTGGAGCGGAAGCTGGCGCTGGGATTGGCCGCCGCCAACAGCGGCGCCCTGCAATGGGACTGGGGACGGGGCGACACCTTCGGCATGAAACGCAGCGACGGCTCGAACAAGCTGTGGGTGGACATGCTGGGGGCCATAGGGGAATTCGCCCAGAAGGCCGCGCCCTGGCTGGGCCAGGCCAGGCGGCCCGAAGTGGCCATCGTGCTGCCGCAGTCGCTTCAGCTCTCGGTGTTCAACCGCTACGCGCTGGAGGCGCAGCAGAAGTGCGTACGAGCGCTGTATCATCAGGCCCGGGCCTCGGCTTACGTGACCGGCGAATACCAGATCGAGCTGCTGGGCAACCCGAAGCTCATCATTCTGCCTTCTCCCTGGGTGCTGAACCAGAAGGCCTGGGAGACCATTCTGGATAAGGTTCGCGCTGGCGCCACGCTGCTGCTGTCGGGACGCTTCGACGCCGATGAGCATTTCCACGCGCAACCTCGGCAGGAGGCGCTGGGACTCGACTACCGGCCCGGCCTGCTGGATAGCCGGGAGAACCTGGTTCACTGGGCGGGCGGCGACTTACGGCTCACTTACTCGGGGGATAAGTGCACTTATCTCGAGCGCGGGTTTCTGGACTCGGGTGCGGCGTTCGCCGAGAAGCAGGTGGGCAAAGGCAGAGTAATTTACTTTGCTCTACCTATCGAGCTGAACGACGACCTCAGGGCCATTGGCGAGGTCTACCGATATGCTTTGAACCAGGCGAAGGTCCGCCCGAGTTACACGACCGAAGTGCAGGACCCGGGAATTCTGATTTGCCCGACGCAATTGGAAGCGGCCACGCTGTATGTGCTGACTTCGGAATCATCCTCGGCGCAACGGGTTTCCTTCCGCGACTTGGTAAGTGGTAAGGACTTTGAGGTGAAGCTGGAGCCGGGTCGGGCGGCCTTGCTACTGGTGCGTCCGAGCGGCGATCTGGCGGCCAGGTACGGGCGGTGAGTCATGGCGCTCTCGGCGCTGATGAAATGGCGCAAACAGGGGGGATGATAGGCTAAAAAGGGTGAGGAGGTCCTGTGGGCTTTAGTAGTTCTATGCCCACGCTCCCGATCATTTAGTTTCTAAAACTTACGCGCCAGAATTTTTTTCTCGACCCGTCTGAGAATTATGTGGGACTGGCTTGACTTAACTAACTATGGCCGTACATACTGAGGAGTTAACTCAGGCAGAGGGTGCGGATGGTTCCCAAACGGAGGCGGACAGAGAGCACAACCTGGACATTGGGGATCCAGGAAGAGAAAGGCTGGTAGGAGAGACCCTCGCGGGTGCGCCGGCAGGGTGTGAGGCGCACGCCAACTTGTTGATTCAGGCGGCTATTTCGAAGACGCAGACGGGACTACTACCGGACTGCGGGAGCTGAGGAGGGCCCGCGACGGGCCACTCAGCCGGCCTCCACCTGTGGGAGGCAGGCCCTCCGCATCCCGAGATGCCACTGGCAGTTCGGGACGCTGGCAGTGGAGGAGAGGCGAGCAATGCACTTGCTGACCGCTGCACTAGTCGTTGCCGACTACGAGCTGCGAAACGAGGTGCGCACGTGTCTCGACGGCCTGCCGGTGCGCGTAGTGCTGGACCAACCCAGGGTCATCGAGTGGTCAACCTTCCAGGGGCAGTTGAAGCGACTGACTCCCGACCTCCTGTTCATCGACGCCCCCCAGTTCCACGATCCGTTCGATGGCGTGGCAGAACGGATCAAGAGCGTGCCTTGCCCCCCTTCGGTCGTCGTGGTCCACCCCACGGCGGATTCCGAAACTATTCTCAGGGCCCTGCGCGCGGGAGCCAGCGAGTTTGTTCACCCTCCGCTGGATCAAGGTGTGCGCGAAGCGGTGGACCACGTCTGCCAGCAGCGCGCCGAGCAGGAGGCGGCCGCCGCCCAGTCGGCAGGCTCATTGGATACCTCTCCTCGAAGGGCGGCTGCGGCGCCACCACCATTGCCTGCCACGTAGCGGTCGGGCTTCAGCAGGCCACCAAGCACGATGTTCTGCTGGCTGATCTGGATGTCGAGGTAGGGATCGTGGGCCTGGTCATGAAAGCCAACACGCCCTACTCGATTCTGGATGCTGCCCGCGTCGTGAACCGGCTGGATGCCGGCTACTGGAGGGGACTGGTCTGGAGCGTCCAGCCCCGGCTGGATGTCATCCCCGCCCCCAGCAAGCGTCCCTCGAAGGAGCCCGTCGCGCCACAGCAGGTGCGTGACGTGCTTCGCTTTCTGCGCCTTCAGTACGGATGGGTGGTGGCAGACTTGGGGCGCAGCCTGAACTTCTTCTCGCGGGTGCTGCTGGATGAGTTCGATGAGGTCTTCCTCGTATCCACCCCCGACGTGCCGGCGCTGTTCCAGGCCAAGAATATTGTCCAGTCTCTGCTCCGCAGCAGCTACAGCGACCAGCGGCTGCGGCTGATCTTGAACCGAGTGTCGAAACGCACGGAGTTCACGCGCAGAGAGGCACTGGACTTGTTGGGTGTGCCCGTCTACGCGGAGTTGCCGGACCGGCCGGAACTGGAGGCAGCCTGTGCGGAAGGCCGGCTGGTGGCGGCGGAGAGCGTTTCCGGCAAGCATCTGATGGAGCTGGCCATGCGGGTGGCCAACGCGCAGGTGGTCGAGGTCACCGACGGGTACTCCATCCTGGGTCTCAAGAAGGTGGCCCCCGGCTGGCTGAGGGTGTGAGGATTGAATCATTGACGATTGCACTCCGGCTTCCGGGCGTGCATCGGCCAATCGTCAATGAGAAAATCGTCAATCGTCAATTCTGGACGATTGATTCATTGACGATTGGTTCATTGACGGTTGCACTCCGGCTTCCGGGCGTGCATCGGCCAATCGTCAATGAGAAAATCGGCAATCGTCAATTCTGGTGAGTCGATCTCCGGTCATGGTGGTTGCTGCCCTGATCGAGCGTGAAGGGCAGGTGCTGATCTGCCAGAGGAAGGCCGGGGACCGGCACGATCTGAAATGGGAGTTCCCCGGCGGCAAAGTCGAGCCGGGCGAGGACCCGCGCGCGGCGCTGGCGCGGGAACTCGAAGAAGAACTCGCCATCCAGGCTTCCATCGGAGGGGAAGTCACCCGCTACGAATTCCGCTACCCGAAGCGCGCTCCCATCCTGCTGGTCTTTTATGAGGTGAGGGAGTACCGGGGCCAGCCCTCCAATCGCGGGTTCGAACAGATCCGCTGGGAAGCGCGCGAGCGGCTGCCGGAGTACGATTTCCTGGAGGGCGATGTCGAGTTTGTGCGCCGCCTGGCGTCCTGAGGAGAAAGCACAATGACACGACGAGGATTCATGGAACTGCCGGCCGGCGTGTTGGCCGCGACCGGCTCCAGCACAGCGGCGCAGCCCGAGGGCAGCGCCGGGAGAGCGTCCGGGCTTGCGAACATCCTCTTCATCATGGCCGACCAGATGACTCCCTTCATGACCAGCCCCTACGGGCAGAGGATCACCCGCACGCCCCACCTGGCGCGGCTGGCGGCCAACGGAACTCTCTTCGAAAACGCTTACTGCAACAGCCCCCTGTGCGTTCCCAGCCGCACTTCCATGTTCACCGGCCGGCTGCCGGCGGCGGTCCAGAGTTATGACAACGCCTCGGAATTCGCGGCCCACCGGCCCACCCTGATGCACTACCTGCGAAGGGCCGGCTACCGCACCGCAGTGGCCGGTAAATGCCACTTCATCGGACCGGATCAACTGCATGGATTCGAGGAACGGCTGACTCCGTGCATCTTCCCGGCGGACTTCTCGATGCTGCCGAACTGGCGTCTCGGCCCGGTCTACAACAAAGGCACCTCCGTGCAGGCCATGCTGCGCATGCTGGGCCCCTCGAAGTGGAACCGGCAGCTTGCCTTCGATCAGATGGTGTTCGACCGGGCCATGGAGCGGCTACGCCAGCACGCTCTGCCAGGGCAGAAGCAGCCGCTGTTCTTGAACATCTCCTTCACTCAGCCGCATGATCCGTTTACCACCACACAGGATTTCCTCGACCTGTACAAAGACGCTGACATCCCGCTGCCCAAGGACTACGGGGACATCCGCCGGCTCAGCCCGACCTACGAGTGGTTCATCATCCATCACGGGCTGGACAAAGAGAAGTTGCCCGACGAGCGCGTCCGGGAAGCGCGG
The DNA here is from genome assembly GCA_963725415.1 of uncultured Acidobacteriota bacterium. Lineage (GTDB taxonomy): Bacteria > Acidobacteriota > Terriglobia > Bryobacterales > Bryobacteraceae > CAVRZY01. The sequence goes on along the minus strand of CAVRZY010000145.1, from coordinate 5,325 downwards.
CGCAACTACCTGGGCATGGTCTCCTGGATCGATGACCGGGTCGGACAGATTCTGAGCGAGCTGGAACGCCTGGGTCTCGCGCAGAACACCGTGGTGATCTTCACCAGCGATCACGGGGAAATGCTGGGGGAACACGGCCAATGGTCCAAGCGGCTGATGCTGGAATGGTCTGCTCGCGTGCCGCTGATTGTGAGCGGGCCGGGGAGGATTCCGGCGGGAAAACGCATCGCGGCGCCGGTCTCGCTGCTGGATCTGTTTCCCACGCTGGCCGAGCTGGCAGGGGCCAAGGTGGAAACGCCTCTGGATGGCCGCAGCCTGTTGCCGCTGCTCGGGGGCAGCCAAGACGGGCGCGACCGCGCGGTGATCTGCGAATACCTCGGCGAAGGACCAATCGAGCCCATCCGCATGGTCCGGTTTGGGAGCTGGAAATACATCACGGTGAACGGCTATCCCCCCCAGTTTTTCGACCTCCACAAGGATCCCGAGGAGACGGTGAATCTGGCCGGCAGGCCGGAGTACTCCTCCGTCGAGACAGAACTGCGAACTCGCGCCGAGCGCGGCTGGGACGGAAATGCGTTGAAGCAGGCCGTGATGGCCAGCCAGCAGGAGCGCGCGGTGGTTCGCTCGACGCGGCAGTTCGGGACTCCGCCGCACTGGGATTACGACGTGGTGACTCCCGGCTCGTTCCGGACTTGAGGCCCGCTCACTTGGCCGGCGGCAGGCGGAACTCCACTTTGCGGCCCTGGTTCAACTTCTCGCAGACCTGGCGATCGACCAGGTCCAGGGAGACCTGATTGTGCTTGCCCTGGGGGGTGACGTAGTGCAGGGTCTCGCCTTCCACCCAGTAAGCCACCGCCGAATAGACCGAGCTGTCCTTCAGCGCGATCAGGAAGACGACCTGGTCCTCGCTGGGCGCCTCATAGGCTCTTGCGCCGGAGTTCTCCGGAGGATTCGGCCAACTACCAGGCCCGTATTCGCGGATTACCGGGCGCGCGGGCTCGGGCCCGAACTGCTGATTGATGGTGACCTGAGGCGCTGTCTGGACGGGGTAGATGATGGTCACATTGGGCTGCTGCTCGTAGGGATAAGGATTGCTGTAGCCGCCGACGAACAGCGGATAGAACATGGGGAGCATGGCGGAACCGCGATACCCGCCGCGATAGCTCCCGGACGGAGCGCCGGTGTAGGGCGGGAAACCGCTAATGGTAGCGCCCAGCCGCCGCGCGAAGGTGGAATCGGTGATCGAAAACGGGCTCCTCAAGGGCGGAGCATTCCCCGTGCCCGGAAACAGCACGTTCCCGAATCCAGTCCGTGAGCCATACGTTCGGTAGGGCATCTGCGCCCCGACCAGCACACCGTGCTGCTGCGCCAAAGCGCCCGCGACAAACAGGAGAATGAAGCCCGCCACCAGAAATGCTTTCATAACTCCCCCCACCTTGAAGCTTACCGCCGGACGGCCCCGGGAGCAAGTTTCAGTGTTTGAGGCTGGGGGGCGCGGGGCGGGGCTTGGCCGGGGGCGCTGCGGTGAGGCGGGCCTTGATGTCGTCGAATGTCGAGGTGGTTACCACCTTGGGTCGGTCATCGGCGGACGGCTGGGACCCCAGGGTGGTTGGGTCGTAGCCGGCTTTGTGAAGGTACTCGGAAGCCAGCAGGTCGGCTTCCTGTTCGAAGCCGCGCAAAAAGCCCTGGAGCGAATTGGGGACCAGCGGGCCGGGAGGGAAGCGGGTACACACGCCAGTCCAGCCACCCGCGAAGATCAGGGGAACCGTGCTCGCACTCGTGCCCTGACTGCGGGAGGCCAGCCGCATCCCATGTCTGGCCGCGATGTGAGCGATCTGGTGGGCCATCAGGGCGGCTAGTTCGGCTTCCGTCCCGGCGCGGACGGTCAGCCCGGACGTGACGAACAGGAAGCCCCCGGGCAGGGCAATGGCCCTGGCTTCGCCGCTGTCGATGACTTTGATGCTGAAGGAGAAGCTGACGCCGGAGTGGCGTGCCAGGTTCTGGCTGAGGCGGTCGATGTAGCCGGCGACGGCCGGATCGGCCAGGATTTCCGCCTGTCCCTCGATTTCTGCGGCCAAGGTCCTGCCCAGGGCGATCTCCTTTTCCAGGGAGCGGCTACTTCTGGGTGGGGCTGGGGCCTGGGCCAACCCGGCGGGAACACACAGTAACGCGGCCAACGCCAGCCTGAGGATCTGCGTAAGATGACGTTCCATTGCGGCCACTGCCTCTGCTCGCTTCGACGCATCCCAAACGGGGCGGGTTGCAGCACCCTCGTGGGCTAGCGGCTAACGGCTGCTGTTATAATCTCGGAGTGTCGGAAGTTCGCCACTCGGTTTGTGCGCTGGACTGCCCGGACTGCTGCTCCATCCTGGTCACAGTGGAAGACGGCAGGGCTACGCGGTTGCGGGGCAATCCCGAGCATCCCATCACCCGCGGTTTCCTGTGCGGCAAGGTGACGCAATACCTGGAGCGGGAGTACTCGCCGGACCGGCTGCTCGATCCGCAGAAGCGTATAGGCGCAAAGGGGGAAGGGCGCTTCACGCGCATCAGCTGGGACGAAGCCCTGGACCGGATCGCCGCTCAACTGAAGGCCATCGCCAAGGAACATGGTCCGGAAGCGATCCTGCCTTACAGCTACGCCGGGACCATGGGATTTCTGAACGGGGCCGGGATGGACCGGCGCTTCTTCCACCGGCTGGGAGCTTCGCGGCTGGGCCGGACCATCTGTTCGTCGGCCGGGGGCGCCGCGCTGGACCAGGTGCTGGGCATCCGGTTGGGGACCGAGCCGGAGCAGTTCCGGCACTCGAAGCTGATCCTGGCCTGGGGCGCCAATATTCTGGGCACCAACGTGCACCTGTGGCCCTTCATCGTGGAAGCGCGCCGCAAGGGCGCCAGGTTCTACACCATCGACCCGGTCCGCAACCGCACCGGTCGCGCGGCGGACCGTCATTTTTTTGTCTACCCGGGCAGCGATGCGGCGCTGGCGCTGGGGATGATGCACGTCATCATCGCCGAGGGGCTTTACGACCAGGATTACGTCGAGCGCTACACGCTGGGATTCGATTCGCTGCGGGAGCGCGTGAGGCAGTATCCACCGGAACGGGTCTCCGCGCTGACGGGTTTGGGTGCCGAGGATATCGTGGCTCTGGCGCGGGAGTACGCCACCACCAAGCCGGCCGCGATCCGCTTGAGTTACGGCGTGCAACGCAGCGAACGGGGCGGTCTGGCGGTGCGCGCCATCTCGCTGCTGCCGGCCCTGACCGGCTCCTGGCGCTTGGCCGGCGGCGGGCTTCTGCTTACACCCTCCGGGGCCTTCCAGTTGAATCGGGAAGGTCTGGAGCGGCCCGACCTCCAGTTTCACTCCCCTCTGGGGCGCGAGGCGCGGATCGTTAACATGACCAGGCTGGGCAGGGCGCTGACAGAGCTCGACCAGCCCCCCGTCCAGGGGCTTGTGGTGTACAACTCGAATCCGGCCGCCATCGCGCCCCACCAGAGCCTGGTGCTGGAGGGGTTGCGAAGGGAAGATTTGTTCACGGTAGTGCTGGAGCAATTCCAGACGGACACGGCCGATTACGCCGACCTTCTGCTGCCCGTCACCACCTTTCTGGAACACACCGACGTTTACTACTCTTACGGACACTACTACCTGCAACTGGCCCGTCCGGCGCTGGCGCCGCCCGGCGAGGCCAAGTCCAACCTCGAAGTTTTCCGCCTGCTGGCGGAACGGATGGGCTTCCAGGATGCCTGCTTCAGGGAGTCCGAAGACGACATGATTCGGACATTGCTGGATTCGGATCAGCCCTTCGTCCGCGGGATCACCTTGGAGGAACTGGAGCGGGAGAGATTCGTGCGCCTGCGCGTGGCGCCGCAGGGAGAACCTTTTCTGCCGTTCGCCGAAGGCGGATTCGGCACGGCCTCCGGCAAGTGCGAGTTTCACGCCGAGACGCTGGAGTACACGCCACCGGTGGAATCGCGGTTGGGGCCGGAAGAACTGTGCCGGCGCTACCCGCTGGAGCTGGTCTCAGCGAAGAGCGACGGGGGCTTGAATTCCAGCTTTGGCTACCGGCCGGAGGTGGACGCCGAGACCGCGACGCTGTGGGTGCACCAAAGGGATGCGGTTCCGCGCGGGATCGTCACCGGAGACCGGGTGCGGGTGTTCAACGATCGTGGGAGCTGCTTCTTGACGACGCAGGTGGAGACGGCCGTGCCGCCGGGCGTGGTCCGCACTGCTGCGGTGCGCTGGAACAAGAAAGCGCCCCAGCGGCGTAATGTCAACGTCCTTACTTCCGACCGCCTGACGGATGTGGGCGGTGGGCCGACTTTCTACAATTGTCTGGTCGAGGTTGAAAAATGCGCAGACTGATCGAGAGATCGTTTCTGATTTCGCTGGCGGTCTGGAGCCTGCTGCCGGCCGGCTGCCGGCGGCAGGCAAAAGCCCCAGTCGAGGCAACCGAAGAGGAACCACCGGCGCTGGCCAGTACCGTGCACGTGGCCGACCCGCGCACGTTTGCCCAGCTTCTGAAAGGCTTTCACGGACTGGAGCAGAACGCCTGGCGCTGGACCGCAGGGAAGTTTTCGGTGGTGTTGCGTCCTCCGGGCCTGGCAGCGCAAAAAGGGGCGACCCTCCAGGTGAAACTCACGGTGCCCGATCCGGTTATCCAAAAGTTGAAAGCCGTCACCTTGACAGCCACGGTGGGCAATGTTGCGCTCCCGCCGGAAAGATATACCCAAACCGGCGAGTACGTCTTCACGCGCGAGGTGCCGGCGAGCGCTCTGAGCGGCAGCGCCGTGACGGTTGATTTCTCTCTGGACAAGAGTCTGCCGCCCGGGGGGACGGACCGTCGGGAACTGGGCATCATAGTAACCATGATTGGCCTGGAACCGAAATGAAGCTGTCGAACACAGGCCAGGGCGCCTGTGTCAGTGCCGCGTACTGGCTTACCCCCCCACTGTTGTGCCTGTTGGTTTACTGGCTGGGTCTGAAGGCGTGGTTCCAGGCCGACGATTTCGCGTGGCTGCAACTGCGGCAGGACGTCCATAGCTGGGGGGAGTTTTGGAGGGCCGTGTTTGCGCCCATGGCGCAGGGGACCATCCGGCCCTGGAGCGAGCGTGTCTTCTTCATGGCTTTTTCGGCGGTCTTCGGGCTGGATGCTCTTCCCTTCCGCGTGTGGGTGTTCCTGACCCAGTTTGCCAACCTGGCGCTGGTTGGCGCGATCGCCCGGCGGGTCAGCGGGTCACGGGTGGCGGGATTCTGGGCGCCGATCTTGTGGACCGCCAACGGCGCGCTGGCCACGGCCATGTCCTGGACTTCCGCTTACAACCAGA
>CAVRZY010000144.1:0-15986 GCA_963725415.1 uncultured Acidobacteriota bacterium | reverse complement strand
CGGCGCAGCGCCAGCCCAAATTGCGCACCGCGCGTCTGCAGGCCCCTGCCCCGCGCCCCCCGCTCGCCCAAAACGTGTTCTAATGAACCTCAGGATGCTGAGCCGTTATATCCGCGAGGCCATGACCCGTGCTCGCTACCGGATCCTGGATGACGGCACGTATTTCGGAGAGGTCCCGGGCCTCGCCGGGGTCTGGGCCAACGCGCGGTCCCTGGAGAGGTGTCGCAGCGAGCTTCAGGAAGTTCTCGAAGAGTGGCTCCTGCTCAAGCTCCGAGACAATGATCCCATCCCCAAGTTGGGCCGCTGTGACCTCCGCCGGGCGGCGGCGTGAGAGATGCCCCCACCGATCTCACGCCGGGAGCTGATCCGGAAACTGCGGAGCCTCGGATTCAGTGGGCCGACCTCCGGCGGGCGCCATCACTTCATGAAGAAGGGCACCCTTAAGGTCAGGATTCCCAATCCTCATCGGAGGGGCGATATCAGTGGGCTCTGCTTAGCGAGATCCTCCGCCAAGCCGGAATCACCCACGAGGAATGGGGCAACGCCTGAGTCGCCCGCTCGGCCAGCCTGATCCTACTGCTTGATCACCGTCCCATCCCGCCGGCGGATCACGCCCCAGCCGCCGTTCAGCCGGTTCCAGGGGCCGCCGAAGGGGTACCTGGCCGCCGCCTTCTCGTCCACCTCGAGGCCCCAGCCGGGCGCCTCGTTCGGGTACAGGTAGCCGTCCTTCATCACCGGGCAGCCCTGGAAAACTTCCTGCACCGCTCGTTGAAGGGCGAGTACTCCTGGATGCCGAAGTTGTAACAGGCCACATCCAGAGCGGTGTTGGCCGCGTGCCCGATGGGGGAGACGTCGCCGGCGCCGTGCCAGGTTCCCGGCTGGTGCTATTGAATGGCCGCTAACTTATAGTTGATCAGCTCGTAGCCGAAGTTGCCCACATCGATCCCCTGCGCCTGGAACCGGGCCGGCTCGACGATCGTATAGGTGCTGAACTCGACGTTGCTCGCGGGCAGGATCGTGCCGGGAAGGAGACCGGAGGAAGCCGGCAGCGTCGAGAGCAGCCACGACGGTATCGTGAATCGGCCGGCTGACGCCCGTTCCATGCACGCGATTCCCGCGCCGACCTGGCGGGCCGTGTCGAGTGACCTGGCGCCGACGACCACGTACTCCTTCGCGGAGTCCCCACCGGTCCAGGTGACCGTCAGATCCTGTGAGCGCCGGACCACGGAAAAGCTGTCCCGATTGGTCCACTCGATGGGGGCCGGCAGCGTGAGCGTGGCGCTGAAGGCGCCGACATCCGGGCCGGCTGGATGGTCTACCGTATACAGGCCTGGCACGAGGTACTCAGGGCCATAATCGCCCGTGAATCCCGGTAGCCCGCCGCCGAGAGAGGCGCCATAGTAGTTGGCGTCACCACCACGCCTTTCGAACTGTTTGGCGCCACGCGGGCCCTGGAGGTTGATGGATGCCCCACCGCGGAGGCGTTGCACGACGGTGGGGTCGCCGGGAAGCTCATTGCTGTCGGCCACCACGCGGCCCGAAATCACCGTACAGGTGCCATACGGAAGATAGGACTCCTTTACGACACTGAGGGCTTTCACAGCCGTAGCCTGGTCGTGGCGGTTAAAGTATGCGGTTACCGAGTCCACGGTTCCCTTGAGGTCTACGAACGTTTGCTTGATCAGAGCCACCTGGCCGATCCTCAACTGGCCCGTGGTCCGGAGTTTCTCGAAATCGGCGGCCGAGAAGCCGATCGCGTCGGAGCAGACCGCTCCAGCCGAGGCGATGGTGATGCTGGCGAAGTTGCTCACTACCCCTCCCGCCCGGACCGCCAAGGGGACATGACAGCCAACGGGGGCGTCCGCGGGTACTTCGAAATTGATCTGGTCGATGCCGGGAAACTGCGGCGACCGCCCCTTGTAGAGGACGCGGGCGCTCTTGTTCCCCACCACAACCTCGACGTCCACGTTCAGGTCGCCCACCTGAGGCAATTGTGTTTCGTCGAAACTCACTGGACCCAGACCGGTGCCCCACAGGATCATAACCTGTCCGGGTCGCACGGGCGCCGTCAGCGCGTTGACCGGCTGGTCGGTGGCGGAATTGTAGTTCTGGACGATACCGGGCCCGCTGCCCGCCTGGTTGCGCGTGAAGATGCCGAAGCTGCTGCGCGCCACGCGGATGCTGGCTGGCGCGCTGGTCCTGTTCAGGTAGGTCACGGTAATCGTTGCGTTACCCGGCGGAATCCGGGAAGGCAGGATCGCCGCCACCTGAGCCGCGGAGGTGTAGATCAGGATGGCGTCGGCGGTCACGCCTCCACCGCTGATTCGAATCGAAGTGCCCCCCAGTTGGGGACCAAACGGGACGGTTGCCTGTTGGAGCGCAGCAGGCCCCAATTGCTGGCCAAAAATGACGAACATCGAGCCTTGCGCAATGTCGGAGTGCGGCAAGCCGGGTATCGCATAGCTGGCGGCGTTGAGCACGGCGTTGACCACGGGTTGCGCCTGAAGCCTCGGGGAGAGAACCGGAGCGACCAGGAGCAGGAACGGGCAGAATCGGAGCATGAGTTTATTCATATCTGGAACTCCTTACTTATTGGAGCACGAACCGCCTACTGCTTGATAATCGTGCCGTCGCGGCGGCGGATTTCGCCCCAGCCGCCGTTGAGTCTGCCGAAGCGGCCGGACCCGCCGCCGAAGGGGTATTTGGCGGCGGCTTTCTCATCCACTTCGATGCCCCAGCCGGGTGCTTCGTTGGGGTAGAGATAGCCATCCTTCTGGAGGGGGCAGCCGCGGAAGACCTCCTGGAGGCGTTCGTTGAAGGCGGAGTATTCCTGGATGCCGAAGTTGTAACAGGCCACATCCAGGGCGACGTTGGCGGCGTGGCCGACCGGGGAGACGTCACCGGGGCCGTGCCAGGCGGTCTTGACGCCGAACAACTCGGCTAAGGCGGCTATCTTGCGGCAGGGTGTCAGGCCCCCGGCCTGGGAGATGTGGATGCGGATGTAGTCGATGAGGCGCTCGGCGATCAAGGGGATCCACTCGTGGGGGCTGTTGAAGAGCTCGCCCATGGCGATCGGGGTGGCGCATTGGGAGCGGATTTGCCGGAAGTAGGCGATGTCCTCGGGGGAAAGAGGGTCCTCGAGGAAGAAGAGCTTAAACTTCTCGACGTCTTTGGCGAACTGGACGGCCTGGTTGGGGGAGACGCGCTCGTGGATGTCGTGGAGCAGCTCGATCTCCTCGCCCAGTTCCTTGCGGCAGGCTTCGAGCATTTTCAGCGCGCGGCGGATGTAAGGACCCGGTTCGTACACGGGGCCGTCGTGGAGGGCCTTGACGGCGGCCTCGCCGCCACCGGCGCCGTAGCCGGACATGCCCGGCACTCCGATCTGGACGCGGACGTGGCGGAAGCCGCGAGCGATCCATTGGCGGGCGCTCTCGATGACCTGGGGAATCTCGGCGCCGCCGGCATGGCCGTAGCAGTCAGCCGCCTCGCGGCATTTGCCGCCCAGGAGCTGATAGACCGGCATGCCGGCCTGCCGCCCCTTGATGTCCCAGAGGGCCTGATCCACGCCGCTGATAGCGTTGTTCAACACCGGCCCGTTGCGCCAGTAGGAGCTGTTGTAGCAGGCCTGCCAGGTGTCGTCGATGCGATCGGTGGGCTTGCCGAGCAGGAACGGCTTCAAGTATCTCTCGACCGCCGCCACCACCAGGTCAGCGCGCTGGGTGAAAGTGCCGCAGCCGTAACCCTGGAGGCCGTCCTGGTCGGTGGTGATTTTGACCACGCACAAGCGCGAGCCGGCGGGCGCAGTGGCGATGACGGTGACGTCTTTGATCTTAGGAGCAGGGAGGCCGCGTGTGGCGCGCTCGACGCGCTCCTGCGCCGCCAGCTCCCGTTTGGAGACGATGCTGCCGAGCATGCCGCCGGCAGCCATCTGTAGCAGGTTCCGTCTTTTCATTTCTTGTCTGGACCCTCCCGGTGTTCCACGATTTGCCTAAGGCTCTCCAATTGTCGTTTGATCTTGTGTTCTCTCGCAACCAGAGAGACGACGTAGGCGCATAGGATCAGCCAGGCGGCCAGGAGGCCATAGAAGAGGAACTGGAAATTGCGTGCATACTGCTCGGGCGAGTACTCGCCCGCAACTTGGAGCAAGCTCCAGAAGATGTGAGAGAAACCCATTTCTTAATCCTCCTTGCCGGACGGGGCACGCGGAGCGCTAGAAGCTGTGCGCGGCGCGCCGGAGAGCGTCAATTTCGCGCTGCTGGGTCTCCTGGCGCATCCGGATAGCCACGAACACGATGCCCAGCAGCAGCAGCGGCAGCCAGTTCAGAAACAGCATGTTCCAATAGGACGGGTCCATGTACCCACCACCCCAGACCGCCGGTGGCGGGTGCTGTAATTGTTTCCACCACTTGATGGAAAAGAACACGATAGGCACATCGGCGAAGGCGATGATGGAGAACACGGCGGAGTTCTTTGCCCGCTCGGTGGGGTCCTCCACCGCGTGGCGCAGCATGAGGTAGCCGGCGTAGATCAGGCACCCGGCCAGCATGGAGGTCAGCCGGGCGTCCCAGGCCCAGGCCGTACCCCAGATGTTCTTGCCCCAAATCATGCCCGTGACCAGGTTGGCGATGGCGAAAGCCAGGCCCACTTCAGTGACCGCGACGGCGAATGCGTCGTAGCGCAGGTCCCTGGTGCGGAGGTAGAGGATGCTGACGACCATGGCGGCTAAAAAGAAAAGAAAGGCCGTCCAGGCATCCGGCACATGAAAGAAGATGATCCGGAAGACGGCTTTTTGCTTCACCTCGTCGGGCAACCGCAGCAGCATCACGTAGAGGTTTCGTGCCAGCAGGACAGCCGCCAGGCCGCACAGGATGATCAGGATTTTCTGTCGCATACTTTACCTCACCAAGACAGTCTCCACCAGCGCCAGGGCCAGGGCGGTGAAGATGATATCGAAGGCAACCAGCAGCCGAAGCCCCACCATCAGATCGCCGGCGATCGGCTGCCCCATGACCAGGGGGGTGGTCAGTTGAATGGCGGCGATCAAGTCCGGGATCATAATGGGGTAGACCAGCGTCGGAAGCATCAACTCACGCAACCGCAGGTTGACGGTCAAGGCGCTGAACAAAGTCCCGACGACAGTCAGTCCCCAGGTGGCCAGCACCAGTACCAACAGGAGGGGCCAAAGCTGCTGGGTCCAGGGCACATTGTAGAAGATCCCGAAGACTGGCAGGCAGAACAGCTCGACGGCCAGGAGCAAGGCGAGATTAGCGAGGGCCTTGCCGAGGAACAGCGCGCCGCCGGACAGCGGAGCTGCCACCAGGGCGTCCAGACAGTCGTTGGGGATCTCGCGTGCGAAGCTGCGGTTCAGAATCAGGGCACCGGCGAAAGCGAACACAATCCACAGCAGACCACCGGAGATCTCCCGGGTCTGTTCGGAGGTGGGATCAAAGGCGAAGCTGAACAGCAGCAGGATGACCAGGGCGAAGGCGAGCGACGCGTTAAGGGCTTCCTTAGTGCGGAGTTCCGAGCGGAGGTCCTTGGTGGCGATGGTGAGGGTCTGGCGGAGGAAGCTCATGATGCCTCGCCGTACTGCCGGTACAAGAAACCGGGATCGTCGAGCATCTCCTGGGTGCGGTTGCCGGCGTAAGCCAGGTGGCCGCGGACTAGCAGAGCCACATGCGTGGCCAGATCGAGGGCCTCGCGCAACTGGTGAGTCGAGAGGACGATGGTGCGCCCGGCGGCGATGGCGTCGCGGAGCAGGGTCTGAAGGAGGGACATGGCGCGGTCGTCCAGGGAAGTGAAGGGCTCATCCAGCAGCAGCACCGAGGGATCGTGCAGGAAGGCGCGGGCGACGGCCAGGCGCTGGCGCATGCCGCGGGAGAACTCGCGGATCAGGCCGTCACGGACGCGCTCCAGACCGGTGCGCTCCAGCCAGGCGAGAGCGGACTTCTTGGGATCGGGGAGGCCGTACAAGCGCCCGAAGAGTCTGAGGTTTTCCAGCGCCGAAAGTTCGTCGTAAAGCGAGACGCCGTGGCCCAGGATGCCGATGCGGGCACGCGTTGCCAGGTCTCGCGCATCTCCATCCAAGAGGCGGACCCGGCCCCGTCCGGGCCGGGACAGGCCGGCCAGGATGCGGAGCAGGGTGGTCTTTCCCGCGCCGTTGCGGCCCAGCAGGGCCAGGCAACTGCCGGGCGAGACCTCAAAGCTCACCTCGCGGAGGGCGGGGAAATCGCCGTAGAACTTCCACACCCCTGCAACGTGGATGGCGCTCATGGTCGGGCCGGGGTCCGGCGGTAGTGGAGCATGAATCCCAGGGTGAGGGTCAGAAATGCCGGGACCAGGATCCAGGCCAGGCGCTCGAAGACTCTGGGCGGGGCCGGTTGTGGTGACGATCCGGTGTCCTCGTCGTCGGCCTCTTGAATCTCGGCCTGATATTCGGCGGCCGCAGCCCTATAGATGGAAGCCTGGGTTCTGGGGTCGCGGCCGAGAGGCTCCAGATCCTGTCCCTGGAGCAGGAGGCCGCTAGGGACGACCAGCTCGGTGGCCACGCCCGGATAGAACGTCTTGCCCAAGAAAGTCGGGGGGGCTGAGAGCGGCAATGTGTAGGCAACCTCGAAGCGGGTTTCGCCGGGCTTGACCGGGAAGGGCAGCGCGTAGACGCTCGGCTGCCCGGTCTTGCGCGGTGTGCGCTGGATGGGCATGCCCTGAGGGGCGGTGGCCGTTACCCGGACCTCGTCCTTGGCGGCTGCGGGGAGAAAGAACCGCAAGGCTGGGTTGCCGGGGTCGTTGAAGGTCAGTTTCCCGTCGTTCTTGAAGACGAAGATCTCGCGGACACTCAACTGAGTACCGTCCGGCTCAAGGAGTACGGCGTGCTGGGCGAGCTGCGTACCGCCGGGGCGGCGGGAGGAGTCGAAGACCTCAAGCTCAAGATTGGTGGTAGGCGAGCCGGGCGGCAACATGTGGCTGTAAGTTACGCCGGCGTAAGTGGTTTCGATGAGGTAGGGGCCTGGCGGCGGGGTCCGGGTGAGGCGGAACCTGCCCCGAGCGTCGGAGGCCACGCTTTCCAGAGGCTGGGGCGCGCCCGGCCCAAGCTTGAAGAGGGTCACCTTTGCGCCGGGCTGGGGATTTCTCGTAGTGCGGTTGACCACCGTGCCGTCCACGGCAGCGAAGGCGGCGAGGCTCAGGGAGAACAGGAGCAGGCGTTTCACGGGCCCTCCACCGCCATGAGCTTGCCGCACTTGCCGCAGAATCTCAGGGGCTGCGGAAATCTGGCGCCGCACTGGGGACAGAGCGTGGCGCCCAAGGGCTTCTTGGGTGCCGGTGTTGAGGGCGCCTTGGCCGGCTGCTTGACGCTGTCGATCTGTGCCAGGACCAGGGCCAGATCGCGCTGCAAGTCCTGCCTGGTCTGCTGAAAGTCGTGGTCGGAGAGCTTGCCGAGCCGATACTCGAACTGGAGGTCGCGCAGGGCCTCGTAAATGGCTGCCTTGCGCTCTTCCAGATGGCTGCTGGCAGAGACCGGTTCCGGCTCCGGCAGATCCTTGGCCCGTATGACCAGGGTGAACAGGAGCGCTCCAACGGTGAGAACGGCAGCAGTGAGAAGAATCATCAGTCCAGCTTTTCCAGGTCCTTTTCGATGCGCTCCTGGTAGCGGGCCAGCTTCACGGGATCAAAGGGAGGGCCGACCGGGGTCGCCAGGGGCCGGCGAAAGCGTTGAATCAGCCACCACACGATGGCCAGTCCGAAGGCCAGCGCGAAGAAAGGCATCAGCCATCCCAGCAGGTTGAAACCTTCGGCCGGCGGTTGCAGCAGGATGCGCTCCCCGTACTCCTTGACGAAGGCGTCGAAGATGGCGGCGTCGGAAAGCCCGGCGTTGACCATGGCCAGGAGTTTTTCCCTGGCCGGGCCGGCAAAACGGCACTCGAGCGATGTTGCAGGATGTGACGGTGCTGCCGCAGCCGCACAGGCAGGCAAGTTGGTCGCCCAGGCGGCGGACGCGAGGATTCTGGAGCGGCGTGCCGCCTTGACCGAGGCTGAGCGCCGCTAGTGCCAGGGCGAGCAGGCTAGTCTTCCACCGCAGCATACTTCTCCGTGACGCCGGTGAGTTCCATCCGGACGAATTGCAGTCTCGCCTTGTTGGGTATCAAGCAGATGATTGTCCCGAAGATCAAGATCCCAAAGCCGATCCAAATCCAAGAAACCAAGGGGAAGACGTAGGCCTGGATGATGGCCCTCTGGTTGTCCTCCGACATGCCGGCAAAATTCAGGTACAGGTCCTCGTTCAGCCGGCGACGAATGGCTACTTCGGAGGTGCCTTGGCGGCTGGCTGTGTAGAAGCGCCGCTCCGGCTGGAGGGTTCCGAGCAACCTGCCGTTCTTAAAAGCCTCGATGAGGGCGACATGCCAGGAGTAATTGTCGTTCTCGCCGGCGCGGACGTCCTTCACCCTGAGCTGGTAGGCGCCCAGGCGGATGGTGTCGCCGACCTTGACCTCGGCAGTGACGTCCTGGTTGAAGGCGGAGCCGGCGAATCCGATGAACATCAGCACGATAGCCAGGTGCACGATGTACCCACCGTAGCGGCGGGTGTTGCGGCGGGTCAACTCGACCGCGCCGAGCAGGAGGTTCCGCCCGGTTCTGGTGCGTATGGCGCGTGCACCCTTGTAGAACTCGGCCGCAATGGTCCAGGCGACGAACAGGCAGAGCGCGAACGACAGCAGGGCATAGGGGTGACGAACACCCAGGGCGATCAACCCACTCGCCAGGACCAGGGACGCCACCAGGGGCCATTGGAAGTTCCGGCGCAGACTTTCCAGCGAGGTCCGGCGCCAGGCGAACAGAGGACCCACCCCAGTCAGGAACAGCAGGAACAAACCGATGGGGATGTTGATACGGTTGAAGAATGGGGGGCCGACGCTGATCTTCTCGCCGGTGAAGGCCTCCGAGATGACCGGGAACAGCGTGCCCCAGAGGATGGCGAAGGCCGCCGCCAGCAGTATCAGGTTGTTGAACAGGAAGCTGGATTCGCGCGAGATGACGCTTTCCAGGCGGGCTTCGGGTTTCAGATACGAAAGGCGATCCAGAATCAGGTAGATGGTGGCGGCAATCCCGATGGCCAAAAAGCCGACGAACCACTTTCCGATGGCCGACTGGGCGAAGGCGTGCACCGAGCTTACGATGCCGGAACGGGTCAGGAAGGTGCCAAAGATGCACAGGAAGAAGGTGGCGGAAACAAGCACCACGTTCCAAACCTTCATCATGCCCTTCTTTTCCTGCATCATGACGGAATGAAGGAAGGCGGTAGCGGTCAGCCAGGGAAGGAAAGAGGCATTCTCGACGGGGTCCCAGCCCCAGTACCCGCCCCAGCCGAGGACGGCGTAAGCCCAGGCGGCGCCGAGCAGAATACCGCAGCTCTGGAACAGCCAGGTCACGATGGTCCAGCGGCGGGTGGTGTGGATCCAGGCGTCTCCGGGCTGGCGGGTGATGAGCGAGCCCACGGCAAAGGCGAACGGGACGGCAAAGCCCACGTAACCCAGGTAGAGCATGGGGGGGTGGATGGCCATAGCGGGGTATTGGAGCAGCGGGTTCAAGCCATTCCCATCGGCCATCTCCATGATGCCGCCCCGGACGGCCAGGACCTGGAATGGGCTGGCAATAAAGGCATTGAGGATCAGAAAGAAGCACTGGGTGACCATCAAGGTGGCCGTCACGTAGGGCATCATGGCGCGGTGCCTGCGCCGATTGGTGAACACGACCACCGCGGCGTAGCAGGACAGCAGCCAGCTCCACAGCAGCAGCGAGCCTTCCTGCCCGCCCCACCAGGCGGCGCACTTGTAGAGCGCCGGCATGGCGCGATTGCTGTGAGCGACCACGTAGGCCAGGCGAAAATCACCGGTCAGGAAGCTGAAGACCAGGACGGCGGAGGCCACCGAAAGCAGGACCCAGATGGAGTAGACAGCGCGGCGAGCGCTCTCGATGAGGAAAGAGTTGCCTCTGTAGGCGCCGACGACCGAGCCGGCCACGGCGTACACAGAAAGACAAAACGCCAGCAGTACTGCCAGGGATCCCAGATTTTCCATGACTGCTGCTTAGATGCCCGCTTTGGTCAATCGGGTTGCTGGCTTGCGACCCGGCTGGGCCTCGTACTTGGAAGCGCACTTGGCCTGAATCTTGCTGGCCTGGAATACCCAGTCCTGGCCCAGTTTGCCGTCGGCGAGGGCCTGCGAACCATCCCGGAAAGTATCCGGCAGAGGATCGGTCCCGTTGTAGACGACTCTCAGGGTCAACCGATCCTGGCGCAGGACGAACCGGACCTCGCGCCCGCTCCGCACAATGGAACCGGGTTCGACATCACCGGCCACGCGCAAGCGCCTCTCGAAGGCGCTGCCGCCCATCTGGCTCAACTCGGAGATGGTTTTGTAATAGGTCGTGCTTTGGGAGATGCCGCCCGCAGCCAGCCACGCCAGCGTACCGACAATCACTACAATCAGAGCGGCGAACTTCCAGTAAGTCTTCATACCAGCCCTTTCTCCCAGTATACTTCGAAACTGGACCTGGCCATTATTTAAGGTTCTCGGACGGTTGACAGATCACGACCATAGCGCGCGTCACTCAGCATTGCCTCGACGGCACAAGCGGAGTAGTATGGTCCTCAAGACGGGCGTTTCAGACCGGAATTTCTAAAGGAGCCCGGGCCATGACCGGCCGAACCATCTCGCACTACCAGATCCTCGAGAAGCTCGGCGAGGGCGGGATGGGCGTGGTCTACAAGGCCCGCGACACGCACCTGGACCGCTTCGTCGCCATCAAGGTCCTGCCGCCGGAGAAGGTCGCCGACCCCGAGCGCAAGCGCCGCTTCGTGCAGGAGGCCAAGGCTGCCTCGGCCCTGAACCACCCCAACATCATCACCATCTACGACATCGACCAGCGCTGGGGGCATCGACTTCATCGCCATGGAGTACGTGCCGGGCAAGACGCTGGACGAGCTGATCCCGCGCAAGGGGATGCGGCTGAGCGAGGCGCTGAAGATCGCCGTGCAGATTGCCGACGCGCTGGCCGCGGCGCACGCAGCCGGCATCGTCCACCGCGACCTGAAGCCGGGCAACATCATGGTGGACGAGCACGGCCTGGTGAAGGTGCTGGACTTCGGCCTGGCCAAGCTGACCGAGACCGCAGCCCCCGGGGAAGACGAGCCCACGCGCACGCTCAAGCCGCCGACCGAGGAAGGCAGCCATTGTCGGCACGGTGGCCTACATGTCCCCCGAGCAGGCCCAGGGCAAGCCAGTGGACGCGCGCTCGGACATCTTCAGCTTCGGCTCGCTGCTCTATGAGATGGTGACCGGGCGGCGCGCTTTCCAGAGCGACACCAAGATCTCGACCCTGGCGGCGATCATCAACCAGGAGCCGGCCCCACTGGCGGCCGAGACCCCGCGCGACCTGGAGAAGGTCATCACGCGCTGCCTGCGCAAAGACCGCGAGCGGCGCTTCCAAACCATGGCCGACGCGCGCGTCTCCCTGTTGGAATTGAAGGAGGACACGGACTCGGGAAAGCTGGCTGCGGAGCTGCCGTCACGTCCTCGCCGCC
This sequence comes from uncultured Acidobacteriota bacterium, assembly GCA_963725415.1. Classification (GTDB taxonomy): domain Bacteria; phylum Acidobacteriota; class Terriglobia; order Bryobacterales; family Bryobacteraceae; genus CAVRZY01. The sequence goes on along the minus strand of CAVRZY010000144.1, from coordinate 4,408 downwards.
ACAGGAGGGTGGCAGCCGGGATCGCGGCGCTGCTCCTGATCGCCGCCGCGGCCCTCTGGTTGCACTTCCGCAAGCCGGTCGAAGAGCAGGAGTCGAGGGTGACAGTGTTCACCAGTTACGCCGGGTTCCAAGGCATGCCATCGTTCTCTCCCGAGGGCAACCAGGTCGCCTTCGCCTGGAATGGCGAAAAACAGGACAACCACGACATCTATGTGAAGGTGATTGGAACGGAGACTGCGCTGCGGCTGACTACCCACCCTGCCGTCGACTACTTCCCGGTGTGGGCCCCGGATGGCCGCTCGATCGCTTTCCTGCGGCAGACTTCGGGGCACACCGCGGCCATCTACCGGGTGGCGCCTCTGGGAGGCGCCGAACGCAAGATCGCGGATGTTGTCGTCTCTGGCCTCCCGTTGTGGGGAGGCGGTCTGTGCTGGACCCGTGACGGGAGGTGGATCCTCTCCTCCGACGCGGATTCCCCCGGGAAGCCGTCGTACATTGTCCTGGTTTCCAGCGAGACCGGCGAGAGGCGCAAGCTCACTTCGGGAGAGGGACTCGGCGAATTCCACCCCGCTCTTTCACCCGACAACCGCATGCTGGTCTTCGTGAGGGGGCTGGCAGTGGGGCAATCTCTTCTATTTCTTCTTTCCCTGGACGCCGAGCTGAGACCCACCGCTGCTGCGCGCCAGCTTCGCCCGGCGGGTTCTTGGAACTTGACCCCGGTTTGGACCCCGGATGGAAAGAGCCTCCTGTTCACGGGCACTAGCTTGGACTTTACCAGAGCCCGTCTTTGGCGCATTTCCGTCTCCGGTGATTCGCCCGCCGCACCGGTGCCCCAGGCGGGTGAGGGATCGCTCTGGTCGGCTGTCTCCCCGCAAGGAAACCGGCTGGTGTTCTCGCGGTTGTTTGGCGATACCAACATCTGGCGGATCGATGTCTCCGGCCCGGGCGGCCGAGCCGGAACGCCGCGGCAAGTAGTGGCTTCCACCCGGATGGACCAGTGGCCGGCCTTCAGCCCGGACGGGGGGCGCATCGCCTTCGAGTCGAGTCGCTCGGGGGGCTACGGCGTCTGGTTGGCGAACGCGGATGGCTCCAATCCGCAGCCGCTCCACGTGGACCCGAACTACGTGAGCGAGGACCCGGCCTGGTCGCCCGATGGACGCACCATCGCTTTCGACGCCCGCAAAGACAAACAATTCGAAATCTATCTCATCAGCCCGGAAGGGGGAGCGCCTCGCCGCCTCACCGACCACCCCTCTGACAACTGGGTGCCTTCGTGGTCGCGCGATGGCAAGTGGGTTTACTTCGCTTCAAACCGCACCGGCCGGCCGGAGGTCTGGAGAGTGCCGGCGGCTGGCGGGGAGGCGGTTCAGCTTACCCGGAACGGCGGATTCACGACGCAGGAGTCCCCTGACGGCAGAACCCTCTTTTTCGACCGCGAGCGGTTGCTGAACAGCCCGACGAGCCTGTGGAAGATGCCCGTGGAGGGGGGCGAGGAGACCAAGGTGCTGGATTCGGTCGGCGCCCACAACTGGGCTCTCGTGGACCAGGGACTTTGGTTCATCAATTGGACAAACCCTGGCGATGCCGCTTTACAGTTCCTCGAATTCGCCACCGGCAAGGTCACCAGGGTCGCGCCTATCAGCAAGCCGCCGGCGCCCGGCTTGGCCGTTTCGCCCGACGGCCGGACCATCCTCTACGCGCAGTATCGACCAGCGCGGCAGCGAGTTGATGCTGGTGGAGAACTTCCGATGATCGCGGCGGCCAGCAAGAAGTGGACTCACGGCTGGCAACAGGGCTATAAAGGACTCGGAGAGCAGCGAAATCAACAAGGAAACGGACATCCTCTCGCCCGACCTGGTGAGGGAACAACTGCGGGAGGTGGTTGCGGGCGGACTCGCTGCCGGCTCTCCTTCAGGTAGCCAGAGTACTTTGATCGCATGGTCGGAAAGCGCAGCGGAATTCGGGCAACTCCGCCATTACATCGAGTGGAATCCGGTGAAAGCCGGGTGGTGGCGCGTCCTGAAGAACTCCCGTGGTCGAGCGCCCAAGAGGACGGCGGGCGGGTCTGAAGCCCCGCACGCGGGCTCAAGCGCGCCCCCATCTCGGGCAATCTTGTGTCGCGCACCCAGCGCCCCGCGCCTGAAAGTTGGTTGCCGGCTGTCTTGCTAAGATGGTTGAGTGATCTGCTTTCGCGGCTTAGCCGTGCTTTCGACCTTGACGGTCGCGCTGGCTGGGCCCAGAACGAAGGGCCGCCGTTTTTCGCACGGATGCCCGCCTGGTGGTGCTGCACGCCACGGTTCTGGACAGGAACGGCAAGCTGGTCACCAACCTCCCCGAAGCGCCTTCCAGGTTTTCGAGGACGGCGTCGAGCAGCAGATCGAAGATCTTCCGGCGGGAGGATGTGCCGGTCTCGATGGGCATCGTGATCGACAACAGCGGCAGCATGCGGGAGAAGCGGCAGCAGGGTCGAGGCCGCCGCCCTGGCCCTGGTGAAAGCCTCCAACCCGCAGGACGAGGTCTTCATCGTCAACTTCAACGACGAGGCTTACCTGGACGTGGACTTTCACCAGCGACCTCCAGCAAGCTCGAGGAGGGCGCTGGCGCGCATCGACTCGCGCGGCGGCACCGCCATGCGCGATGCCATCGATCTGTCGCATGGAGCACCTGAAGGCCAAGGCCAAGAAGGACAAGAAGGTGATCGTGGTGGTGACCGACGGCAACGACAACACCAGCGAGATCACCCTGGAGAAGCTGGTGCAGAAGGCCCAGCAGAGCGAGGTGCTGATCTACACGATCGGCCTGCTGAACGACGAGGAACCACGCGACGCCCGGCAAGGCCAAGCGGGCCCTCGACGCCATCACCCAGGCCACCGGCGGCGAGGCCTACTACCCCAAGCAGGTCGACGACGTGAGGCCAGTTCACCCTCGCAGTCGCCCACGACATCCGCAACCAGTACATCCTCGCCTACACTCCCAGCAACGAAGCCGCTGGACGGCAGCTTCCGCAGATCCAGGTCAGGCCGTGAACGGCCGCAACCGGCCCACCGTGCGCACCCGCACCGGCTACTACGCCAACGCCGAGCTCCCGGCCAAGCCGGGGGGTGCCTCCAGCCCGCAAGCGCTGACGTCCGGGTCGGTCCCCAATCAGAGTGTGCGCGTGACCTTGGTCAGGGTGCGCGGGCGGTCCGGGTCGAGCCCTTTCTGCTGGGCCAGGCAGGCGGCGAAAATCTGCGCCGGGATGATGTAGGGGATGGGCGTGAAGCAGTTCCTCCGGCATGGCGCTGCGGCGGCCCAGCTTCACGGGGACGCGAGATCGAGCGGCTGGCCGCATCCCGGGCTTCCCGATTTCCCCGATCGGTGATGACCAAAGTCTCGGCCTTCAACTGCCGCAGGCGCTCCAGCATCTGGCGCATGGAAGGCCAGGTCACTCCGCCGGGAGCGAACAGGAACACCGGGAAAGACGGCTCGACCATGGCGATGGGGCCGTGCAGAAAATCCGCCGAGGAAAAGCGCTCGGCCACCACGTAGCAGGTCTCCATCAGCTTGAGGCTGAATTCGAAGGCGTTGGCGTAGTTCAGCCCGCGCCCCACCACCACGGCCTCGGTCATGAAGCGGTAGCGTTCCGAGCATTCCGCGATCTCCGGCTCGAGTTCCAGCGCCGCGGCGGCCCATTCCGGCAGGCGTGCGCAGGTCTTCCAGCCGGATGCGGGCGCCCAGCGCGTAGGCCAGCAGATACAGCATCAGCAGTTGGCCGGTGTAGGTCTTGGTGGCGGCCACGCTCTTCTCCTTGCCGGCGCGGACCAGGAAGAGATGCTCGGCCAGGCGCGCCAGCGCGCTGCGCGGATTCGTTGGTGATGCCCACCGTGAGCGCGCCCTGCTCGCGGGCGCGCTCCAGAACCAGGTTGGTGTCGGTGGATTCCCCGGACTGCGAGACCGCCACCACCAGGCCTCCCGCAGGTCCACGCGAGCGCGATAGAGCGTGAAGATCGAGGGCGCGGCCAGGGATACCGGAATCCCGGTGGTGATCTCGAGCAGGTAGCGTCCGAATTGCGCGGCGTTATCCGAGGTGCCCCGGGCCGCCAGCACGATCAGCCTGGGCCGGCGCGTCTCCAGGCGCCGCTTGAAACGCTGGATGGGGCGCAGTTCGGCCCGCAGGGTGCGCTCCAGCGCCGCCGGCTGCTGCCGGATCTCCTCCAGCATCTTGGACATCGATTCACTGAGGATAACAGGAGCGCACTAGAGGGGGATGTTCAGGCGGCCCTCGGAGCCCAGGTACAGGGTGCGGTTGACGGACTCGCTGGGGGGCAGGTCGAGCAGCATCGGCTTGAGCACCAGGACAACCTCGGTGGACTGGCTTTTCACTTGTTCTTGGCGAAACAACCAGCCAAGCACCGGCAGCGTCGACAGA
>CAVRZY010000143.1:0-26551 GCA_963725415.1 uncultured Acidobacteriota bacterium | reverse complement strand
AGCATGCTGTCCAGGCGAACCAGGCTGACATAAGACAGCGCAGCCGCCAGCTTCCGGGCGTATTCGAACTTGGAGATGGCCCCCGTGGTCATGGAACGGCTGGTGTCCAGGAGCAGGCGGACCGGGGTGCGGGGCTCGACGCGAAACATCTTGAGGAACAGCTTTTCGAAGCGCAGGTAGGCCCGCCAGTTGACCGCCCGCAGATCGTCTCCGTGATGGAAACGGCGGTGATCCAGAAATTCCTGGCCGGGACCGGAAAAGCGCGACAGGTTGTGCCCGCCCACCAGCCCTGGAAAGGACCTCTGCCAGCGGATGGTGAGTCGCTCGAGCTTCTCCAGGAACTTGCGGTCTACTAAGGGCTCTTGTGCCATGGCCCGCCCCGAGGCGCCCCGTCAGGCCGCGGGCGCCTTCTCGGTCACGCTGCGGATTATTTCCTCCAGGATGCTGTCGGGCGTCTGCCCGTCGGCATGGGCGTCGAAGTTGAGAATGATGCGGTGGCGCAGCACCGCCGCCGCCACCGTCTGGATGTCGTCCACGCTGAGGTGAAAACGTCCCCGCATCAGCGCCAGCACCCGGCTGCACTCCATCATGGCCTGCGCCCCGCGCGGCGAGCTTCCGTAGCGGATATATTTTTTAGCCAGTTCATGAGCCTGGCTATGCGCCGGCTGGGTGGCCAGCACCAGGTCCACGGCGAAGTCTTGCACGTGCGGCGCCACCAGGACCTGCCGGCACACCGATCGGACCTGGAGGATGGCGTCGCGATCCAGCACCGCCCGGATCTCCGGCTCTTCCTTCTGAATGGTGCGCTCGATGATGACGTTGAGCTCGTCCCGGGAGGGGTAGTTGACCACGATCTTCATCAGGAAGCGGTCCAGTTGGGCCTCGGGAAGCGGATAGGTGCCTTCCATCTCGATGGGGTTCTGCGTTGCCATCACCAGAAACGGAGCCTCCAGCTCGTGAGTGGTGTTGCCGCTGGTGACGGTCCGCTCCTGCATGGCCTCCAGCAGGGCCGACTGGGTCTTGGGCGTGGCCCGGTTGATCTCGTCGGCCAGCACCAGGTTGGCGAAAATCGGCCCCGGTTGGAAGCGCAGTGACTTTGCGCCGTGGTCCCCGGTTTCGATCATCATGCTGCCCACGATGTCGGCCGGCATCAAGTCCGGGGTGAACTGGATCCTGGAATATTTCAGATGCAATGCCCGGGCCAGCGTTCGCAGCAAGGTGGTCTTACCCAGCCCCGGAACGCCTTCCAGCAGGACGTGGCCCCCGGACAGCAGGCAAATCAGCACCCCATCCACGACGGCCTGCTGGCCCACGATGATCTTGCCGATCTCCTGCCGCACCTCGTCCACCCGGGCTACGGCAAACTCGACCATGGCTTCGCTGGGCACTACTTCCATTGTAGGACAGGGCTCGGCTTGTGCTACTAAAGCCCCATTTCTTTGAAGGTGGCAAGATTGCGCGTGTGGGTCACTTTCGGGGTCACCCACGAATTGACGATTGGCTCATTGACGATTGGAGTGTGGCGCGGCGCCAGACGCAGCAATCGTCAGGGTTGCGGAACATGGCTGGCGGACAAGTTACACGACGGCGGTGACGATGGCGTCGAATTCCGCCCCCGTCAGCAGACCTTTCTTTTCGATGGAGGACTGCTTGACGCGGGCCACGATTTCATTGGCCTGCTCCGGGGTGACCTGAATCCCGCGGCGCTCCAAGTGCTCTTCCACGTTGGCCAGGCCGCTGCCTTTCCCCAGCGCGATCTCGACGCCGGGACGCCCCACCAACTCCGGCAGAAAGGGAATATCCTCGAGCGGCTCGATGACCTTGCAGCGCCGGTGGAACATGCCTACGATGCCGGATTCGATGTGGTAGAGCCAATCCCCGACGATAGGCCGGTTGGGCGGAAGCCGGAATCCGGCCAGCTCCTGAACCAGCTTCGAGAGCTCGTAGAACTTCTCGGTCTTGATCCCGGTGTCGATGCCATAGAGGCAGCGCAGCGCCAGCACGGTGTCCTCCAGGGGAACGTTGCCGGCCCGTTCGCCGATCGCGGAGACGGTGACGTGCGCCACCGAAGCCCCATTGGCCAGAGCGGCGATGGTGTTGGCCACGCCCAGGTCGAAATCCTGGTGACAGTGAATCTCGATGGGATGCTGGAAGCGGGCCTTGAGCCTGCGGAGCACCGCGCCGATGGCTTGGGGTGTGCAGCCGCCGAAGGAGTCGGCCAGGGTGAGGGCATCCATGTGACCTTGCGTCGCCACGCTTTCGATGAGGTCCATGTAGCGGTCGAGATCCGAACGCGTGCTGTCGATGGTGAAAAAAACGGTGTACAGGCCGGCCTCTTTGGCGGCCAGGGTGGTCTCGATGGAGGACTTCACCGCCCACTCCATGGTCTTGCCGTAGGCGTTCTTGATGATGTGATCGCTGGAAGGGATTTCGGTGATGATTCCCTTCACCCCGCAATCCTTGGCCAGCTTCACATCGGCCGGCATGCACCGGGCGAAGGCGAAAATCTCCGGCCCCAGCTCCAGGCTCACGATGTCCTTGATCGCGGCTTCATCCTCGGCAGAGACGGCAGGCATTCCGGCTTCGATGCGATGCACGCCCGCTTCTGCCAGCTTCCTGGCGATGGCAACCTTTTCCTGGCGCCGGAAGACAATCCCGGTCTGTTGTTCGCCGTCCCGCAGCGTCACATCATGAATTCGTATCCGCTCCGGAAAATGCAGGTCCTGGCGCACTTCCGGCAGGTAATTCCACGGGCTGGAAAACCAACGATCCGTCTTCCACGGCTGGTTCATCGAAAGCTCCCTAAGGGCGTGTAGAGTGATAGGCCATTATAGAATGCGGGGCGTGGAGCGCGGATTGTCGAGAGGTGCGGGAAGGCTCAGGCGGCCTTCCGGACCTTGCCGCTGCGAAGGCAGGAGGTGCAGACCCGGATCCTCTTTGTGGCTCCGTTGACTACCGCCCGCACCGTTTGCAGGTTCAGGTTCCAGCGGCGCTTGGTGACGTTATGCGCATGGCTGATGCGGTGACCGAACTGCGGGCCCCTGCCACAAATCTCACAGACTCTTGCCATCGCCGGAATTCTCCTTCACTGGGTAGGAAACCCATTCTAGCAAGGCCCGCAGGCGGGCTGCAACCGCGCGCCGGTGCGACGATCCGGCCCGATCAGCCGGCAGTTCAACTATACTTCTAGCATTGTGACTCGACGAGGTTTCTTCTCTGTGTCAGCCGCTGGAGCGGCGGCGGTGCGGCCGGCGATCTCGCAGACCGCGTTCCCCGGCGCGGCTTACCGGGACTATTCTCGCTGCCTGCCGGATTATCTTCGCGACTTGGCCGCGCGGGCCTACAGCCTGCGGAGCCGCGAGATCGCCAAGCTGACGACGCCGGAGGCTATTCGCGCGCGGCAGCGGCGGGTCCGGGAGATTTTCTGGCAACTGGTGGGTGGGATGCCGGAGCGGACGCCTCTGAACCAGCGCACCGCAGGATCGTTCGAGCGTGAGGGCTATCGCGTCGAGAAAGTTGTCTATGAGAGCCGGCCGAACTTCCACATCCCGGCAAACCTGTACATCCCCACTGAGGGCCGGCCTCCCTTCCCGGGCGTTTTGTTCCAGATGGGGCACTCGCTCAACGGCAAAGCAGCCGACTCCTACCAGCGTTGCTGCCAGGCGCTGGCGCGGCTGGGATACTTGGTGCTGGCCTTTGACCCAATGGGGCAAGGAGAACGAGTCTATTACCCGGATGCCAGCGGGACCCGCACCCGGCTGAGTTCCGCCGATGACGAGCACACGGTTCCCGGCAAGCAGATGCTGCTGATCGGCGACACCAGCTCGCGCCTACAGGTCTGGGATGCGGTCCGCAGCCTGGACTATCTGGCTTCGAACCCGCTGGTTGATCCCAAACGCCTGGGGTCCACGGGCCAGTCCGGCGGGGGCACGCTAACGATGCTATTGGCCTGCGTGGATGACCGGCTCGCGGCCGCGGTCGTTTCGAGCGGGAACACGGAAAACGTGGCCTGCGCCAAGTTCAACCCGCCCGGCTCAACCGACGATGCGGAGCAGGACTTTTTGGCTCGGGGCCGCTGGGCTTCGATCGCTGGGACCTGCTCTATCCCATGGCCCCCAAGCCGCTGCTGGTCAGCGTCAGCGACAAGGATTTCTTCGGGACGTATTCCTCCGAGTACATCTCGAATGGTTGGGAGGAATACCAGAAGCTGAAGAAGGTGTACGAAGTGCTGGGGGGCGCTGACCGTCTGGCCTGGGCCGATACGCCGTTGCCGCACGGGCTTTCCTACGACACGCGGCTGCACGTGTATAACTGGTTCGCACGGTGGTTGAAAAAGGAGACGAAGCGGATCGAAGAGGAGCCGCCCACGGCGCCCGAGCCCGACAAGACGCTGTGGGTTTCCGAGGCGGGCAATGTGGTGCGGTGGATGGGTGGGGAGACGCCTTTCACGCTGAACAGGAAACGCGCGCTGATCAGACAACCGGCGGCCTTGGACCGTTTGCTGGGGGCGGAGCGACCCGCGGCCGGGATTCGGGCCGCGGTGCTGGGGCGCGTTCCCTCGCGGGGCCTGCACATTGAGGCGATCGAAGTGCCGTCGGCGCCGCGAGTGTGGCTCCCCGCCTGGCTGTTTGTTCCGAAAACGAATGACCCATCCAAGCCGGCGTTTCTGGTGCTGGAGCCGACCGGGCGCAACGTACGCTGGCACGAGGGAGAGTCGTATCAGTGGCTGGCCGGGCAGGGCTATCCGGTCTGCTCGGCCGACGTACGCGGCACAGGCGATCTGTGGCCGGAGTTCGGCCGGAGCGCGCCCCGCTACGCCCGGTCCCACAACGAGGAGGAGGACTACGCCTGGGCCTCAATGATTCTGGGGAAGCCCTTGCTGGGCCAGCGCGTCACGGATGTTTTGGCGCTCACCGCCGCGCTCCGTGCCCACAGCGTTGTGGGGGGCCGCCGTCTGGTGGTGGCGGCCATGGGCAAAATGACGGTTCCAGCTCTGTTCGCCGGCGCGCTCGACCCCAAGATCGACCGGCTGTACCTGGCGGGCGGGCTGGTGTCCTTCCAGAGCATCCTGGAAACAGAAAACTATTCCCATCCTTTCGGGAATTTTGTACCGAATCTCCTGAAGCACACGGATTTGCCCGAACTGGTGGCATCGATAGCCCCGCGGAAGGTGGTTCTGGCGGGCGCCGTGGGAGCCAACGGCAAGCCGCTGGATCTGGAGGCAGTTCGGAAGATTTACGAGAAAGCCCCCAACGTCCAGGTGGTGGCGGGTTCGCGCTGGGATGCCGCGGCATTGCTCTCCCAGGCTGAGGGCTGAGAAGCCGAGAAGAAAAATCCCTCCGGCGTGTCAACAGGACAAGCCGGAGGCATATCCCACACTGAAAACAGGGGGGTTCCAGTGCGTGAGAAGCGGGGCGTCGGGATTTTTTCTCGGCTTCGGAAGGCTGAAGGCTAGAATGCCATAGACTAAGTTCCAATGTTCCAGTAACTTACAAGCGACAGTTGACACTGTTGCCCCGAGAGTGCTAATAATGGTCATCGGATCTAGGCTCCCAGCCGAGTTCCGAACATCCAAATTCTGGTTTGGGAATCCATGGAGGAATTGGTATGAACATTCGACCGCTCTACGATCGGATCGTGGTGAAACGGATCGAAGAGAAGGAAGTGGTGCAAGGCGGGATCATTATTCCAGACTCGGCCAAAGAGAAGCCTCAGGAGGGCGAAGTGGTCGCCGTGGGGCAGGGCAAGCGTCTGGAGAACGGCACAGTGGTCGCGCTTGACGTCAAGGTCGGCGACCGCATTCTGTTCGGCAAGTACTCCGGCAGCGAAATCAAGCTGGATGGCGAGGAGTACGTCATCATGCGCGAAGACGAGGTCCTCGGGATTCTCGAAGGCGCAAGCAAAGAAGCGAAAGCGTAAGGTTCAGGAGGAATCGATATGGCAGCGAAGATGATTGTCTACAGTGAGAATTCTCGCCAGGCGATTTTGCGCGGCGTCAACCAGTTGGCGGAAGCCGTGAAGGTGACCCTCGGCCCCAAGGGCCGCAACGTCGTGCTGGAGAAGAAATTCGGCGGCCCCACCATCACCAAGGACGGTGTGACGGTGGCCAAAGAGATCGAGCTGAAAGACCCGCTCGAGAACATGGGCGCGCAGATGGTGCGCGAGGTGGCGTCGAAGACCTCGGACGTAGCCGGTGACGGCACCACCACGGCCACTATTCTGGCCCAATGCATTTTCCGCGAAGGCGTCAAGAGCGTGGCGGCGGGCGCCAACCCGATGGCCCTGAAGCGCGGCATCGAGAAGGCCGTCGAGGTGGTGCTCGAGGAAGTCAAGAAGCTCTCGCAGCCGGTGACCGGTGAGGACAAGATCGCCCAGGTCGGCACCATCTCGGCCAACGGCGACACCACCATCGGGAACACCATCGCCGAAGCCATGAAGAAAGTGGGCAAGGACGGCGTCATCACGGTGGAAGAGGCCAAGACCATGACCACCGAGCTGGACACGGTCGAGGGCATGCAGTTCGACCGCGGGTATCTGTCGCCCTACTTCATCACCGACCCCGAACGGATGGAGGCGGTGATCGAGGAACCCTACATCCTGATCCACGAGAAGAAGATCAGCAACATGAAGGACCTGCTGCCGCTGCTGGAGCAGATCGCCCGCGCCGGCAAGCCGCTGCTGGTGATCGCCGAGGAAGTGGAAGGCGAGGCGCTGGCCACCCTGGTGGTCAACAAGCTGCGCGGCACCCTGAACGCCTGCGCGGTGAAGGCGCCCGGCTTCGGCGACCGCCGCAAGGCCATGCTGGAGGACATCGCCATCCTGACCGGCGGCAAGGCCATCATGGAAGAGACCGGCATCAAGCTGGAAGGGCGTGCGCCTGGATGACCTGGGCCGCGCCAAGCGCGTCACGGTGGACAAGGACAACACCACCATCGTGGATGGCGCGGGCAGCCAGAAGGCCATCGAGGGCCGCATCAAGCAACTGCGCGCGCAGATCGACGAGACCACCTCGGATTACGACCGCGAGAAGCTGCAGGAACGGCTGGCCAAACTGGCCGGCGGCGTGGCGATCATCAAAGTCGGCGCCGCGACCGAGACCGAGATGAAAGAGAAGAAGGCCCGCGTCGAGGATGCCCTGCATGCCACCCGCGCGGCGGTGGAAGAGGGCATCGTGCCGGGTGGCGGAGTGGCTTTGCTGCGCGCCAGGACGGCGCTGGTGAACCTGAAGGTCACGGGCGACGAGCAGATCGGCGTGGACATTGTGCGCCGCGCCTGCGAGGAGCCCCTGCGGCAGATCGTGGGCAACGCCGGCTTCGAGGGCGCCATCGCGGTGGAGAAGATCCGCAGCAATGACAACCTGAATTTCGGATTCAACGCCGAGACGGGCGTCTACGAAGACCTGGTTATTTCCGGCGTGATCGACCCGACCAAGGTGGTACGCACGGCCATGCAGAACGCCGCGTCGATCGCCGCGCTGATGCTCACCACCGAAGCCCTGGTGGCCGAAATCCCCGAGAAGAAGAGGGAGCCCATGCCCGGCGGCCCGCACGGCGGGGAGATGGACTACTAAGAAGCCGTTAGCCGCTAGCTTTCAGAGGCCGCCCTGTGGGGCGGCCTTTTCTTTGCCGGGCGCCTAGCTTCGGTCCCGCGACACGCCCGGGTTGCGTGGTGGCCACTCTGGATGGTTGGGGCGAGACGGCTTCTCAGTGCTCCGGTGGATAGCCGATGATGGCGATGCCGGCTGCGTCAGCCTGACGAAGCATCTGCTCGCGGTCCAGCAGAAGGGTCCGACCCGCATCCACCGCCAGGGCAGTGGTCCCGGTCTCCACCATGACGGGAATCGTGCCCAGACCCGCCACCGGCACGTCGAAGAGCAGGTGCTCTCGCCGGCGGCTGGCTTTCACCAATCGCAACGGCCGGCCGTTCGATAAGCTGGCGGCGCGCCGCAGCATGGCGTCTGTGCCCTCCATGGCTTCCACGGCCACGCAGGCCCGCTCGCAGATCGCCACGCTCTGCCCCACGTCAAAACCCGCGAGCGCGCTCGCCACCCGCCGCCCGTAGTCGATGTCGGCTAACTCTTCCCGCGTTGGCTTCCGAGCCGTCATGACGCCCTCTAAAGCGAGCAGCGGCTTCAGAAAGACCGTCGAATCCACCACCTGAATCCCTTCTTGCTCGAGGACCTTCAGCACGCCCTCGATCAGCGCCGCGGTGTTCTTCTCCGGAAGCGAGGCCAGCAGCCTGATCAAGCGCCAGTCGGGCCGGATCGCCGAGAAGATCTTGGTGTGCTTGACCTGGCCGGCCAGGACGACTTCCTGGATGCCTTCTTGCTTGAGAATCTCGATGAGCCGGCTCAGTTGCCCCAAGGAGATCCAGTAGCATCGCGCCGCCACCCCTTCGATCTCCTTCGTAGCTTCCTCGCTGATTCCGACGGCCACCACCTCGTGGCCCAGTTTCCGCGCTTCCTCCAGAGCGAGGACGGGGAAACGACCGTTGCCGGCAACCAGACCGTATTTCACTTGATCACGCCACGCTCCGAGGAGCCGATGAACCCAATCAGCTCCTCCAGTTCCGGGCCGGACGGAAGCTCGCTTCGAATGCGCTCGATGGCCTGCGAGGTGTTCAGTCCGGACCGCGCCAGCAGCCGGAAGGCCGTCTGGAGACCTTCGATGATCTCCGTAGGGAAGCCGCGCCGTTCCAGACCGGTCCGGTTTGCGCCGAAGGTCTTACTCTGGCGCTCGCTTACGGTCATCGAGAACGGCATGACGTCCTGCGTGATCACGCTGTAGCCGCCGATCATGGCATGGCGGCCCACCCGGCAGTACTGGTGCAGTCCGGTGAACGCCCCGATCACCGCCCAATCCTCGACCACCACGTGGCCGCCCACCGTCACCCCGTTTGCCAGCACCGTGTGGTTGCCCACCTGGCTGTCGTGCGCGACGTGCACGTAGGCCATCAGCAGGTTGTCATCGCCGACTCGCGTCACCATCCCGCCCGCTTTAGTCCCCCGGTGAATGGTGACGAACTCGCGGATCTGGTTGCGGTTCCCGATGCGAGTTTCCGAAGGCTCGCCCTGGTACTTCAAATCCTGGCAGGCCACGCCCACCGTCGAGTAGGGATAGAACAGATTGTCCTCTCCGATCCCGGTGCGGCCCCCCAGGTAGACATGGGCCATCAAGCGGGTGCGCGGGCCGATTTCAACATCCCCTTCGATGATGCAGTAAGGGCCGACCTCGGCGCTGTCCGCCACGCGGGCCTCAGAATCGACGACGGCGCTGGGATGGATGGGCACGGGACCGGATCAGGGCGCCGGCTCGACGGCGGCGCTCGCTTCGCCAGCGGAGGGGAACTGCCTGTCCGCCAGCTTGCACATCACCTCGGCCTCTGCCACGACAATCCCGTCCACCGTGGCCTGGCCGTACATCTTGGCCACGGTCGCTTTGCGCTTGGCGACCTTCATCTCGATCCGGAGCTGATCGCCCGGCACCACCGGACGGCGGAACTTGGCTTGCTCGATGGAGGCCAGAAACACGACTTTCTGCCGGTCGGCAACATCTTTGAGCACCAGCACCCCGGCCACCTGGGCCATGGCCTCGATGATCAACACGCCCGGCATGACGGGGAACTCGGGAAAGTGGCCGGCGAAAAACGGCTCGTTCACCGTGACATTCTTGATGCCCACGATGCGCTCCGGCTCCAGCTCGATAATGCGATCCACCAGGAGCATCGGAAAGCGGTGCGGCAGGATTTTTTGAATGGCCTGAATGTCTAACATGGGGACTCGCTATTATAGCAGGCGATGGATGCCATCCTGGCCTACGCCCAGTCCCGGCAGAACGAAATCATTGCGCTGATTCGGGATCTGGTGGAGTGTGAATCGCCTAGCAGGGATCCTGCGGCTGTGGAGCGTTTTGTAGATCTGGTTTCCGACCGGGTGAGCCTCTTTCGCCGGGCTGCGTCGTTTTCCCGGAAACCGCTTGGGCCCGCATCTGGAATGCGAATTCGCCTTGCCCGGCGCAAACAAAGATGGACAGATCCTGGCGTTGGGCCACTCGGATACGGTTTGGCCGGTGGGAACACTGAAGCAGATGCCTTTTCGCCAGGCCGAGGGCCGGCTGTGGGGGCCGGGCGTGCTGGACATGAAAGCCGGCATCGCCTTCCTGGTGTTCGCGGTGCGCGCACTGCGTGAGCTGGACCTCCCGGTTCGGCGGCGGCTCCTGTTGCAGCTCAACTCGGACGAAGAGGTCGGCAGCGAATCTTCCCGGCCGCTGACCGAGGGGCCGCCCGGCGCAGCCTGGCCGTGCTGGTACTGGAGCCCGGCACGGGTCTCCAAGGCAGCCTCAAGACCTCGCGCAAGGGCGTGGGCGATTACACCCTTGTCGTTCACGGGAAAGCCGCGCACGCCGGCCTGGACTTCTCTTCCGGCGCCAGCGCCATCCTGGAGCTGGCCAGGCAGATTGAGAAGATCGCCGGCTTCACCAACCTCGAACGTGGCCTCACCGTCAGTCCCGGCGTGATTTCGGGCGGCACCAGAGCCAACGTAGTAGCCGCTGAAGCGCGCGCTGATATCGACATCCGCGTTGTGCGCCGGAAGGACGCCGAAGTCCTGGATCGCAGGTTCCGGCGCCTGCGGCCCTTCGACAAGCGCTGCACTCTGGAGATCTCAGGCGGCTTGAACCGGCCGCCCATGGAGCGCACGCCGGCCGGCGTTCGCCTGTTTGGGCTGGCACAGAAGCTGGCTGCCGAGTTGGGTGTCTCGCTGGAGGAATCCAGCAGTGGCGGCGGCTCCGATGGCAATCTCACCGCGGCCCTGGGAATCCCCACCCTGGATGGCTTGGGCGCGGTTGGAGAAGGCGCCCACGCCCCGCACGAATCCATCCTGGTCAACCGCATCGCCGACCGCACCGCGCTGCTGGCCAAACTCGTCGCCGCGCTCTGAACCGCGCCCACTACCCACCACCCACGAGCGCGGTAGGGCCGCAGCCAAACAGCGGAGCGGGCGGCGCCTGTCGGCCCAGCCACGGTCCCGGAAGAATTGACGGTTGCAGGATTGATGATTGACGATTGCTGTGTCTCTCGTAGCGCGGCACTCGAATCGTCAATGAGGAAGCAGTACAATGAGTAGGTCCGAATGGTGATTGACGGCCTCTATTACGCGCTCGGTTGTGCCGCCGGGGGGCTGGTGGTTGCCTGGCTGGCAGGCCCCGTCTATGGGATTCCGCTGTTCTTGGCCGCCTTGTTCTGCCTGTATTTCTTCCGCGATCCGGAGCGTCAGATCCCTTCCGGCGCAGTGGCCGTGTCTCCGGCCGACGGTAAGGTGGTGGCGCTGGAGGCGGAAGAGCCCCTCTGTAGCGCGCGTCAGTATCTTCATGAATCTGTTTGACGTGCATGTCAATCGCTCTCCCATCGCCGGCAGGATCGCCGAGGTGCGCTATCAGAGGGGGCGCTTCCTGGCGGCCAACCGCCAGCCGGCCTCCCAGCAGAACGAGCAGAATATGGTGGTCGTCGAAGGTGAGGCGACCAGGGTGGCCTTCAAACAGATCGCCGGGCTCATCGCGCGCCGGATCGTCTTCTACAAGAAACCGGGGGACTTGGTGCGCGCCGGCGAGCGAGTTGGGCTGATCAAATTCGGCTCCCGGGTGGACGTGCTGCTGGGAGCGGAGTGGGACATCGAGGTGCGCCCCGGCAATCGCGTCCTGGCCGGTTCCAGCATTTTGGCTCGCCGGAGAAGCGCATGATGAACAGGATCGGAGTGCTGAATTTCTCCAAGCGAGCCATGGACCCGCGCTCGCTGCTGCGTCGCCGCCGCGCTGCCTACGCCTTGCCGGCCCTGTTTACGGCTGGAAACATCTTTCTGGGTTTCGTGGCCATCATGAAGTCCGTCCAGGGCGCTATGTACACCCAGGCGGGAACTTTGGGGCCGAATCAGCACTTTGCCATGGCTGCCATGGCCATCGGCGTGGCGGTCGTGCTGGACGGGCTGGACGGGCGCATCGCCCGCGTCACCAACACCGTCAGCGAATTCGGCCGCGAGATGGATTCGCTGGCCGATATCGTGACCTTCGGCATCGCGCCCGCGGTGCTGGCTTTTGCCTGGGGCGTTCAGTTTGTTGTGGTCCCCATCCTCCGGGACGAGCTGCACCGCATGGGCTACTTCGTGTCGTTCTTGTTCTTGCTGTGCGGGGCCGCCCGCCTGGCCAGGTTCAACGTCCAGAGAAACCCTGTGCCAAAGAACCCCGGCCGCGTGGATCGAAAGTATTTCGTGGGTTTGCCCATCCCGGCTGCGGGCGCCTTGATCGCGGCGGTGGTCTATGTGATGCGCGGCGCCCCTCTCCACTTGTGGCCGTTTACCCTGGTCTGGCTGGCGCTCCTGGCGTTGCTCTCGTTTCTGATGGTGAGCACCTGGCGCTATCGAAGCTTCAAGGACTTTCAACTGCTCCGGCCACGCTCTCCGTTGACCATCATCGTGTGGGGCAGCCTCATTTACGTGATCTGGAACTACCCCGAACAGTCGCTTCTGGCGATGACGACGACTTACGTGGGCAGCGGGATCGTGATTCGCCTGGGGGGCGTCCTGCGCCGTCGTTTTCGTCACCCGCCCCCGCAGCCGGAGCACCAGGTTGGATAAGCCAAGCTTGCCTCCTTTGCTTTCTATTGTGGGCGGCGGGTCGCTGCTGGGCCGGGAGATCCGCGACGTGCTGTCCTCCACCCCGATGCGGGTGCGGACAAAACTGATCGGGGCGGAGGAGGAAGAAGCCGGTACGCTCACTAAAGAAGGCGGAGAACCTCTTGTCATCACCGCACTGGACGAGGACAACCTGAGCGGATCGCGGGTGGCCTTCCTGGCCGGTTCCCCGGCTTCCAGCCGCAAAGCCTGCGACATCCTTTCCGCTTCCCAGGCCCGTCCCACCTTGATCGATCTGACGCACGTCTTCGAGGACGATCCCAAGGCCCGCCTCCGCGCTCCCATGGTGGAACCGCTGGACTTCCAGACTGACCCGGCAGCCGTGCAGGTCATCGCGCACCCGGCCGCCATCGTGCTGGCCCTGTTCCTGGCGCGCCTCCAGGAGGCCCATCCCATTCGCCGTTGGGTGGTGCATGTTTTCGAGCCCGCCAGCGAGCGCGGGCAACGCGGCCTGAGTGAACTCCAGCAGCAGACCGTCAACCTGCTTACTTTCAAGCGCCTGCCCAAATCGGTGTTCGATGAGCAGCTTAGCTTCAACCTGCTGGCCCGCTACGGCAGCGACGCACCGGAATCCCTGGAAAAATTCGAGCGGCGCATCGAGCGTCATCTAGCCAGCCTGCTGGCCCTCCGTGGTGGGCCCATGCCCTCCATTCGCCTCATTCAGGCGCCGGTTTTCCACGGCCACGGCTTTTCGATCTGGGCAGAATTCGAGGACAATCCCGGCACGGCGGCCCTGGAACGGGTCCTGGCATCCGCCCAGATCGACGTGCGCGGTGCGGACATGGACGCCCCCACGATCGTCGGAATCGCGGGCCAAAGCGGCCTGGCGTTAGGCGCCATCGCCCCGGATCCCAACGAGCCGCGCGCGAGCTGGTTCTGGGTGGTTTCCGACAACTTCAGGATTATGGCCGAAAACGCCGTGGCCGTGGCTCGTTCGCTGCTGGCCGCGGCTGGGAACATGGAATGAGGCCCTCGTTCGGAGCGTGCTGGCTGCTGGCCGCCTCACTGGTCCAGCTCGGTTGCGGGTACCACGTCTCGGGCCGCGCCGACCTCCTACCCAAACGCATCCGCACCATCGCCATTCCCGCGTTTGCCAACGTCACGACCCGTTACCGGCTTGCGGAGCGTCTGCCCGCAGCGCTCACACGCGAGTTCGTCTCGCGAACCCGCTACCAGATCGTGGCCGACCCCAATCTTGCCGATGCCATCCTCCAGGGCGTGGTAGTGAACTATGTCTCCTATCCCGTCATTTTCAATCCCGCTACGGGCCGCGCCAGCAGCGTGCAGGCCAGCGTGGTCATGCAGATTACGCTCACCGAGCGCGCCTCGGGCGCGGTGCTCCTCTCCCGGCCCAACCTCGAGGTTCGTGAGCGCTACGAAATCAGCGTGGACCCGGGAGCCTATCTGGAGGAGAGCGATCTGGCCCTGGATCGCCTCAGCCGGGACGTGGCCCGTACCGTGGTCAGCGCCATCCTCGAAGGCTTCTGATGACCCCGCAGCAGTTCCTCACCCACCTCCGCCAGGAACCGCCTGCACCAGCCTATCTGTTCCTGGGACCAGAGCCCTACTTGCGAGCGTACTGCCGCAGGGCTCTGCTGGAGCGGGTGCTGCCCGATCCGGCCGCGCGCCCGGACGGGTTGACGCGGCACGATTCGAGGAGATTCCTCTACAGGCGATCCTCGAGGACGCCTGCTCGCTCTCTTTGTTTGTCACCGAGCGTCTCATCTGGGTCTCCAATGCGGAGGCCGTCCTGCCGCGCACTAAAGCCACTTCCGAAGATGCCGCCGAAGCTCCGGCCGCCGGCTCAGTCCTCACCGCGCTGGCGCACTATTTGAAAGATCCCGTGCCAGGCGTGGTCCTGGTTTTTGAAGGCTGCCGCTACGAATTCGAAGGGGAGGACAAGAAGAAGCTTGAGCGGGTCCGCAAAGTCTACGCTTCCGTGGCGGTGCAAGTCGAATTCCCGCGCCTCTCCAGCCAGCAGGCCCGCCGCCTGGCCCAGAATCTGGCGCAGCGCGCTGGAGTCAACATCGGCGCCACCGAGCTGGATCTGCTGGTGGAGGCTTTAGGAGCCGACGGCGCCCGGATCGCCACCGAGCTCGAAAAGCTGCGGCTTTATGCCGGCGCGCAAAAGCAGATCGGCGCGCAGGAGATTTCCGATCTGGTTCCAGATGCTCGCGCCACCACCATTTTCGCGCTGGTGAGCGCGCTGGGGCGAAACGACCGGGTGCGCTCCCTGGAGATCCTGGAAACCCTGATCCGGCAGAGCGAGTACCTCCCCCTGGCCCTCACCTTCTTGTCCACGCAATTCCGGATGGCCCTGGTGGCCAAAGAAGCCACCCTCCGCACTCCGCAGCAAATCCTGGCCCACTTCTCGCGCCTGGGCATTCCCATGTGGCTCTCCCGAGCCGAGCAGGTCCACCAGACCGCCTCCGAGTTCTCCAAAACCCAGATCGTGGCCGCGCTGAAGAAGATCTTTGCCGCCGACAAATCCCTGCGCGACGCTCGCCCCGACGACCGCGTGGTCATGGAGAATTTCATCCTGCGATTGACAAGCTGAAGAAAGTTTCCCCCATGACGACGGAGTTGCCGTTCATCCTATCTCCCCATCCTAATTTGTCAGGGCGCTTCCAGGTCAGAGGTTCTCGCTCAGTTCTGCCTTGCTGATTTCGACGTTGCGCAGAATCTTGGTCAAAAGGCCCGGGCCGATCGTTTCGCCCGCGTGGGCTGGCACCACAGTTGTCCGGCCGTCTGGATGCCGCAGGTAGCGGTGGCTGCCTCGAATGCGGACCTCCTGGAAACCCAGCCTCTTGAGGGCCCCAATGAGCTGCTTGCCGGTGATGCTCGGCAGACGCCTCATGCGCTGATCCGAAGCCGTTGAACACCGACAAACTCCAGGCCCTCGGCCGGCTCGCCCTCCACCTCTAAGCACAACTCGATAGCCTCTTGGATACGGGACATCAGCTCGTCGAGGGACTTCGCCTGTGTATGGCAGCCGCGTAAGGCAGGGACAGACGCCACGTAGTAGCCGCCTTGATCCCGCTCCACGACCACGTCAAACTCTCGCGTCATGACCCAATTCTACCCCAGGCCTGACAGGCGGGTGCAGGCTAACGACCGGGCGCTCAGGCGCGGCCCAGTTTGGGCCGTCGCCTGCAGCGCCGGGTTAGGCCCAATTCGTCAAGAAGCGATTGCCTCCTGCACGTGGGCCTCAAACTTCTTCACCAGCTTCCGGAACGTCGCGCGTCGGCGGTTGGCCGGACGCCGCCAGTACGCGTCAAAAGCTTCATGTTGGTGCGGTCGATAGAAGAAGTTCGATATGTCTGTCGCGTGTGGTCCCTTGCCCCGTTTTGCCTTGAAAAACTCCAGCAGAGCGCGGTAGACCTGGTCGGCAGCTGAATGCAGGGGTTCGGGCCATCGCCCTCGTTCAAACGAATCTCGGAAGTAGCCGGCAGCTGCCCTGCTGCGAACCAGGGGCTCCAGGTGCTTCCAGAGAAAGTGCATCGCATGCCACTTCGCATATGCTCGATCGGGATATCCGGAGCCTTGGTACTTCACGATCCGTCCCATCCAATACATAGAGAGGTACTCCCGGATCGGCCGACTGTCGAAGATGCGGTCGTAGTAGGGCTGTTTGAAGAGACCTTCCTTCCCGCTTCTGACTACCACAGGGTCAAACTCGCAGGCAGCGACAACCTGCGCGAGTTCCTCTTTCTTGAGCCAGAACCAGTGCTGGTTCGGGAGGAGGCGCTTGGCCTCCTGCTTCGTCTGTCGCTTCCGCATATAGTGATAGCGAAGCCTCGCCAGCTCGCGTTGTAGCAAGACCTGACGCGCATCATTCGCCCGAAGGTCGGAGGGCAGGATGGCGTTTTGCCAGTTGGTTGCGGCGACGATATTCGAAACCAACCGCTCGAAGCGGTCTTGACCGTACTCACCATCCCGCGGAACGCTAATGACCCGAACGAGGACCGCGCCCTGCTTCGCGTGTGCGGCTGGCGCGCCAAAGAGGACTCTTGTG
Source organism: uncultured Acidobacteriota bacterium (assembly GCA_963725415.1). Taxonomy (GTDB): domain Bacteria; phylum Acidobacteriota; class Terriglobia; order Bryobacterales; family Bryobacteraceae; genus CAVRZY01. The sequence goes on along the minus strand of CAVRZY010000143.1, from coordinate 9,854 downwards.
GTCTGTTGGCCGTTGATGATCTGAGGGTTCGTTACGCGAAGGATTGCGTGTCCTCTCTCCGAGGTCTTTCGTGCCGAATCACAGACCAGGGTTACGCCGTTGTTGAAGTACCAGAAGTTGTCAGGTTCGCGGGACAGAGTCTGGGCCATCCCTTCGTTAATGGCGGTGTCGCCGAGAAAGCCACGGATATTCCGGGCAAACAGGCGATCGCCTGCCTTGGCGTAGAGCGCAGCCAAGTCGCGCCCAGACATGCTGAGTATCCAGGACTCAATGCGCGTACTCGCGTCGTAGCGCTGGACGACGCCGTCGGAACCAACAATGCCCCGTGGATCGATTGGAAGGTCAAGGAAGGGCACCGGCGGCGCTGCACCGCCCAGGTAGTCCGTCAGTAGGGCCAGGACGTCAGTGCGATCTAGAACGCTGATCGAAGCGAGGGCATTCGCCTGTGCAACCTCGGACTCTGCCTCCGACTTGAGTGGGGCACTGCATCGCCCGGTGGTCACATAGTACAGGTGGATCTCGAAGCCTCTTCGTTGAATCCGCTGGCGTGCTTCCGTGAGGATGCGACCGACCGTCGAGTCGATGCCCGAGAGGTACGCATCGAAGTCGCGTTTCGGCCCCGTCAGCTTCCTTGCGAGCTGAGCAAACGCAATCACGTCCGACCGTGGCTCTGGAGGAGGAGGTTTTGCCCCCCGGCGGAATTTGCCCTGAAGCACGAAAACCTTTTCCAGGGACTCGTCGATGTAAATGCCGTCGCACCCCTTATCGTGACTAACCCCAGTTACCGACTTTGCCGCCGCGTCGGGGTCCGGCACGAGGAACGCGAGAAGAAACCAGTGAACGAAGGCATTGTCCTGAGTCCAAGCTGGATACTGCTCATGGACTTCCTTTATCTCCGTCACCAGAGTGCCGATGTCGACTGGTGCTGCCATCGCTGTTGACTCCCTGTTCGCGAGTTCGTCTCCTCTGCTGGTGGCCTAATGCCATGCAGCTCACCCGCGGCGCCGCACCCTGCGCCTCGAATTACCCGAGCACGGCCACGGCGCCGTCGGGTGCAGCCGCCGGTTAGGCAGCAGGCTACTTCGTAAGCTTCTCCTGTTCAGCAAGAAGCTTCAGCTCCACTCGTTGAACCAAGCTGCGAAGGTCGAACGCTGCCGCACCGAATTGGGCCACTCGGTCTGGTGGCAGTTCGTACGAGCCGACGCGGGCCACAAAGAGAGGGCGGAATCTCGTGTCGACGAAGCCAACGAATTCCCGGTCAAGTGAAGCGATGAGTTCGTTGCGAAGCCCGAAAAGTCCCAGTAGCCTGTGAACAAGGCTCTTTCGGAACTCCTCATCACTCTCAAGTTTGGCCACCAACTCCTGACCTGTCAGGTCGGGAGGCACGTTGTCCACGACGTTCATCACGTCGCTGAGGGCGGTGAATCGGTCGTTCAGACGGTCAAGCCGACGCTGTGCTCGTTGTGAGCTCACGCTGAGGCGCCACCCGAGCCAGACTGCGGCAAGAGTGATCCCGGGCACAGCGATGGCTTTCAGAACATTGAGGACTTCGTGCAGGACGTCACCCATCGAAGCTTCCACCTGCTGCCTAACTCAGAGGATTTTTAGCCTGCCGGTTGCGGTGCGCACAGCGAGAGTAGCGGCAGGAAGCCTCCGCCCCGCAACCGGTGGGCTAAAAATCAGTTGGGCTGAACCGCTGCCCTACGTCCACCTATGCGGATTGTATCGCGCCGTGGAGTTTCCGGCAAGGCCGCAGGGGGACGCCCAGGGTGACCGTGTGGAGAGCCGGCCACCATCGCAGGGCTGGCGGTCCGGTGGTGAAGGGTCAGCGAACAGGATCAGAGGGCTGGCGGCAGGAACATGTTCAATTAGACCTCAGCCGGAGGCGCGGGTCAACCGATCTGAACGGTTACGCTCCCCCAGTTTTCTAGCTGCGGACACGCATGTAGGGGAGCCGACACCCGGGAGCATGAATTGGCCCGGCCTGGGGGCCAGGCGCGCTCTAGGGGGACCGCCCCGCCGGGATTCCCTTCACTCGTACCGCAGCGCTTCGATAGGGTTGATCCGCGCCGCCTTGAGCGCGGGATAGATGCCAAAGGTCACCCCCACGGCGACCGAGACGCCGAAGGCCACCAAAATGGAGGTAGTGGTGACGATGGTCCGGCTGGTGCTGCGCATCACCTGCGGGCGCAGCCCGTCAGGTGATGCTCCTGTTAGGCGGCCCGCTCCTCATGCGGCGCCAAGTATCTGGCGGCGAATCCACGCAACCGAGGGCTCCATCGTTTGGCGCAGGTAGGGGGTGTGGTCGTTGGCGCCCCAATTATGCGGGAAGCGTGCGCTCGGGTGAGTAAAGACGGCCACGAAGGCCTGTATTGATCCGAGTCTGACGATGTATACCGGGAGGTCCTTCGCCTCTTGCGTTACCTCGTCAAATGCCCCCCGGACCCACCGCCAGAACGACTTGCCCTGTACAACGATCACCACGGGCTCAAGGATCTCCAGCGCTTTTCGAAAATGCTCCTGGCAGTTTTTCTTCATCGTAGGTGTAGCCTGGCCTCGGGTCCCTTGATCGGTATGGACCGCCGAACAGAGCAAGTAGTTGACGAGCGCAAAAACCTCGAAGATGTGGCATCGCTCGCCGCCGATCGTCAGGAATTCCGAATCGTGGTCCGCACCGAGCCGGATGCCAAACAGCAGTCGAAGCACGCTCGTGGTCCCTTTCATGTGAGGATTCCGGGCTGTGTAACCGTCTCCCGCCTTGAACCGCTGGCCGAGCCCTGTCCCCATCACCACGTGGTACCGCGCCTCGCAAGATACGCGAGCAGGGCCTTCGCCGTATTCCTGGCCGACGACCACTACTCGAAACGGAACCCCTCCTGAGACTACGTCGTAGAAGCGGCCGACATGGTGAAGCTGGCCTTCGTAGAACGTTCCGGCGTGCGAAGACCTGCATGCCTCGTAGTGTCGGCAGGTGAACTCTGCGCCAAGGACGTTTGCGGTAAGGTACGCCTCAAGCGCCTGGCGCCTCTCCGCGGTCTTCTGCTGGTTGCACGTTATTGCCATAGAACTCCTCGCCCGATCCTCGCGGGGGGCCTAACGACTTGGGCGCTCAGGCGCCCGTGCTTCTTGCGGGTCGGCTGGAACGCTTGGCTGGCTGAGTCCGGCTCTTGACTCGCCGCAAGACGCGCACATCCGCACGGTCCTGCGCTCTTCCAGCCGCTTCCTTAGCCCGGATCAAGTCGTCGAGTCCCAGATAGTGAGCTTTGGCAAGCCCAAAGCGAGCTTCAACTCGGTTCTTCCACGCTTCCTCGAAGCTGGGACAGCCAGGGAGCTGCGAAAGCAGGTCGATGCGGACAGGTGCGATCCCGAGCTGGATGATCCACCGTGGATCTGTCAAGTCCTTGACCGCGTACCCCGAGTCAGTCCCTCCGAAGAAGTAGCGCAAGGCCACCAGAGCTCTCCGGGCGTTTCTCGGAGTGGCATCCAGGAGGATATCAAGGTCCTTCGTGGCGCGCGGACGAGCGTGGTAAGCGACTGCGTGCGCGTCCACCAGCAGATAGCGCACCCCATGGGGCTCTAATGCGGCGATGAACTCTTCGCAATCTCGGGACGGCATCGAGCCCTCGCGTCTTCAGATAGCTTGCCAGCGCGTCAGCAACGGCCTCAACACGTTCCTCGGGGGTCAGTCCTTCGTACCAAAACCGAAGGTCTTCAGCCTCTGCTTCTTCCCACCCTATCTTTGATACGGTCCAAGTTCTTCCCCGGCCATCCACGATCTGCCTGCGCTCAGAGGGGATCATCCTCATGCTTGTGGCCTTCCACATCAAGCCAGCCCCCTCCCCACAACACGGAAGGGAAGCCGCTGACGGGCGCCAACTGCTTGGACTGTAACACGTTCGATTAGACCTCAGCCGGCGGCGCCTCACTCGTACCGCAGCGCCTCGATGGGGTTGATCCGCGCCGCTTTTAGCGCCGGATAGATGCCGAAGATGACCCCGACACTGACCGAGACGCCGAAGGCCACCAAAATGGAGGTAGTGGTGACGATGGTCCGGCTAACGCTACGTTTCAGCCGCGGCGGCTCAGGTTCGCGGCAGCCGCCGCTGGCTGCAAACGTTGGTTCGGCGGCGCCTCTCCTTTGCGCCGGCAGGACTGGCGCCCAGGTTTGGTGCAGAAGACGCTGACGGGCGCTAGCGACCGGTTCGCACGATAAACGGCGCCGCTTATTTCAGCTTCGCAGCCTTGATCCGATCGGCGATCTTCTGGGTAATCGGGTGCGCGAGCGTGCCGACCGATCCCGCCCCTTGCGAGAAGAAGTTGGTGCGGATCGTATCCTTCCGTTCGAGAACATTCTTCCCTGATCCATCGGTGACTCGATACTGAATGTCGGTAGCCTCGCGGCCGGAGCCGAAGCCAACAAGAACACGCTTGGCCGCGTTGCCATGACGCCAAGCGGCGATTTCTACCGCGAGGCTATAGACGTTGCCGTGAGCCGTCGATGGCGCTTCCGCGACGATGTCGAAATCCTTGCCGAGCGTCACTTTGACTCAGCCACTGTTTGTGCCTGCATCATTTTCATGTCGTATGGCCATTCCACGCCCGGTGCAGCGGTGAAAACCTGTACGACGATGACGGGTTTTTCTTGCGCCGACAGACCCAGCGGCGAGAGCGCTAGGCCGATAACGAGAAGCAACCATTGTTTCATACGACTTCCCTCCATGCTCTGAGTTTCAAAATACCGAGTATGTCCTACACTCACCAAGTCTCACCTGTCCTAATCAGGAACCAGAACAGGGACTACAGCCGCTGACCCAATCGTATGGGTGAACATTTCCTTCCGCGGTCCGTAGGGCTGACGGGCTCGCTCTCTTCAGACTCCTTCCTTAAACGAAGCCGCCTATCTCAGAGGATTCTTGGCCTCCCGGTTGCGGCGCTCAGAGCCCGAGGAGCGGCAGGAAGCCTCCGCCCCGCAACCGGGGGCTAAAGATCAGTTGGGCTGAACCGCTGCCCTACGCCCACCTGTGGGGATTGTATCGCGCGGTGGAGTTTCCGTCAAGGCAGCGGGGGGGACGCCAAGGGCGACCGGGTGGACAGCCGGCCACCATTCCAGGCTTGGCCGTCAGGCGGTGAGGTGTCAGCGGACGGGATCAGAGGGCTGGCGGGACGGTGTATGAGACAGTGCGGCAACACTGGTCGGTTGGCTCGGTCCAACCGAGCTTGCTCCTGCACGGATGGGTCTCGAGGTGGCGTTGTCGTGAGGTGTAGGTGATGGCCGGGCGCCCGTCGATGCCAGCCAGAATCTCGACCACCCGGCATGCGACCCTGGTGGCCGTGGCGGTAGTCCTTCCAACGGAAGCGCACCTGGCCATCCTCGATCTGGAGCAGATGATCGCTCAAGATAGCCACGCGGTGGGTGTAGCGTCCGACGTACTCCAGCACCTGTTCCGGTCCACCAAAGGGCGGCTTGGCGTAGACCATCCACTCGACCTTCCGGAACACGTCCGCCACTTCCAGCTTGGGACGGTTCATGGCCCGCGGCTCAGAACTGTCCGGGCGTGGTGGGTCTGGGTGCAGGGGACACCGGATGCAGCAGCAAATCCCGGCCCACTTCCCGCGCCCGGGCATTCCCATGTGGTTCTCCCGAGCCCAGCAGGTCCACCAGACCGCCTCCCAGTTCTCAAAAACCCAGATCGTGGCCGCGCTGAAGAAAATCTCCGCCGCCGACAAATCCGTCCGCGACGCGCGCCCCGACGACCGGGTGGTCATAGAGAATTTCATCCTGCGCTTGACAAGCTGACTTCCCCCGGACTACGGCAGCGCTGCAATAAGCTCCGCTATGTCCTCCGGGCTGATGTAGAAGTGCGGGGAAGCTCGAATCCAGCCTTGCCGCGGCGCAGCTATGATCCCCTGGTCCCTGAGCCGGCTCACCACGGCGCGGCTGTCCACACCCTGCTTGCGAAAACTGACGATCCCTGCTCCGTTGGCGGGTGTCCGATTCCCAAGCACCTGGTAGCCCTTCGCCGTCACCCCCTCGGCGACCTGGTCGCCCCGGGCCTGCACCTCCCCCGCAATCCGCTCTACGCCGATCGACAGCAGGAACTCGATGGCCGCCCGCAGGCCATAGCAGCCGATCGTGTTCAGGGTCCCGCACTCGTAGCGGCCCGCGTCCGGCCGCAGCGTCATATCACGGCTGGCGTAATCGTTGTAGTGGAGCACGTTGGTCCAGCCGAACTCGACCGGCTCGACGGCGTCCTGCAAGTCTTTTTGGATGTAAAGGATTCCGCAGCCTTCCGGCCCCAGCAGCCATTTGTGGCCGTCCGCCGCCAGGGCGTGGATGCGGGCCTTGCGCACATCCAGTGGAAAGGCGCCCAGGCCCTGGATGGCGTCCACCAGGAACAGGCAGCCCTGCCTCCGGCAGATCTCTCCCAGGGTCGCCAGATCGCTGCGGCGCCCACTCAGGTATTGCACGAAGCTCACCGTCAGCAGCCGCGCCCCCCGGCAGGCCGCCTCGACCTTCTCCAGGGGATCGGCGATGGACAGCCACTCCACGCGAATCCCCTTGGATTCCAGCCGCTTCCACGGAAAGAAGTTGGCCGGGAACTCTTCCAAGAATCCCACCACCTTGTCCCCGGGGCGCCAGTCCAGCCCCATAGCCACTGTGGCGATGCCTTCCGAGGTGTTCTTAACAATGGCGATCTCGTCGCGCCCTGCCCCAATCAGCCGGGCGGCCCCGGTGCGTACCCCCTCGTAGGTTTCCAGCCATTGATCGTAGTGGTAGGATCCGAAGCGCCAGGCGTCCTCCGCCAAGTGCTTCATGGCGTCGGCTGCCGCCTTCGATAGAGGCGCCACCCCGGCGTGGTTGAGGTACACCAGCTTCTCCGTCACGGGAAATTGATCCCGGAAGGCCTCCCAGAGAGCGGGGGCGCCGCCTGGGGAAGATTTGTCGAATGTCGCGCAACCCATCAGGGAGAATATACGTTAAACACGGTAGGGGGCGCTGGTGGTGTGGCGTGCCTGGGTTTATAATGCGAAGTAGGCCCCTGGGTGGATAGGAGGTGTTTGATGCGGCGCTTCTCAACAGCTCTTGCGGTGGTGGCGGCCCTGGCATGGTTGGCCCCGACCGCGGGTCTGGCAAAAGACAAGAAGAAGGATCCTGAGGAGATCGGCAACCGCGACGTCGGCCGCGGCATCAACGTCTACTCGCTCGAAAAGGAGATCCGGCTGGGCAAGGAACTGGCGCAGGAAATCGAGCGCCAGGCCAAGATCGTTGACGATCCGGTGATCGCCGAATACGTCAACCGGATTGGGCAGAACCTGGTCCGCAACTCCGACGCCAAGGTGCCCTTCACCATCAAGGTCATCGACTCCGAGGAGGTCAACGCCTTTGCGCTCCCCGGAGGTTTCTTCTTCGTGCACTCCGGCTTGATCATGAAGGCAGAGACGGAATCGGAGCTGGCCGGCGTGATGGCGCACGAGATCGCCCACGTAGCGGCGCGCCACGGTACCCGGCAGGCTTCCCGAGCCACCATCGCCAATTACGCCAGCATCCCGCTGATCTTCATGGGCGGCTGGACCGGCTACGGCATCCGCCAGGCGGCCAGTGTGCTGATCCCCGTCAGCTTCCTGCGATTCTCACGTGGTTTCGAAGCCGAAGCCGACCTGCTGGGCCTCGAGTACATGTACAAGACCGGCTACGATCCTGACATCATCGCCTGAGTGCCAGCCACATGGTAAAGAGGAACGGTGAGGATATTCTTCTCCATTGTCTCCGGGTCTGGCGGGCTGACATTTCTCCAGTACATAGATGGAAAAGCTATTGTGAGTTAGCATCACTCCCTTGGGGAAGCCAGTGGTGCCGGCGGTGTACATCAATATGGTGGTATCGTCATCACCAATCTCGGTGAATATTTCATCGGCCGGTGAGGAGGCTATCATATCCTCATAATACAGCATACCCTCCTGCTTGCTATCCAGAGAGATGAAGTTCTTTACTGAAGTCAGGTCAGGCTTTATCGAGTTCACCAAATCAATATAGCGGTCGCCGATAAAGATGGTATTAGCTTCAGCGGTATTGAGCATATAGGTAAGCTCGTTTCCCTTGGCTCTGAAGTTCAAGGGCACATAAATGCCGCCGATTTTGGCCGCGGCAAAATAGGCTTCGACACACTGGTTGGTGTTGACCTGCATCATGGCTACCCGGTCGCCCTTTTGTACACCCAGCTTTAGCAGGGCATTGCCCAGCCTGTTCACCCTTTCGTTTAGCTGGCTGAAGGTATACCTTTTCCCTTCAAAAACAATGGCATCCTTGTCCGGGCATATCGCTGCTGGCGATACTGAGAAACTCTGTGGTATTCATCTTCTTTTACCTCCTGTATATTTTAGTTTAGTTTCTTACCACTATGAGGTTTTAACCTAAATTAGCTCAATTTCGAAATAACAATCGATATCCAAGATTAGCCTCAAGTTCCAGCCCTTGCTCCAGGCTCAGGTCAAGCCCCCGGGTAATTGCCTGCTTGGCATAGCTTACTGCCATCGGGTTATAAGCCTTAATTTTATTGGCTAACCTCTCAGCCGCCGGCAACAAGTCACCTCGGGGCACCACCTGGTTAACCAGTTTCAGCCGGCGGGCTTCCTCAGCTTTAATCCACCGGCCAGTCAGCAACATTTCCAGGGCCTGAGCTCTGCCTATCACCCGGGGTAGGGTCTGGCTGCCACCAGCGGCCGGAATTATGCCCAGCCCCATCTCAGGGACACCAAACTGGGCATCTTCTGAAGCCACCCTGATATCACAGCACAGGGCTATCTCTATCCCATCACCCAGAACATAGCCGTGAAGGGCAGCAATTAACGGCTTGGTAATGCTCAGGAAAAGCCCCCAGACATCACGCTCCCAGCGCACCTGCCGGGCAATTATCGGCGACGGAGCAGTGAGAAACTCGGTCAGGTCAGCGCCAGCACAGAAAGCCCTCTCCCCGGCACCTTTAAATATCACTACCCTGACCTCAGGGTCATCTTTAATCGCCGCCAGCACCTGATAAAGCTCATCCCTCATCTGAATATTATAGGCATTTAAGGCTTGAGGACGGTTAAGGGTAACATAGCCTATCTCATCCTGCTTTTCGTAGATAATTATCTCAAAATCACTCATTTATTGTATTAACCCTATCCCCTGTATCCCTTCCCCTTGAAAGGGAAGGGAGTCATTTGAGAGGGCTTCGCCTCTCTTAGACTCCCTTTAAGCTATTTCCCTTGAACTCGGGAGGTCTTTTCTCCAGGAAGGCTTTGATGCCCTCCGTCCTGTCAGCCGTAGTATGCAACAGGAAATAGAGGTCAGCCTCCAGACGAAGCCCCTGCTCAAGGGTTAAATCCATCCCTTTATTTACTGCCTCCTTAACATACCTCAGGGCAATGGGTGCCTTACTGGCCATGTTCTGGGCTAGAGCCTCAACCTCGGAAGCCAGATTTCTCCTGAGGAACTACCTTACTGACCAGCCCTATTTCAAATGCCTCCTCAGCGCTTATTGTTTCTGCGGTAAGGATTAATTCCAGGGCTTTGCCCTTACCTACGAGGCGAGGTAGCCGCTGTGTCCCGCCATCCATCGGGATAAGCCCTGAAGCCACCTGAGGAAAGCCAAACCGTGCCCTGTCTGAAGCCAGCCTGATATCACAGCTCAAGGCTAACTCCAGCCCCTGCCCCAGTGCATCCCCATTAATGGCAGCGATAACCGGCCGGTCTATGCTGGCTACGGCTGCGGCAACATTCATTTTTCGCCAGAGCTGAAGTGAATAAGATAGCATTACCGGCTTGAATCAACCGCTCTGGTTTTTCAGCCTGCCACTGCAGATGATGTGAC
>CAVRZY010000142.1:0-50036 GCA_963725415.1 uncultured Acidobacteriota bacterium | reverse complement strand
CGCATCGCTGGACCAGAGGCTCAGCGGTTTGCCCAAAACTTCCTTGGAGCTCCAGCCGTAGATTGTTTCCGCCGCAGGGTTCCAGTAGGTGATGTTGAACCGCTCGTCCGTCGCGATTATCGCATCGGACACCTTGTCGAGCAATTCGGACTGGTAGGACAAACGGCTCTCGGCCAGCTTGCGCTCCGTTATGTCCTGGACGATGCCGAGGATCCGGACGGCCTTGCCATTAATGGTTGGGACGACCCCGCCGGTCTCGGAGACCCACCGCACCTCGCCTTTGGGTTTTACCATCCGGTGTTCAAAGGAAATCCGGTTCCCCGGCGGAGGGCCGCCCGAATCTCCTTTTCCACCATCCCCCTGTCGTCGGGATGGACGCGTTTTAGGAAATCCTTGAAAGTACCGCCCATCTGGCCCGGGCTGAGGCCCATGAATAAACCGAGCCGGTCGGACCAGATCAAGGCGTCCGTCGCCGGTTCCCACTCCCAGCTGACTATCTGCGCCGCCCGCTGGGCCAGCGTGTACCTCTCCTCACTGAGCAGAAGAGCCTCCATTATTTTATTGCGCGTCGGTGATGTCCGCCGATATCAGGGAATAGCCGATGAGGGCGTCTTTGTCGTCCTTGATCCCGTCGATAGTGACGTCGACAGCGAGGTTGTGGCCGTCATAATGCACCGCCCCCGTCTCGAATCTGACCGCCTTTTTCCCTTCCTTGATTCTCTTCAGGGTCTTTTTGATGGAGGCGATATCCGGAAATACCGAAATCTGTTTGCCTATCACCTGCTCCTTTGCGTGCCCGTAAAGCACCTCGGCGCTCCTGTTCCAGAAGAGAATATCGAGCCCGTCGTCCAGGATGATGACCGCGTCGTTGGTCTGCTCGATGAGGCTTTGGATACGGGCACCCTCGAGGTTGACGATAACGGCGGGCTCTCCCGCCTCCATGACGGCAACCACCGAGTTGGTCGTGCCCAGGTCGATTCCGATGATCCTTGATGGCATGTGCAGATCTCCAGGAGCGTGGACCACCACACAGCAGCATGTCGCCATCGAGCGGGAAAGGATGTTCCAAGGGTACACCGCTGAGGTCGCGGTCCTCGGCTATTCCAGGCAACGGGAACATTCGAATCGCGGGGCTCGACTGCGTCAGTCGCGCGCGGAACGGGGCGTCGCCCGGGCGGCGCTTCTGCCGACCCTCCAGGGCGCGGTGTCCGGATCGGTCCGACGGCAGGCGCGTCGACGCGAGCGTCGGCGGATGTACATAAGGGAACAGCGCGCGCCTCCGGCGACCGCTACGATGACGGTTGAGACACACGATAGGGCGGCCGGCTCGGCCAGGCCGCACGACTGGAGGCCACGACCATGCTGTACGCAACATCACGGAGCTTCGAGGTACGCGATTCGCGCCACCGACGGCGAGATCGGCACGGTCGACGACTTCTACTTCGACGACGAGGACTGGGCCATCCGTTATCTCGTGGTCGACACCGGGGGTTGGCTGTCCGGCCGGAAGGTGCTGGTGTCACCCCTCTCGCTTGGCCACCCGGACTTCTGGGCATCTGCTGCCGGTGTCCCTCACGAAGACGCAGGTCCAGCACAGTCCGGACATCGATACGAGCCGGCCGGTGTCGCGCCAGCACGAGGCGCTACTCCGACTACTACGGGCACCCGTCCTACTGGGGCGGCGACGGGTTGTGGGGCATGGGCGGATATCCCGGCAGCCTGACAGCCGAGGGCCGGATTGAAGCCCATGGAAGCTCGCTGGGCGGCGCCGGCCGAGACGGCTGATGACGTCCACCTGCGGAGCGCCCGCGTCGTCGTCGGCAACCACGTCCACGCGAGCGACGGTGACATCGGCCACGTGCAGGACTTGCTCGTCGACGATCACCATGGGCCGTTCGCTACCTGGTGGTCAACACCAGCAACTGGTGGATCGGGCACCAGGTGCTCCTGGCGCCGCGATGGGTCGATGCCGTCACCGAAGTGGCCAGCGTGAGCCCGCACAAGAAGACGATTTCCAGTCCCCACACCACTGGCAGCCAGAGCCAATAGACGTTCACCCCATATCCAAATGCCAGCACCAGAATCAGCAGCAGCGCAATTTGAATCAGAAAATGCATGCAATTGGACAAAACCGAGGCCAAAGGGATGATTTCTCGCGGAAAGTTCACGCGTTTTATGAGCACGTTGTTGTCCAATATCGAGGTGGTTCCAATGGCCGCGGCCAGGCTGTAGAAGTTGAAGGGCACCAGCGCGCACAGCACGAAAACGGCGAAATCGGGGATGGTGTTGTTGGGGAAAATCCTGGTGAAGACGAAGGTCAGCATGGCCATCATCACCAGGGGGTTTACCAGAGACCAGAAAATCCCCAGCGACATGTTTCGATACCGGATCCGAAAATCCTTCAGGACCAGGTTCCTCAGCAAGAATCCGCAGCTTCTAAAGTGCATAAATCACGAGCATTGCCGCAGCCAACATGCCAGTTGGCGCGCGGACGCAAACGAATATGAAGGTATGGTAGCACAGCGCGGCATGGCCGCAACCGAACAACCCAGCCAGCGGCAGGTGCGGGCAGAGCGGCTGTGCCGGGGCAATTGACGATTGCTGTGTCTAGCGCCGCGGGACCCTGGAATCGTCAGTCCTCAATGAGCCAATCCTGCGATTCAGACACTGATACGGCTATGGGCAAAAACCGGGGTCTGACACCATTTGCTGCCCTTGCAAATGGCTGTCTGTACCCGGTTTTTGTTGGGTTCCATGCCCTCTGTCTGAATCGCAGGAGCCAATCGTCAATTCCTCGGCCACACCCAAAGTGCCCCACACGCGGAATCTTCCCGAGCCGCAAGAAAATGGGGCTTTAGTAGCACACTGCACCTCTCAGAGCCTGGGAAGGCGCGAGCGGCTGTATGTTACAGTAGGCTGGGCGGAGAGGACCGCTGCTCTCCGCGAGAACATCCCCTAACGGGGGATAGAGGCTAGTTGGCTCTCCGGCGAAACCCGCACATCAGCGCGAAGATTCCAAGCCCAATCAGTGTTATGGTGGCCGGTTCTGGAACAGTCGCGTCGAGCTCGATGACCCGCGGGCCCGTGTAGTCGTTGGCTCCCAAGGGGGGGAGTTGAGCCGCTGCCTGCGTGAAGTCTGCATGGAACTGCTGCGCTGTAACCGGAGAGCTGAAGTGTACCACCAGCGCTACCCAGGCGTCAGGTGGGTCGATGACATCGCCGCTGTAAATGATGTTGCCACCAGCCCACACGGTAACATGGCTGACCGAGCGTCGGAGGGGGTTAGCCGGGTTTATGGGCTCGTCCCCATCGAGAAAGAGGTTAAAACCCCAAACGGTGACCGGCTGCGGTGTGGTCCACGACAGGGTGTGGACCGAGCCCTGGGGCAGACCGTCCGAGAAAATCGTGACGCAGGGCTCCGAGCTGTAACAGCCTCCAAAGGCATCCCGTGCATCGAAACCGGGGTAAAGCGCGCTAGACGTGACGGTGGTGCCGCGACTGACGTCCCACAAATCATCCGTGACGGGCATGGGGCCCCCCGAAGCGACAGCACCGATCACAACGAAACCGATCATTGCGTACCACACCCTCGCTGGCATCAAACGCCTCCCTTTCATCTGAGTATTATGAATGCTTTTGCCGAAAGAAGCAACAATAAAAAGTAATAGTACCCACACCCAGGGTACTGCCTAGTACTGGGCCTTGGGTCCGGCGTCGCTGGGCCGCTCGGCGCGCAGGTGCCCAAGGCTGTTCGGACGGCCCGCTCCTACGCCGCTCTCTCGTAAATACGCCGGTAAGTTGTTGATTCTGCGTTCGGGCCTCGCGACGCCCATTTTCATCTGGGCGGGTGAGGCTTCCCTCATGGGACTGTCCCCTTGCCGGCCTGGCCCGAACTTCCCAGCCGCAACCCCAACCGCCACCCAGCCGCTACAATGGGCCTGATGAGACACACCCGCCGCCTGCCCTTCTGGCTTCTGCCCCTTGTGGTTCTCCCCCTGTGCAGCCTTTGCGCCGCTCAGGAGAGATACGACGTCAGGGCGCACTACCGCAAATCGGAGCACATGGTGCCCATGCGCGATGGCGTCAAGCTGCACACCACCGTTTATGCGCCCAGAGAATCCGCCGAGAAGCTGCCGTTCCTGTTGCTCCGCACGCCCTACGGCACCGGCCCCTACGGACCGGACGCCTACCGGGCCAACCTCGGGCCCTCGAGCCACTCGTCCGCCTTCGAAAAAGAGGGATTCATCTTCGTCTTCCAGGACGTGCGCGGGAAGTTCAGATCCGAAGGCGAGTTCGTGGTCATGCGCCCTTACAAGCCCAACAAGAGCGGGCGCGAAACCGACGAGAGCAGCGACACCTACGACACCATCGAGTGGCTGCTCCACAACATTCCCAATCACAACGGCCGCGTCGGTCAGCTCGGCACCTCCTACCCCGGCTTTCAGACCGTCATGGGCATGATCGATGCGCACCCCGCCCTGAAAGCCGCCTCGCCGCAGGCCTCTCCCGCCGACATGTACATCGGCGACGACTTCCACCACAACGGCGCCCTTCGCCTGGCCTACACCTTCGGCTGGCTCTCCGGCAACGCTCGTCTCCGCCGCGGCCCTTCGCAATCGGATGCTTACCCATTCGATCCCGGCACCCCCGACGGCTACAAATTCTTCCTCGATCTGGGGCCGCTCTCCAACGCCAACAAGAGATATTTCCACGATCAGGTGCCGGAGTGGAACAACTTCATGGCCCACCCCGATTACGACGACTACTGGCAGAAACAGAACCTCCTGCCGCACCTAACCAACATCACCCTTCCGGTGCTGAACGTCGCCGCCTGGTTCGACGCGGAAGATTTCTACGGCCCAATGAGCATCTACGAAACCATCGAGAAGACCACGCCCAACAACCGCAGCATTTTGGTGGTCGGCCCATTCAGCCACGGCGGATGGAACAGTCACCCGGACGGCAATTCTCTGGGCAACATCTGGTTCGCCGGCGAACCAGCCGTCTACTTCCGCGACCGGGTGCAGTTTCCCTTCTTCCTGTACCACCTGAAAGGGAAAGGCACGCTAGACCTGCCCGAGGCGCTGGCCTACGAAACCGGTTCGAACCGCTGGCGCTCTTTTGACCGCTGGCCGCCCACCAACCGCACCGTCGAAACGAAAGTGTACTTCCGGGCGGGAGGCAAGCTCTCCTTCAGCCCGCCTTCCGAGAGTGGGCCGCAGGGCTTCGATTCTTACGCCAGTGACCCCGCCAAGCCCGTCCCCTCCACCGCCGAAATTCGCTTCATGCCCGGCCACCTCTGGATGGTGGAGGACCAGCGCTTCTCGGCCACCCGCCCCGATGTGCTGGTCTATCAGTCCGACGAGCTCGCCGAAGACCTGACGTTCTCCGGCCGCGTGCTGGCGAACCTGTTCGTAGCCACCTCGGGCACCGATTCCGACTTCGTTGTGAAGCTCATCGATGTCTACCCGGGCAACGCCCCCGACTTCAACCCCGGCGTGCGCATGGGCCATTACCAGATGTTGCTCTCCGCGGAAGTCTTCCGTGCCAAGTACCGCAACACTTTCTCGAAGCCCCAGCCGATGGCCCCCAACAAGCCCACAGCCATTCGCATCGATCTGCGCGACAAGAGCCATCGTTTCCTGAAGGGCCATTGGATCATGGTCCATGTCCAGAGCACCTGGTTCCCAGTCATCGACCGCAATCCGCAGGTCTTCCTGAATATTTACGAGGCCAAGGAATCCGACTACCGCAAGGCCCTCCAGCGGGTCTACCGCTCCCGCACCTTCCCCTCTCACCTGGTGCTGTCGAAGATCGAAAACCTGCCGTAACGGATCAGCGCGGCTTGAGCGGATCCAGGAGCTGCCGCACTCCGGCCGCCAGCAGCCGCAGCTCAGTGGGAGCCTGGAACAGCAGGAACCCCTGATTCATGCACTCCTTGATGCGCTCGGGAGTGGCCGCGGGCCGGCCAAGGAACTTGCCGTGCTTCCGTCCCGCCGCGACGACCTTGGCGATCGCCTCCTCCAGCCTGGGATCATCCTGCCGCCCGCGCAACCCTAGCGAGAAGGAAAGGTCGCTGGTGCCGATGAACAGAACGTCCACGCCGGGCGTGGCCGCAATCTCGTCGATTTGCTCGATGGCGCGCGCCTCCTCAATGATGGTGATCACCACCACGTTGCGGTCGGCCGAGTCGTGGTAACCCACTTGGTCCGGCCAGGAGAAAGTGGCCAGGCCTGGTCCGCAACCGCGGCGTCCCACGGGCGGATACCGGCACGCCGCGGCCGCCTGCCGCGCCAACTCCGGCGTGCTGCTGAACGGGAACATCACCCCGCACACCCCGGCGTCCAACACCCGCTTGGCGGTCCACAGTTCGTTCACCGGCACCCGCGCAAAAGGTACCGCCTTCGAGCCCGCGCGTGGCCAGCACCATGTTCCGCAGCGTCTCCAGCGTCACCGGCGAGTGTTCCATCTCGATCCACAGAAAATCAAACCCCATCGCCGCCGCCTGCGCCGCCACTTCGACGCTGTTCACCGTGATGGTAATTCCGATCACCGCCTCGCCCGCCCGCAGCCGCGCCTTGACCGGATTCTCCCAACCTTCGTTGCCAACAACAGAGTTCATAGTGTGCTCGTCAATTCTCACAAGCCGCTAGCGGCTCGCAGTTTCCCTCACCAGCCATACTTCCGCCACCTGGCAGCCCCGGCCGTTGCCGCCCAGGCCAGGTTCCCTGTACCAGCTTAACGTCAGCTCGCCGCGGGCGATGGCCTGCGGTGGAATGTCGAATTCCAGCGGCCGGATGGGCGAGGGTTTCTCGATCAACGGGTGAATCTCGATATTATCCCCCGCCAGCAGCCGGATCTTGCGCTGGAAACTGTCCCCGGCATACACCACTCGGATCTTGTATCGCGCGCTAGGATCCAGGTTGGTGTAGTGCATCCTCAGCGGCGCATCATTCAGCGACTCGGCGTAGTTCCACCACGAAGCGCGCCCGCCGGCCCGATACGCGAATCCCATCAACGCGGACTCCAGAAACGCCGGGTCCTGCTCAAAACCGGGGTCGCGAACCAGGTGTGGCTGCCGCGCCACGTCGCCCAAATCGTCGTAAAAACCGCCCGGCCCGGGATTGGTCCAGTTCACCATCTCCTCGATTCCTCGCAACCGTTCCGTCTCATCGGATGACTTGCGCAGGTCCGCAAAGCGCTGCTTCAGCCACAAGCGGTTGTTGACAGGCATATCGATGGTGTCCAGGTTCGCCCCACGACCCACGTCGATTGCCTTGTAGCGCTCCACGCTCAACTGCATCCGGATGCTCTGGTAGAGCGCCTCGGCCAGCTCGAACACCCGAGCGCGCCAGTCTCGGGAAACCCGGTTGGTCACCGCCCGATCCAGAATCGCCTCCGCCTCCGAGATGGCCCACAGCGAGCCAGTCTGCCGCGCGTTGCGCAGTCTCCCCAGAGCGCTTTCTTCGAGCTCCGTCTCGTACAGCAGACGGCTGCGCGTGTACGCGTCATAGTAGGCGCGATACAGAGCTTGCTGGAACCGCCAGTTCAGCAGATCTTGGGGCGAGGCCGCCTTCTCCATGCCCTGAAACTGCTCCAGCGTCGTATAGACGCCGGCGTTGGTCACCAGCGGCCCCTGCCAGTTCCGCTCCAGCGCCAGCAGCCCCTGCGCGAAAGTGTCCACGTAACGCTCCCCGATAAAGTACCGGCTGTACTGGCGCAGGATGTCGATCACGCTGGCCTCCGGGTCCCATCCCAGCGCGCTCCAGACGATCTTGTTAACGTCGTCGTTCGAGCCCTCCGAGTAAGCCAGGAACCCGATTGTGTACGGCTGCAAGAGGCGGAAGATGCGGGCCTGTCCCAGCGGCCGCGGGTTTATGACCTCGCGCGCCTCCGTCAGCGCGTAGGCCAGGTCCCAATCCGGCACCGGATACTGGCATTGCCGGCTGTGCGTGATGTCCGGATAGTGCCGGATGGGATAGCGTTTGGGTACCGCGGTCCTCAGTTCGCGCAGGCTTAGCCGGGTCTGCGGGCCGAACACCACCCCGCTCAGCCAGCCCGGCTGCTGCTCCCGGAGAATGCCCAGAAACTCATCCATCCACTCCCGGCTGAAGCTCTGCGGGGAAACCCACATCTGCGCCTTGGGATGATAGCGATGGAGGCTTTGCGTTTGCTTCTCCAGCAAAGCCAGCAGGTATTTCGGCTGCGTGTGGCCGGGATCACCGCCGGGCACAAAAACCGCATCAACGCGAGGCAGGCTTTTAAACACCTCCCCCCACTCGCGGAGCGCGAGCTCGACCGTCTTGGGATCCGAGTAATCCCGGTCCATGGCCGGGTACCAGATCCAGACGTCCAGGTCGTATTCGTTCAGAAGCCGCGACATCTCGACCATCATCTGCATGGGAGGCAGTGGGAAGTGCGGGCTGTCGGCATCGTCGTCCGAGCGCGGCGGGATCAGCTCCACGGCATTCGTGCCCCACACCGCCAGGTCGCGGATGTACTGCTCCCAGATGGCGACGGTCCACCCGTCGTACGAATTGGTCTTGGGCCGGTAGCCCAACTGGTGCCCGCGCAGCGCATACTTCGGCGCCGTTGTTACGTTCAGATCATCGGGGATACTGATGCTGCCTCTGGTCATGCGCAACGAGCGCAGCAGCCGCCCCACTCCGAACAACACGCCCCGGGAATCATTGCCGACGACCGAAACCGTGCCGCCCTGGACTCGAATGCTGTAACCCTCCGCCGCACCCGCACCCCCGCCCCTCACCGCAATGACCGGCACGCCGGATGAAGGCGCTGAATGCGCGCTCTCCCATCGAATCTGCGTGCGCATCTCCACCTCCTCCACCAGCATCGCCACGGCCTTCTTTTCCGGCCCCGAGAACGTCGCCGGAGAAACCACCACCGCCCTGCTCAAATCCAGAGCCAGAACCTGACCGACCATCAACACCAACCCAACCGCCAACAAAAATCTACCCATGACACCATTCTGCCACTGATTCAGTTTTTCAATGATTCAATGAATCAATTCTTTATAATGGTCAACGCATGACTGCCCCCGCTTCCACAACCAGCTTTCAGGCCGAGGAAGGCCATCCCCACCCCTTGGGCGCCACGCCCGGACCCCAGGGCGTGAATTTCTCGCTGTTCTCCGAGAACGCCACTGGCGTCGAGCTGCTGCTCTTCGATGCCCACGACGCTCCGTACCCCTTCCAGACCATCCCCCTGGATCCGCGCCTCAACAAGAGCTTCCACTTCTGGCACGTCTTTGTGCGGGGTTTGAAGCCGGGTGCGCATTACGCCTACCAGGTGGACGGCCCCTGGAATCCCGCCGCCGGGCACCGCTTCAACAAGAGCAAGGTGCTGCTGGATCCCTACTCCAAGGGCAACACCGACACGCTGTGGAGCCGGGTGGACGCCTGCATTCCGGACAATAACGTCACCACCTCGATGCGCAGCGTGGTCATCGATACTTCGGACTACGACTGGGAAGGGGACCGGCCCCTGGACCACCCCATCGAGGAGGCCATCATCTATGAAATGCACGCGGCCGGCTTCACCCGTGCGCCCACCTCCCGAGTCCAGGACCCCGGCACCTTCGCCGGCATCATCGAGAAGATCCCCTACCTCAAGGAACTCGGCATCACCGCGGTCGAGTTGCTGCCAGTCTTCGACTTCGATGAGACCCACGTCCTGCGCGAGGTGGACGGCCAGCCCCTGGTGAACTACTGGGGTTACAGCACCATCGGTTTCTTCGCGCCGCAATGCGCCTATTGCGTGGCCCCGGAGCAAGGCGCCCACCTCACCGAGTTCCGCGATATGGTCAAAGCCCTGCACAAAGCCGGCATCGAAGTGATTCTGGATGTGGTCTTCAACCACACCGACGAAGGCAACCACCTGGGACCGGTCTTCTCTTTCAAAGGCATCGATAACCGCGTCTACTATTACCTGGTGCCCTGGGACAGGCAGTACTACTTCGATTACACCGGCTGTGGCAACACCTTCAACTGCAATCACCCCATCGCACAGAAACTCATCGTCGAGTGCCTGCGCCACTGGGTACGCGAAACTCACGTGGACGGCTTCCGCTTCGACCTGGGCTCGGTGCTGGCGCGGGGCGAGGATGGAGCGCCTCTGGAGAACCCGCCCGTGGTCTGGCAGATCGAGCTGGATGAGGAGCTGGCCAACGCCAAAGTCATCGCGGAAGCCTGGGACGCCGCCGGCCTCTATCAGATCGGCCATTTTCCCGGCGACCGTTGGGCGGAATGGAACGGCCGCTACCGCGACGATATCCGCCGCTTCGTGCGCGGCGAGCCCGGCCTGGTGGGTGCGGTAGCCTCCCGCATGGCCGGCAGCGCAGACCTCTACGAGGCTTGCGGGCAGCTTCCCATCAACAGCATCAACTACGTCACCTGCCACGACGGTTTCACCATGAACGATCTGGTGTCCTACGACACCAAGCACAACGAGGCCAACGGAGAGCACAACCGCGACGGCGCCGACGAGAACCTGAGCTGGAACTGCGGGGTGGAGGGCGAAACCGCCGATCCCCTCATCGAAGAACTCCGCAACCGTCAGGTCAAGAATTTCGCCGCCATCCTGCTGCTCTCGCGCGGCGTGCCCATGTTCGCCGCCGGAGACGAGGTCCGCCGCACCCAAAAGGGCAACAACAACGCCTACTGCCAGGACAACCCCATCAGTTGGCTCGACTGGGAACTGGCCCAGAAGAACCGCGACATGCTGCGCTTCTGGCAGCGCATGATCGAGTTCCGCAAGCGTCACCGCACCCTTCAAAGCCCGCGTTTCTTCAGCGGCGAGATGAACGAGCGCGGCCTGGCGGATGTCTCCTGGCACGGCTGCCGGCTCTACCAGCCCGGCTGGTCCGATGCGGAGGCCCGGGCCCTGGCGTTCACCCTGGGAGGGCTGGACGGCGATCCGGACCTTCACATCATGCTGAACATGCACTGGGAGAGCCTGGATTTCGAAGTCCCCGAGGTGCGCGGCCGCCACTGGCACCAGGCCCTGGACACGGCCCAGGCTTCCCCCAACGACATTCGCGACCCCGGCTCGGAGCCGCCCTTCTCCGGCGACTTCGGCACCGTGCAAGGCCGTAGTGTCGTCGTGCTGATTTCGAAGTAGGAGCTTCCTATGCCAAAGCACGATCTCACCCGGCGTCGCCTGTTAAAGTGCCTGGCGATCGTGGGTGGCCCTCTGTACAAGGCCGCCGCTGCCGCCCCGCCCAGCGTGGCCACCATGCGCATCAGCCGCTACGACATCATCCACACCCGCATCCCCTGGGCCGAACGGGTGCGCGACCTCGCGATCCTCAACTGGCGCCGCGAGAACATGGATGTGCCCGACTCGCCGCATACCGTGATCCGGCTGTACACCGACGAGGGCCTGGTGGGCTTCGGAGAGGGCGGCGGCGAGAACACGCTGAAGCGCATGCTCGGCCGCTCGCCCTTTGAGTTCGTCCTCGACGACAGTATCGGCGGCATCCTGACGGCGGTCTACGACCTGCTGGGTCAGGCCACCGGCCTCCCCGTCTGCCGCCTGTTTGCCGCCGACCCCAGACGCCGCATCCAGCAGGCCTTCTGGAGCCTCAGCTACCCGCCCGACCTGCTGGCCTCCGAAGCCAAGCTGGGCGCCAGCCTGGGCTATCGCGTCCACAAGGTCAAGGCGCGGCCCTGGGAGGACCCCGTCGCGCAGGCCGCCGCCATCTGCGCGGTAGTTCCCCGCGACTACCGCGTGTGGGTGGACGCCAACGGCTTCTGGGGCTCGGTTGGCCGCACCCTTCATTTCGCCCGCAAGCTGGCCGAGTTCCCCAATTACTTCGGCCTCGAGTCGCCCCTGCGCGGCACGGAAGGCTACCGCCAGCTCAAAGGGCAGGTTCCGCTTCGCCTGGCCGAGCATTACGGCGCCGTGGATCCCCTGCTGGCCATCCGCGAAGGCTTACTGGACGCCTTCATCGTCGCCGGCCGCCTGGGACGCACCATGGTGCGCCTGAACGCCTTGGCCCACTTCTACAACGTTCCCCTCTGGGTCGAGAACAACTGCTGGTCCGGCATCGGGCAGGTGTTTCAGGCCCACCAGGCGGCCGCTTTCCCCGGCGTCGAGTTCACCATCGGCTGCGCCCATACCGCCGAAGACGACCTCATCAAAGAGCCCTTTGTTATGCAGGACGGCTTCTACAACGTCCCCCAGAAGCCGGGCCTGGGCGTGACCCTGGATGAGGACGCCGTCGAGAAGTACCGGGTGAGGTAGGAGGACAAGCCATGCTGAACACATCCCGCCGCGATTTGAAAATCACGCGCGCCGAAGCGTTCGGGCTGCGCATTCCCTTCGCCGAGCGCGTCCGCGAGAACATGGTGGCGAATTACCGCCGCGAGAACACCGACCGCTCCTATTACACTCCCTGGGTGGTGAGGATTCACACCGACGCCGGGCTGGTGGGCCTGGGAGAAGCCACCCAGGATCCTCGCCCGCTCCTGGCCGGCCTCACTGGCCGCTCCGTCTGGGAGTTCCTGCACAACGGCGCGCTTGGCGGCGGCGTCATGATCGCCATCTACGATCTGGCCGCGCAGGCCGCCGACGTGCCGGTGGCTCGCCTGTTCTCATCCGAGCCGCGCCCGACCATCCAACAGATCTGGTGGAGCCACAGCCTGCGACCCGCGCTCATGCAGGAGGAAGCCAAACGCGGTCTCGAGCTGGGCTACACCGTACACAAGATCAAGGCCCGGCCGTACGAGGACACCGTCGCGCAGGTGGCCGCCATCGCCGAGGTTGTCCCTCACGACTACCAGATCCTGGTGGATGCCAACGGATCGTTCGCCTCACCGGGCAAGGCGCTGGCGGTCGCCGAAGCCCTGCGCCGTTTCCACCAGGTTAAGGGACTGGAGCAGCCCATCGCCCATGAGGATATCCCGGGCTACCGCCAGATCCGCCGCAACCTCGCCATGCGCCTGGCCGTCCACTGGGAGGCCGTGGACACGCGCACCTTCATGCTTGAATCGCTCTGCGACGCCTTCGTGGTCGAGGACTTCCTGTGGGGGCCGGCCCTGATGAACAAGTCTGCGCTCTGCGACCTCACCGGCCAGAAACTCTGGGTCGAGAACGGCCTGAACACCGGCATTTCCCAGGTCTTTCAGGCCCACCAGGCGGCCGCTCTCCCTAACATCGAGTTCACCATCAGTCTGACCCACGTGGCCGAGGACGACATCGTCGTGGAGCCCTTTGTGATGGACCGCGGCCGCTATAAACTTCCTCAGAAGCCCGGCCTGGGCGTCACCCTCGACCGGGCCGCCCTCGACAGGTACCGCGTCACCTGATCCGCCCAGTGCGAAATTCGGTGGCAGATTCGGGCTAATTGCCTGGGCGAAGCTTCCATGGCACGAGCATGGGCACACTGCGCTGATATTTCTGGTAAGCTTCGCCGAACTCCGCCGCCAGGTCCCGCTCCTCGAGCAGTGTGGCAACCACAATCCAGACGGTCCAAAGGACGTTGAACAGAAGGCGGTCGGCTGGCACACTTGGGCACGCCCAGATCAACAACAGCAGGGAAGCGTAGAGAGGATGCCGCACCCACCGGTAGGGCCCACGGATTGCGAGGGGCAGAGCTTGCGCCGGCCTGCCACGAAGATGAGCCAGAATGGCTCTTCTGCCAAACAGATCGAAGTACCCCAAGCTGGCAACGCCCCATACCAGGCCTGCAATGCCCACCAGAAAAACGCCGCGAACCAGCCAGCTCGAAGGCCCGTCAAGCGAGAGCAAGCCAAGGCGCGAGGGCTGCCACAACACCAGCAGCAGCAACAGAACCACTCCCGAAGCAGTCGCAAAGACCGCCGGGTGATACTGAACTGGGAGCACGGCTGCAAGTCTGCGCCGAAAGGACTTGCGAATCATTCCGCTGTGCTGCACGAAGAACGCCATCGCCAGCAGCCCGTCCAAGGCTAGGGCCATCGCCGTCCCCAGCTTCAGATCGACAATCTGGTGGGACCCAGCCCAGAGGAACCAGCCGAACCATATCAAAGAGGCCGCCCCAAACACGTACCCAAGCACAAGTACGAAGTATGCACGCAATCTGGAAGTACCCAAAGTTGTCTCGTTCATCTCACTTCTGCGCTTCCTCACAGCACGAGCGAGCATCAGCAGCGGCATCATTCTACCCCACTTTTGCCTTCGCGGCGCAGCCGGGCTGTGCTATCCTCCCCGCGTGGACAACGATCGCCAACAGGTCAAGGAAAAGTACGGGCTGGTGCGCAGCCTGGGTCTGCTCCAGGCCACCGCGCTGAACATGACCAACATGGTCGGCGTGGGGCCCTTCATCACCATCCCGCTGATCATCGCCGCCATGAACGGGCCGCAGTGCATGCTGGGCTGGGTGCTGGGATCGGTCCTGGCGCTGTGCGACGGTCTGGTGTGGGCCGAGCTGGCCGCCGCCCTGCCCGGCGCCGGCGGCACCTATCTGTACTTGCGGGAGGCCTTCAAGAAAACTCCCCTGGGCCTGCTGCTGCCCTTCCTGTTCATCTGGCAGTTCATCTTCAGCGCTCCCCTTGAGATCGCTTCGGGGTACATCGGATTCGCTTACTACATCAGTTATTTCTGGCAATCCATCGCACCCTGGCAAACCCGCTTGATCGCCTTCGCCGTGGGCGCGGTGGTGATCGGCCTGCTCTATCGTCGCATCACCGCCATCGGCAAGCTGACGGTAGTGCTCTGGGCTGGGATGCTACTGACGGTCGCCTGGATCGTTCTCAGCGGCCTGGCGAACTTCCGTCTCGAGCTGGCCTTCGATTTCCCAAAGGACGCCTTCAGCTTCTCCACCGGCTTCGCCATGGGGCTGGGCGGCGCCATGCTCATTGCCATGTACGATTTCCTGGGCTACTACGACATCTGTTTCGTGGCTGGAGAGGTCCGCCGCCCCGAGCGCACCATCCCGCGAGCCATCCTCTATTCGGTCCTCGCGGTAGGCCTGATGTACTCTCTGATGAACTTGTGCATCATGGCCGTGGTCCCCTGGCGGCAGGCCATGAAATCCAAGTTCATCGTGGCCGAGTTCATGACGGCGCTGTACGGACCCTGGGCCGGCAGCCTGGTCACCATCCTGATCCTGTGGGCCGCCTTCGCTTCGGTCTTCGCCCTTCTGCTCGGCTGTAGTAGGATTCCCTACGCGGCCGCCTTGGACGGCTACTTCTTCAAGCCCTTCGCGCGCCTACACCCTACGGGACAGTTCCCGCACGTCTCCCTGCTGGTGGTCGGAGGATTGGCCATGCTGGCCAGCCTGTTCGACCTCGAGTCGGTGCTCAAGGCGCTCATGACTACCCGCATCATCGTTCAATTCCTGGGCCAGATCCTCGCCGTCCACTTTTTGCGAACCCGCCATCCCGATATCCACCGGCCTTTCAAGATGTGGCTCTACCCGCTGCCCAGCCTGGTCGCCCTGCTGGGCTGGAGCTACATCTTCCTGACCTCCGGCTGGCAGTTCATCCTCTTCGGCCTGCTCACCCTGCTGGCCGGCGCCCTGCTATTTCGGGGACAGGCTACACAACCCCCAAATTCGCCCGCCCATCCGCCACTTGCCTAGCCGCTCCCCCAATTGCGGCATAATATTGGAACGCCCGTGACCAAACAAGAGATCATCCTGGCCAACCAGGAGTTCCTGTTTCCGGCGGTCTTTCACTACTACAAAGAGCCCCTGGTGGTTTCGCACGCCAAAGACCAGTACGTCTGGGACGCCGACGGCAACCAGTACCTGGACTTTTTCGGCGGGATCGTCACCATCAGCGTGGGGCACTGCAACGAGCAGGTGAACCGCCAGATCCACGCCCAGCTCGACCGGCTCCAGCACGTCTCGACTCTGCTCGCCAACGAGCCCCAGGCGGCGCTTGCCAAGCGCATCGCCGGTTTGACGCCCCAGGGCCGGCTCACCAAATCCTTCTTCACCAACTCAGGCACGGAAGCCAACGAGACCGCCATCCTGGCGGCGCGCTGCTTCACCGGCAGCGAGCAGATCATCGCCCTGCGCCACTCCTATCACGGGCGCTCGGCGCTCGCCATGACCCTGACCGGGCAGGACACCTGGCGGCTGGCCGGCGCTTCGCAGCCCTCCATCGTCCACGCCCACAACGCCTACTGCTACCGCTGCCCCTTCGGCCTGTCCTATCCGGCCTGCGAGGTGCGCTGCGCGCACGACCTGGAGGAGCTGATCCGCACTACCACCTCGGGCCGCATCGCCGGTTTCATCGCCGAGCCCATCCAGGGCGTGGGCGGCTTCATCACCCCGCCTCGCGAATACTTTCAGATCGTGGCCGAAATCGTCCGCAACCACGGCGGCGTACTGATCTGCGACGAGGTGCAGACCGCCTGGGGACGCACCGGCGGCAAGTGGTTCGGCATCGAGCACTACGGCGTCGTGCCGGAGGTCATCACTTCCGCCAAGGGCCTGGGGAACGGCACCCCTATCGGCCTCACCGTGGCCACTCCCGAAGTCGCCAATGCCTTGCGGGGCATCACGATTTCCACGTTCGGAGGCAACCCCGTCGCCGCCACCGCCGCCAAAGCCGTCATCGATTTCATCGACCAGCAGAATCTGCTAACCAACGCCGCTGAGGTGGGCGCCTACCTGCGCGAAAAGCTGATCGAGTTGCAGCAGAAGCACGCCCTCATCGGTGAGGTGCGCGGCATGGGCCTGATGCAGGCCCTCGAGCTGGTCCAGGACCGCCACACCAAGGCGCCTGCTACGGCTGCCGCCCTCCAGCTCATGGAGGCCGCCCGCCAAAACCGCTTGCTGATCGGAAAAGGCGGGCTGTACGGCAACACTATCCGCATCTCGCCCCCACTGAACATCAGCACATCCGACGTGGACGAGTTCGCCCGCCTTCTGGATGCGAGCTTCGCACACCCGAAACCTGCGAGTACATGACCATGGACGAACGCGCCTTTTACACCGAATCGCAAACCACCAAGCCTCTGACCCTCAACTGCCCCTTCTGCCGCACCGCCAGCTCCTACGAGCTGCGCTGGCTGGTGCGGAAGAAGAAAGACCGCCTCCCCGGCGGCGCCGACGAGCGCGATCGCGCCCGCTTCCAGAAAGCCCAGAGCTACATGGTCCTGCTCGACGACAAAGTGGCCTGTAAGAACCTGCGCTGCCGCAAGCGCTTCGATATCTCCGGCGTCAAGACCATGGCTTTCCTCAGTCCCACATCCGGCCTGCCGCGTACGGAGTAGCCAGGCGGGGGCGCGTCTATGAGCGAAATCCACGCAAGCTCGCTCTATAACGAAGATCTCGCCCCAGTACCGTCGGCGCGGCGCAGTTGGGGGACTTACAACTACGCTTCGCTGTGGATCGGCATGAGCGTGCAGATCCCCACCTACATGCTGGCCTCGGGCCTGATCGCGGGGGGCATGAGCTGGTGGCAGGCCATCGGGACGATTCTGCTGGGCAACCTGATCGTGCTGATCCCCATGCTGCTCAACGCACACGCCGGCGCGCGCTACGGCATTCCGTTCCCGGTTTTTGTGCGCGCGCCGTTCGGCGTGCTGGGAGCCAACGTGCCCGCGATTTTGCGGGCCCTGGTGGCCTGCGGCTGGTTCGGCATCCAGACCTGGATTGGCGGTCAGGCCATTCATGCCATGCTGCAAATCCTGTGGCCCGCCTGGGGCCACTTCGCCGCCGGGCGCTGGCTGTGCTTCCTGTTCTTCTGGGGGCTGAACATGGTTGTCATCCTCCGTGGCATCGAAACCATCAAGTTCCTGGAGGGCGTGGGCGCGCCCTTGGTGATGGCGGTGGGGCTGCTGTTGCTGTGGTGGGTCACCGAAAAGGCCGGCGGACTCGGCCCGGTGCTCAGCGCCCCCAGCCGCTTCCGCACGGGCGGCGAGTTCTTCCGCTTCTTCGTCCCCTCCCTGACCGGCATGATCGGCTTCTGGGCCACGGTGGCCCTGAACATTCCCGACTTCACCCGCTACGCACGCTCACAGCGCGCGCAGATGTTGGGCCAGGCCCTCGGCCTGCCCGCCGCTATGACGCTGTTTTCGTTCATCGGCGTGGCCGTCACCTCGGCCTGCACCGTCATTTTCGGCGAGGCCATCTGGGATCCGGTGGCCCTGCTGGGCCGCTTCAATCAGCCCCTGGTGGCCTCGATCGCGCTCTTCGCTCTGATGCTCGCCACCCTCAACACCAACGTGGCCGCCAACGTGGTCTCGCCTTCCAACGATTTCTCCAACCTTTACCCACGGCGCATCTCCTTTCGCACCGGCGGCCTGATCACCGGCGTGATCGGGCTGATGATGATGCCCTGGAAGCTGCTCAGCGACTACAAAGCCTACATCTACGGATGGCTGGTGGGCTACTCGGCGCTGTTAGGGCCGATCGCCGGCATCATGATCGTGGACTACTTCCTGGTCCGGCGGCGCCAGCTTGCGGTCGAAGACCTGTACTTGCGCGGCCGCAGCTACGAGTACCGTCGCGGGGTGAACTGGCGCGCGGTATGTGCGCTGGCCGCAGGCATCGCCGTGGCCTTGTTGGGCTTGGTCATTCCGCCCCTGCGCTTCTTATACGATTACGCCTGGTTCGTGGGCCTGGCGACAGCAGGGGCGGTGCATTGGGCGGCGGCGCGGAGGCAATAGAGAGGGGCTATAGTGGGATCGAGTTGGTGCTATCGGCGAACCGTGAACTGGCGGAGAGGGAAGCCGCCGGCAAGGACCTCTTCCGGGAACCCATCGCAGTCCAAGTCGGATGAAACGGCGAGAGTTGCTTGGAGAGGCCCAGGCGTGGCAGGGCGTGCGACCCCAATATGTTGTTATTACATATAGCATAAAGAAATAGTTCCGCCTTGACCGCCCGAACGGATCGCGCCAGCCGCCTGCGCCGGGCCCTTCAATCGCTGCTGGCCGACTACCCACGGGAGTTGGAAGGCCTGCTCCCGCCGCGCCAGCTCCTAAGGGCTCGGTCTACGAACTCCACACCCGCCGCGGTAAGCCTTCCTGCCGCTGCGCTTACGAGGCGGGACGGGGATCTATTCCCACTCCGGCTGCCCGCAAGTCTCCGCGCACACCCACCCGATCGCGGCAGACACTCCTCGGTTCGACTACGGGCACTCCAGGCGAAAGTATCCCTGCCTTGCTCCGTTTTTCCGAGATTCACCCCGCCCCTGTCTCCACCCGGCCGCCCGAGCCTCCCCCACTGTCTGAATCGGAGAGGCAAGCTTAAGTACCCCTTGTTATCTTGGTGGGACCGTGCTACTATGTGGCCGTTTGTGTCTGGGTGCGCTTTTCTGGTTTTTGCACTTACAGCCTGGCCAGGCAGCGGCGCCCCGGCGCCGCAAAGCCAGCCAGCGGAGCCATTCTCGCGCGGGGAACAGATCGAGCGCGAGCGGCGGGAGAAGGCGGGCAAGCTGACACCACCGGCGCCCGATAAGGTCGCGGCGGCGTTCCAGCGGCTGGAAAACCACGGGCTCCTTCGGGGATTGTTCGGCAAATACTCGGGGATGGGGCTGCGCTTCGGGGGACTGGTGACGGGCTCGGGCTCGGTCTCGGCCCGGCCTATTCCCGGCCCGGGCTGATGAAGGAGAACGTCCGGCTGCGCTTGTCGGCGGTGGGGTCCCTCAAGCAGTACTACCGGCTGGATGTGCTCGTGTCGGTTCCGCGGCTCTTCCTGCACCGGGTGAGCCTTGACTTTTACGGCTACCGTACCGACTCGCCGCAGACGGCTTACTACGGGCCTGGTCCGGACTCCCACAAGACGGGACGGACAAACTTCCGACGCGAGGACTTGGCCTTCGACTTTCGGCTTGGCGTGCGGCCGCACCGCCACTTGTTCATGGGCATGACGGCCGGAGGCACCATCATCAACGTCGGTCCGGGAACCTCGCGCGTATACGCCTCGGCAGACAAGACTTACACAGCGCGCCAGACGCCGGGCATTGACGAGCAGACCGACTACGGTCATGTCGGACCGTTCGTGCAGGTTGACTTCCGCGACCGGCCGGCCGATCCCCACCGTGGCGGTAACTACGTGGTGCGGTACATCTACTTCCACGATGACGAGTTGTTCCGGTACTCCTTTCGCCGGCTGGAGGCCAATGTCGAGCAGTACGTCCCGCTGCTGAATGAGAAGCGGGTGATTGCGCTGCGCGCGCAGACCGACCTCAGCTTCCCCAACGAGACGACGCTCGTGCCGTTCTACATGCAGCCGACTTTGGGCGGGTCGGACGATTTGCGCGGATACCGGAATTTCCGATATTACGACAACAACCGGATGGTGATGAACGCCGAGTACCGGTGGGAAGTGACTCCCGCCTTCGACATGGCGGTGTTTGCCGACGCGGGCAAGGTGTTTCACCGGCCGGGCCAGTTCAGCCTGGCCCGTCTGAAGGGTTCGGGCGGCTTCGGTCTGCGCTTCAAGGGCCGGGACGCCATCTTGTTCCGGCTCGATATCGGGTTCAGCCGGGAAGGATTTCAGATATGGTACAAGTTCAGCGGGCCCTTCCGGGGCTTATTCCACAACTTGTTCTAGCCCTCGGGGTGTTCGTCGCGGACACGGCCCAGGCGCGCAAATTCTATCCCGACGACCCGATTCACGCGCTGCCAAGACCGATTCCGGTGAAGGATCTCCCCGAGTGGGAGGCGAGTCTGCTGTACGACTTCCTGGCGCAGTCCGTCCGACAGAAGCCGCGGCCGGAAGTGCCGGCGCGCGCCATCAACACGCTTGGCGAAGTGCCCGACAACGAGTGGTTCACCAACCGGCACGGCATCCGCCGGATGACGCGGGAGGAGTTGATGCGCGGGCCGGGCGCCGATCTGTCTCCCGTGGCGCCGTTCACCGTGGTGGGCGCCAAGACCGAGGGCATCACGCCGGGCTTCCGCATGATTGACGCCAAGGGGCGGCTCTACTTCATCAAACCGGATCCGATGACGAACCCGGAGATGGCCACGGCGGCCGACGTGATCGGGGCGCGGTTCTTTTACGCCATCGGCTACAACACGCCGCAGAACTACCTGACCCATCTGAAACGTGCGGACCTCAAGGTGTCACCGAAGGCGCGGATCGAGGGGCTGGGGGGCAAGACGCGCGCGATGCTTGGGCGCGACCTGGACGATATTTTGCTAAACTGCCCGCGCGGGAAGGATGGAGCCTACCGGATGCTGGCCAGTCTGTCGGTTCCCGGCAAGTACGTCGGGAAGTTCCGCTACGAGGGGACGCGCAGCGACGATCCGAATGACACCGTCCCGCACGAGCACCGGCGCGATCTGAGAGGGCTGCGCGTGTTCTGCGCTTGGCTGAACCACACCGACGCCAAGGGCGGCAATTCGGCGGACGCAGTGGCCGAGGAAAACGGCATCCGTTTCGTCCGGCACTACCTGATCGACTTCGGCGCGATCCTCGGCAGCGACAGCGACACGGCCAAGAACGCGCGCTTCGGCAACGAGTACATCATTCCCAAGGGCCGCCAGGTGCTGGAGCGGATGTTTCTCTTCGGGCTCGACGTGCGGCCCTGGGAGAGCGCCGGCTACGGCGGTAGGAAGGCGGTGGGGCGTCTCGAGTCGAGGGCGTTCAACCCCGAGAAATGGAAGCCCAACTATCCCAACCCGGCGTTCCTCTATGGGCTCCCGGATGACGAATACTGGGCCGCGAAGATCGTGACGGCGTTCCGCGACGAGGACATTCGGGCCCTGGTCGAGACGGGTCAGTATTCGGCCCCGCGCGCAGTGGATTACGTCACCGCGCGGCTGGTGGAGCGGCGCGACAAGATCGGCCGGGTGTACTTCACCAAGGTGCTGGCGCTGGACCAATTCCGGATCGAGGACGGAGAGCTAAAGTTCGACGACCTGGCGGTGAGGCTCGGCTACGTTGGACGGCGGCAATACCAGGTTGCGTGGGCGCGGTTCGACAACGAAACGGAGCGGTCGAGCCCGATCGACGGCGCAGCGACGTTTCGCCTGCCGCGGGAGGCAGTAAGGGCGGGAGCGGACGGCTACTATGCCGCCACCATCCGGGCGCAAGGCGAGCTGGCGAAAGTGGTCACGGTGTACGTGCGAGTGGGGCCGGCGGCTCCGCAGGTGGTGGGCATCGAGCGAAAGTGGAGATGAGCCTTCAGATGCCCGTTCCTCGCCTGGAACTGGGATCACACTGCGATTCAGACAGTGAAATAGCCCAGCGGAGCGGGTAAGCGCCGGGCTCGGCGCGGATCAGCGGAACGCCGCTGCTTGCGGGCTTTCCGGAGCCGGCCGGCATCCCGGGTGGCCGGTGACTACCAGCCCCGGCCTGCCCTGACCAAAGAAGATTTCGCGGCTGCCTCATAGTGGAAAGTGGCGTACAGGTGGGCTGATGGAGAAGATATTCACCGCGGTCTTTGAGAAAGCCGGCGACTGGTACATCGCCTACGCGGAGGAGCTGCCCGGGGCGAACACCCAGGGCAGGACACTGGAGGAGGCCCGGGAGAACCTCCGGGAGGCCATCGAGCTGGTGCTATCGGCGAACCGTGAACTGGCAGAGAGGGGAGCCGCCGGCAAGGACGTCTTGCGGGAACCCATCACAGTCCAGGTCTGATGAAACGGCGAGAGTTGCTTCGCCACCTACACCAGAGCGGTTGCCTGTTATTCCGGGAAGGGCTCAGGCACACCGAGATTCAGCACGTGCTGGCAGCGAAGATCTGGAAGGACCTCGGGGTGTCGCCACCGGGACGCGCTGCCCAGTGATCACTCAGCGCATGTAAAACAAGCTCAGCCGCGGCAGGCCGGCCGACTCCAGCAGGCGCCGGTCGAGAAACTGGCGTTCCAGCGTCGCGAGTTGCTCGGCGGTCATCTTGCCGCGGTAGGGGCGGAGCTGAAAATCCAGTTCGCGGCGCGCGGCCACGAGGTCTTCTTCGGTGGCCAGCGTGCGGCTGGTGGCAATCATCCGGTCTTCCAGTGCCGCCAGGTGCCGCTCCAGCTCTTCCAGATTCTGGTAGTGTGACTCGACCTCGGCGGTCAGCCGGTCCAGCGCCGCGGCGATTTCCTGAAAGACCAGCTCACTGCGCTTGCGAAGCTCGGAGGCGTTGAGCGTCAGGTGGCAGCGTAGCTCCTCCAGCCCGAACGGCGGTGCGGCGGGTCGCGCCGTCGAAGGCGGCGCCAGGCCGGCCATCGCTTGCGCTTCCGTCAGCACCGCCTGGGTGCAGTAGGCCAGCGAGTTGACCATCCGGATTTTGGACTTGCGGCTGCGCCATTTCTCGAACGCCACATCGATGCCGCGCAGCACCGCCTCCAGCGGCACGCCGCTGTTCTTCCAGCTCTCGATCAAAGCCCAATCCAGCGTCGAGAGCAGGAACAGGCCCGTCCCGCGCGCCTTTTGAAAATGCTCCTCGATCTCGGTGAAGTAGTTGAAGTAATTGTGGGTCCAGTCTTCGGCTTCACTCACCGCGGTCGATTCCGTTCCCAGATCAGTTGCAGTCCCTCTAGCGTCAGGTTCTCGTCCACCTCCTTGAGGTAGCGCGAGCCGGTCACAATCAGCTCGGCCTGGCCGCCGGTGGCGATGGTGCGGGTGTCGGGTCCCAGAGTTTCCACCAGTCGGTCCAGAATACCGTCAATCAATCCGATGGTGCCGTAGTACAGGCCGGCTTGCATGCTGCCCACGGTGTTGGTTCCGATCAGCCGCTCGGGCTCACGGAAATCGACCAAAGGCAACCGGGCGGTCTTCGAAAACAGCACCTCGATGGCGATGCCGATGCCGGGGCAGATCAGCCCACCGAGGTATTCGGCGCGCGCGGAGACCGCGTCAAAGGTGATGGCGGTACCGAGGTCCACCACCACGCACGGCCCGCCGTACTTGTGGAAGGCCGCCACGCCGTTGACGATGCGGTCGGCGCCCACCTCGCGGGGATTGTCGTAGCAGATCCGCAGACCGGTGTCAGTTTCCGGCGTGACGAACATGGCCTCCGTGCGGAAGTAGCGCCGGGCCATGCGGGCCAGCGTCGAGTCGAGCGGCGGAACGACGCTGGCCACGATGATGCCGTCCACGCGCGCCAGATCGAGCGAGAACAGCGTGAACAGGTTCCGCAGCAGGATGCCGAACTCATCCACCGTGCGCTCGTGCACGGTTCTCAGCCGCCAGTGGGCCATGAGCCGGTCGTCTCGAATGTTCCGATGGTGATGTTGGTGTTGCCAACGTCGAGTGCAAGCAGCATAGAAAAGCCTTCAGTCCTCAGCCGCGGCCCTTACTCCACCGGCCAGAATCAGACTCCTCTCGCCATCGTCCTTGCGAAGATATAGGAAACCGGAAGCGTCCAGGCCGTCCGTGGTTCCTTGGATGGCAGCGTCTCCTTGTTCTACGATGACACGTTTTCCGCAGGCGTAGCTGGAGGCCCGTGCGAAGGCCCGCAGAACCGGAGCCTTGCCGCCATCAACTAGCATTCTTGCGAAGCTGTCCACGGCGCGGACCAGATTGACCAGCAGATGCTCTCGCGATTGAGTGATCCCCGACACCAGCCGCAGCGACATGGCCGCCGCTGCGAGTTCGTCGGGAAACGCGCTGTGGTTGACGTTGATCCCAATGCCCGCGATGAAGACCGAATCCGCGAGCTGCACCAGGATGCCGGCACACTTCTTACCAGCCACCAGCACGTCGTTGGGCCAGCGCAGGTCGCAGGCGACATCGGCAGTTCGCGCGATGGCTTCCGCGGTGGCCAGCCCCAGTGCCAGGGTCAGCGCCGGAGTATCCTCGGCGCGCAGAGGCAGCCGTAGAACCACTGAGACGTAGAGGCCCGAGTCGCGCTCCGAATGCCAGCTCCTTCCCTGGCGGCCCTGACCAGCAAGCTGCTCTTCGGCCACCACCGCGGTTCCGGACGGACAGCCGCCCGCAGCCAGGCGCGCCGCATCCCGCATGGTCGAATCGGTAACCTCCAGCCACACGATCTCCCGGCCCGGCAATTGCGCGCGGATCC
The DNA here is from genome assembly GCA_963725415.1 of uncultured Acidobacteriota bacterium. Taxonomy (GTDB): domain Bacteria; phylum Acidobacteriota; class Terriglobia; order Bryobacterales; family Bryobacteraceae; genus CAVRZY01. Next base: position 25,122 of record CAVRZY010000142.1, on the reverse strand, counting down.
ACGGCATGTCGAGGGGCATAGTCAAACCAGTTGCAGCCGGAAATTGATGTTGACCGCCGGAGCGGAGTGGGTGATGGCGCCGCTGGAGACGAAGCCGGCGCCCGCTTCGGCGTAAGCGCGCACGCTCTCGAGGGTGATTCCGCCGGAGAGTTCAACCTCGGCGCGGCCCGCCACGCGGCGAATTTGTTCGGCCGCCTCCTGTGGGCTTAGGTTGTCGAGCAGGAGCCGCTCGGCGCCGCATTCCAGCGCCTCGTCGAGTTCCTCCAGGGTGCGCACCTCGATTTCGATGGGCAGCCCGGCGCGCCGGGCGCGCTCGATGGCCGGGCGCACACCACCCGCGGCCACGATGTGGTTGTTCTTGATGAGAATGGCGTCGTACAGTCCCATGCGGTGGTTCATCACTCCGCCGGCCGCGGCGGCCAGCTTCTCCAGGCGCCGCAGACCGGGAGTGGTCTTGCGGGTATCCAGGATGCGGCACCGGGTTCCGGCCACCGCATCCACGTAGCAGTGGGCCAGGGTGGCGATGCCGCTGAGGCGTTGCAGGAAATTCAGGGCCACCCGCTCGCACTCCAGCAGGGTGCGCGCACGACCCCTCACCCAGGCCAAAGGTGCGCCGCATGGCACCCAATCGCCGCTCGCTTGGTACAGCTTGAGCTGGTCAACTCCGCCACGCATCTGGTAAATCACCGGCAGCAACTCGAGACCGGCAAGCACCAGCTCCTGGCGCGCGATGAAGCGCCCTTCCGCGCTCTGATCCGCGGGGATGCAGGCCTCGGAGGTCACATCGCCCGGGCCGAGGTCTTCCTCCAGCGCCCGCCGGACGGCCTCCAGGATCTCGGGATGGTTCACTTCGAAGGGCATCAGCGGTTGAGCGCGGCCAGCGCTTCGCGGCTCTTTTCCAGTTGCGCCTGGTATTCGACCAGTTTTTGGCGGATCGAGTCCACGACTTTCTCGGGAGCGCGGGCCAGGAATTCCCGGTTGCCGAGCTGCCGCTCGGAGCTGGCGATGAGCCTCTCCAGTTGTTCAATCTCCTTGACGAGGCGCTGGCGCTGCGCATCCACCTGGGTCACGGGGACGCGCAGGAGCAGGTCGAAGTCGGTGCTGGAACGCACGGCGCCCTGCGCCTCGAGGCAGCGGTTCGCTGCTCACTTCGAGTCTGACGCCGGCCAGTTTCTGGATGGCCTCGATCTGCTGCCGGGCCACCTGAGCCGCAGCGCCGCGCGAAAACAGCTCCGCCTCTAACACCTGCCGGGGATCCAGCTTCATCTCGGCGCGCAGATTGCGCGCCCAGGTAACTATCTCCTGGAGCATTTCCATTTCGCGCTCGGCCTCCAGGTCCTCGGCCCCAGGATCGTATTCGGGGTACTTCGCCAGCGCAATCGAAATGGGATGTCCCTGTGAGTCTCTGGCTAGCCGCTGCCACAACTCTTCGGTGAGGAAGGGCATGATGGGGTGGAGCAGCCGCAGCGCGCTGTCGAAGACCGTGAGCATGTTGCGCCAATCCGCGGTAAGACCGGAGTTCTCGCCGAAGCGCAGCTTCTTGATTTCCACGTACCAGTCGCAGAATTCGTGCCAGAAAAACTGCCACAGTGTCTGGGCGGCTTCGTGGTAGCGGTAGCGGTCGATGGCGCGCCCCGCCAGGTCAGCGCAGCGATTCAGCCGGCTGAAGATCCAGCGGTCTTCCAGCGGAACCTCGGGGCCGGAGGGTTCAGCCAGGCGTGGGGCGCCCGGTTGCGGCAGCCAGCCCTCAACCCCGGAGCGCTCCATACTCAAAAAGACGAAGCGGGCGGCGTTCCAGATCTTGTTGGCAAAGGAACGTGCGCTGAGCATGCGCTCGTCGGTGAGGACGATGTCGGTGCCCGGCGCCGCCCCCAGCAGCAGCGCCATCCGCACGGCATCCGTCCCATACTGCTCGGTGACCTCCAGAGGGTCAACCACATTGCCCCGCGTCTTGGACATCTTTTGGCGCTCGGCATCCCGCACCAGCCCGTGGATGTAAACCTCGCGGAAAGGCACATCACCGGCCGCCTCCAGCCCCATCATGATCATGCGTGCTACCCAGAAGAACAGGATGTCAAAGCCGGTAATCAGCAGCGAAGTCGGATAGTAGGTCTTGAGGTCCTCGGTGCGGTCCGGCCAGCCCAGCGTCGAAAAGGGCCAGAGCGCGGAGCTGAACCAGGTGTCCAGCACGTCAGGGTCTTGCTGGATGCGGGCCGAGCCGCAGTGCCTACAGGCCGGCGGCGTCTGCCGTGCCACCGTGGTTCCGACGCAGTCCTGGCAATGCCAGGCCGGGATGCGATGCCCCCACCAGAGCTGCCGCGAGATGCACCAGTCGCGGATGTTGTACATCCACTCGAAGTAGGTCTTGGCCCAGTTCTCGGGGATGAAACGGATGCGGCCCTCTTCCACGGCCCGGATGGCCGGCTCCGCCAGCGGTTTGGTCTTCACGAACCATTGGATCGAGATGAGGGGCTCCACGGGGGTCTTCGAGCGCTGGCACTTGCCCAGGCTCACGGTGTAGGGTTCGATTTTCTCGATCAGCCCCAGATCCGTCAGGTCGGCCACCACGCGGCGGCGCGCCTCGAAGCGGTCGAGTCCCGCGTAGACGCCGGCTTCGGCCGTCATGTGACCGGTGTCGTCGATGACCTGGATCTTGGGGAGGTTGTGGCGCTTGCCGGCTTCGAAGTCGTTCAGGTCGTGAGCCGGCGTGACCTTGACGGCGCCGGAAGCGAACTGGGGATCGGCGATCTCATCCAGGATGATCGGGATGGTGCGGTCCATCAGCGGCAACTGCACCGTCTTGCCGTGCAGGTCGCGGTAGCGCTCGTCGCTGGGGTTTACCGCCACCGCGGTGTCGCCCAGCATGGTTTCTGGCCGGGTGGTAGCCACCACCACGAAGCGTGGCGCGCCGTTGACCGGATAGCGGATGTGCCACAGATTCCCGGGCCCCTCGTCGTGCACCACCTCCAGGTCCGAAAGCGCCGTGTGGCACTGCGGGCACCAGTTGACCATGTACTCGCCGCGGTAGATGAGGCCCTTTTCGTACAGCCGCACGAAGATTTCGCGCACCGCGCGCGACAAGCCGGGGTCCAACGTGAAACGCTCGCGGCTCCAGTCGCAACTGGCGCCCATACGGGTCATTTGGCGCTTGATGGTGTCCCCGTAGCGTTCCTTCCAGGCCCAGACGCGCTTCTCGAATTCCTCGCGTCCCACCGTGCGCCGGTCCAAGCCTTCCTCCGCAAGCTGGCGTTCCACCAGCATCTGCGTGGCGATGCCGGCGTGGTCGGTGCCCGGCAGCCACAGGGTGTTGTCGCCGCGCATGCGGTGCCAGCGGATCGTCACGTCGATTTCGGCGTGCTCGAGCATATGCCCGATGTGCAGCGACCCGGTGACGTTGGGCGGCGGAATGACCAGCGAAAAGACCGGGCCCGGGGCCTCTACCGAAGCCCCGAATACGCCGCACTCAATCCACCACTGTGCCCAATGCGGTTCGAACCGTTGGGGTTCATAGACCTTCTCAAGTTGCATGCGGGAATTCCCACTATAGCATTGACCGGCCCGAGGCCCCTCCTACTTCACCCGGGCCAGCTTGCCCTCCAGCAGCCGGCGCAGCCAGGGCTTCTGATCTCCCGGGCCAGCGGGCACCAGCGCCAAGCCCTTTTGAATCGTCTCGCGAGCGGCTTCCTTGTTACCGCTTTGGATGTAGGCCTCGGCCAGGGTGTCGAGGGCATAGGCGTCGGAGGCTTTGCTCAGTGCGACGGCGCGCTGGGCGTAGCGCAGCGCGGTCTGCGGTTCACGCAGCTCCGCCGGAATGCAGGTGACCAAAAGCCGGGCTGCACGGTTGAGTTCGGCGGCCGGTGTTTCGCTTTTCTCGGCCAGCTCTTTGGCCACCCGGAGCCCGCGGGCAGTCTGGCGGTGAGCCTCAGTGGCCTGTCCGGTCTTCTGGAGCAAGCCGCCGATGCGCACCAGGATCTCGGAAAGATGAGCGCGCCAGGTGATATTGGCGGGATCGGCCTTGACCAGCTTCTCCAGGATGTCGGCCACTTGGCCGTAGTTGCGGAGCGCGCCACCAATGTCCCCGGTAGCCTCCAGGATCTGCCCGGCGTTGTTCAGCACCACCACCAGGTCGAACTGGGCGCGGCTGTTGGTGGGGTCCAGCCCTGCCAGCGCGGCGAAGACCTCCGAAGCCTTCCGAAAGTGCTCCAGAGAGGCTTTGTTGTCGTCCAGTTCCCAGAAACAGTCGGCCATGCGCTGGAGTAGGGACGCCTCAAGCCGGCGCGAAGGGACAGAGGCTTGCTCGGCCTGGGGCAGGGCCTCCAGAATGGCCAGGGCTTTCCGAAGAGTCTCGAGTGCCCCCGCGCATCGTTCTCAAGCTGGATGTCGGCGATCTTCATGTTCAGCCCGGCCGAGGCGCGGCGGGCGCGCAGGTTTTGGGGATCGATCTGGATCGCCGCCTGCCAATGTGCCAGGGATTTCCGGTAGTTGTCGAGGGCCCCCGCCTTGTCGCTGAGGCCCTTGCCGAGTTGGTCGCCGAGTCCCTCGTAACCGCCAGCGAGGTCGATACGGACCTCGATATCACGGGGCTGGGAGGCGGCCAGCTTCTCCAGAATGGCGACCGCGGTGCGGGCCTGCGAGGTGGCATCAGACATCTGGCGATTGAGGAACAGAACGTCGCCCATATGAGAGTGCAGACGGGCCTGGGCGCGCGCCACGCCAGGGTTGCCGGGATCCGAGCGGGCGAGCGGCTCGGCAATCGCCAGCGCCTTTCGATAGCTGGCCATGGCGCCGGCCGTGTCGCCGAGATTGGGGTTGTAGGGGTTGCCCTGCACGTCACCAAACTTGATGTAGGCCTCCACCAGCTCGAGCTGGAGACCGGGGTCGCCGGAAGCTTCCGCTGCCAGGCCGTCCAGATAGCCCAGGGAGCGCTTGACCAGCAGTTCCTGCACCGGGGTCGAGCCTGGGAGCTTCTGGACGGCGTCGTGGAAATCGAACAGCAGGAAGTTGGAGAGCTTGCGCACGTCGTTGAAGCGGCGTTCGGCACGAGCTTTGGCAGCCAGCGCCACGTGCGCCTGCCAGGCCACTCCGATAATGCCGGCGGTGATCGCCAGAGCACTGAGGGCGGCAGCCGCGGCCATAATCCGATTGCGCCGGATGAACTTGGCGGCGCGATAGCGAAAGGTGCCCTTCCGGGCCGCCACCGGGCGCCCCTCCAGGTGGCGCCGGATGTCGTCGGCGAACTGTTCCACCGAGCCGTAGCGGTTCTGGGGTTCCTTGCGCAGGGCCTTCAGCAGAATCGCGTCCAGGTCCCCTTCCAGCCGGCGCCGCAGCTTCTCCGGATCACTCTCCGAGACAACCGCACTCGCCCGCTGCGCCTCCTGCGAGCAGACCGCCTCGATGATCTCGGCGGCGGACTCGGTCCGAAAGCGGTACGGCGAATGACCCGTCAGCAGACGATAGAGGATCGCACCCAGTGCATAGACGTCGGTGGCGGTCGTTACCGGCTCGCCGCGCACTTGCTCGGGGCTGGCGTAGGCCGGGGTGAACGGGCGCTGCCCGGCCTGGGTCATGTAGCCGGTCATCCCCAGGGTATGTGGCTCCAGCAGCTTGGCAATGCCGAAATCCAGGAGCTTCGGCGCGCCCTCGGCGGTCACCAGGATGTTGCCGGGTTTGAGGTCGCAGTGCACCACCAGGTTCTGGTGGGCGTATTGCACCGCGGCGCAGACCTCCACAAACAGATGCAGCCGATCGGCCACGGGCAGCCGCCGCTCCTCACAGTATTCGTCGATAGGTCTGCCTTCGACGAAATCCATCACCAAGTACGGCATGCCGTCCGGGGTGGCGCCGCCGTCCAGCAGGGTGACGATGTTGGGGTGGGAGAGCAACGCCAGGGTCTGCCGCTCGGTGTGAAACCGGCCCAGGACTTCGGGCGTTTCCAGCGTGTAACGCACCAGCTTGATGGCGACACGCCTGCGAAACTCGTCGGCGCGTTCGGCGGCATAAACCACGCCCATGCCGCCCTCGCCGATCCGCCGCAGCAGCCGATAGTGCCCGACCACGCGGCCCACCATGGGATCAACCCCACCAGGGCCAGGCGGTGTAGGACTGGACTGTGGCGGCATTTAGCCTCAGGAGAAGACCTAGCGCTCGCGCCTACTTCGGTCCCGGCAACGTCACCACCCGGGTCTCCTGCCCGGCCGAAGCAGCCGGCGCGCTCGCTTCCTGCTCCGTTCCGTAAATCACCACCTCTGTGCTCTTCGGTTCTCCCCGCCTCCCCTGCCGCTGCGCCTGGATCATCTGGGCCACTTGCTGCTCTGAAATCTCCAACGACAACTTCACGCTCCTGCCTTGCACCGTTAGCCGCACGTCCTCCAAAGGAACTGCCGGCTGCGTCTTGTGCGCCTCCGCCAGCGCCAGCCCGGCGAAGAACTGAAGCACATCCCGCAGCGCGGCAGCTCCCTTTTCCGTCCGAGTGGTCAGTTCCACCGAGGCCTGAAGTCTGGTCCCGAACTTCACGCCGCCGCTTGCCTGCTCGATGGCTTTCAGCACATCGCCCTGAAGCGCTCCCTTGAGCTTCGGGTCTGGGACTCCCCCGGCCAACTCGGATACGGGCATGACCGAAACGCCCCAGGCATCGAAGGCCTGGCTGAGTTCGCTGGCCTTGGCCAGCAACCTGGGATACAGGCGGCTGCTGGAACGATGCCGCGCAATCGCCGCCCGCACGCTTTCCTGATCCCCTCCCACCAAAATCGAGTCGTCCAGCCAGGCCAGCGCAAAGGGTTCCTTCTCCCCGCCGGACACGATCTGAATCCCCTGGTAACTCGTCACGGATGCCCGCACCGCCCGCGCCAGGCTCAGGAATCGCTCGGTGTCAAATGACCCCCGCACCAGCAGAAGCCCACGTTTCTTGGTTCCTCCCGCCGGCCCCGCAATCACAACCTCCAGCAGATCCCGGCGCATATCGAATCCCGTGGCTCCGATCAGTGTTTTCAGCGACTCGTCAGACGACTCGATTCCCGAAAATACAGCCTCGGAGATAGGCGAGGACTTGATTTGATTGACGTTGATTCCGATGATCACCGCCGCATCCGGCATCACCAGGCGCAGCAACGCCGATTCGGCGGCCCCGGCCAAACCGGCCATCAACCACAAGCACAGCAGCACTTTTCTCATGACAGCCATAGCAATAGTTCCTGCCCGATTATACCTTTCCCCGCCCCAGCCTGACGATAGTACCAGATGTTCACTTTCTGGCTGACGGCTGAGCGCTACATCCCCACTGGCACCTGCTCCACGATGTCGATGCCAAACGCTTCCAGCCCCACGAACTTGCGGGGATGGTTCGTCAGCAGCCGGATGGTGTGAAGGCCCAGATCCGACAGGATCTGCGCGCCGATGCCGCTTTCGTATTGCAGCCGTCTCTGCTGGCCGGCGCTGGCGGGGAGCATCCAATCGAGGCCGTGCGAGGCCAATTGGTTCGCGTCCTTCCCTGGGACGATCCGCACTCCGCGCCCGGTCTGATGCAGGTACACCAGCACGCCCAGACCCTCCTCCGCGATCCGCTCCAGCGAAACCCGAATCATCCTCTGGCAGTCGCAGGAGGTGGCCCCGAACACATCCCCGTAGACGCAGTGCGAGTGCATCCGCACCAGCACGCCCTCGCGCCCGCTGACCTCCCCCTTCACCAGCGCCAGGTGCATCTCCGGGTCGATCGAGGCCGTGTAGGCGACCGTCCGAAACTCGCCAAACTCGGTCACCAGCGAGCCCTCGGCCAGACGCCGTACGAAGCGCTCGTTGGCCAGCCGGTAGCGAATCAGCTCGGCCACCGAAATCATTTTCAGCCCGTGCCGGTGGCAGAATTCCTCGAGCTGCGGCGCCCGGGCCATGCTGCCGTCCTCGTTCATGACTTCGCAGATCACCCCCGCCGGGACTAGCCCCGCCAGCCGCGCCAGGTCTACGGCCGCCTCCGTCTGCCCCGCCCGAACCAGAACACCACCCTCGCGCGCGCGCAACGGGAACACATGGCCCGGACGCGCCAAATCACCGGGCCGCGTCCCCGGCTTGATGGCCACACGGATGGTCTGCGCCCGGTCGGCCGCCGAGATCCCCGTGCTCGTCCCTTCCCGCGCATCGATGGATTCGCAAAACGCCGTCCCGAACCGCGAGGTATTCGTGGACGTCATGGGTTGCAGATGCAGCTCCTCACAGCGCTGCTGCGTCAGTGCCAGGCAAATCAGGCCTCGCCCGTGCGTCGCCATGAAATTCACAATCTCCGGCGTGACCTCCTGCGCGGCCACCGTCAGATCCCCTTCGTTCTCCCGGTCCTCGTCATCCGCCACCACCAGCATCCGTCCGGCCCGCATCTCCTCCAGCGCCTCCCCAATCGCAGCGAACGGCATACCCCTTCATTCTAGGAAATTCGAGAACCGAAAACCGGGGACAGACGGGGCGTTTTCACAAACCGGGGACAGTCTGAGCAATGGCGGTGACCGCCGCCCGCGAGCATGAAAATGGGCTCGCCGTCGAATCAACAACCTACGGGAACCTTCAAGAGAGACGGAGCTGTCCCATCCACTACCGCCTCGCGATTCCGCTGTGGTACATTCTTCCCTCTGCGGATGAAGGCAATGATGGCCCCAACGACACTGCTATGTTTGCTGGCTTTCGGCTCCGGGCTTGTGGCGCAGCCGCAACCCGGGCAGAAGCCCCCCGCGCCGCCCGCCTCCAGAATACCCGCGGGAGTCAGCGTCCAGCGAAGCCTGGTTTACGCCCGCGTTGGCGAAAAAGACCTGCTGCTGGATCTCTACCTGCCCGAGCGCGCCCCCGGCCCGCTCCCGTTGATCCTCTGGGTTCACGGTGGCGCCTGGAGAGGCGGCAACAAGGAGAATTCTCCCGCCATCCGGCAGGCCGGCCGCGGCTACGCCGTGGCCTCCATCAATTACCGCCTCAGCCAGGAAGCCCTCTTCCCTGCTCAAATCGAGGACTGCAAGGCTGCCGTGCGATGGCTGCGCGCCAACGCCTCCCAGTACAACCTGGATCCTGACCGCATCGGGGCCTGGGGCTCCTCGGCCGGCGGTCACCTGGTGGCGCTGCTGGGCGCCTCCGGCGGAGTCAAGAACCTGGAAGGCAACCTCGGCAATCTGAAATACTCCAGCCGCGTTCAGGCCGTGGTGGATTTCTTCGGTCCCACCGACTTCCTCCAAATCGGCAAGTTCCCCAGCCGCATCGCCCACAACGCCCCCGACTCCCCGGAATCCCAACTCCTGGGCGGACCCGCCCAGCAGAACTTGGACAACGCCCGCCGCGCCAACCCCATCACCTACATCAGCAAGGATGATCCCCCCTTCCTGATCATGCACGGCGACCAGGATCAATCGGTCCCACTGAACCAAAGCGAGTTGCTCTCGGAAGCCCTCAAGAAAGCCGGCGTCGAGGTGACCTTCCAGGTCGTCTCCGGCGCGGGCCACGGCTTTGGCGGCCCGCAAATCAATGCCACCGTGGACGCCTTCTTCGACAGGCACCTCAAAGGGCGCCGCTAGTCTCACCCATGGAAACCTGGAAGGCTCCGACTCTGCCGGAACTGGAACCGGCCTGCCCCATCCCGCCCCGCACCATCCTGCTGGCCTACCGCGGCTCCATCGCCCACAACATGTATGTCCCCTCCTCCGACCCCCTTTCCGTCGATGACATCGATGTGATGGGCATCGTCATCGCTCCCGAGAACTGCTACCTGGGGCTCTCGCAGTGGGGTTCCCGTGGCACCCAGGAGCGCAAACACGGGCCGTACGACTGCATCTTCTATGAACTCCGCAAGGCCGTCCGGCTCCTCCTTCAGGGCAACCCCAATATCCTCAGCCTCCTCTGGCTTCGCCCCGAGCACTATCTCCGCCTCTCCCCTGCTGGCAAGCTGCTCATCGAAAACCGCACCCTGTTCGTCGGCAAGCACGTTTACGACGCCTTCGCCGGCTACGCCCATGACCAGTTGGCCAAGATGGAAACCAGGGACCCGGCGGAACTCCTCGAGTACCTGGCCGTGGACAAGGAATTGAAGATTCGCGGCGTCCACCCCAACCACAAAGGGCAAGTTCTGGCCCAGCGCGGCGACCGGGAACACGACCGCCTGTATTCCCCCTGGACCGACGCCGCCCTTCTCCAGCGCTGGCGCAGCTACCACAAGAAGGGCCAGAACCTCGGCTACCTGGGCGAGAAGCGCAAGCGCCTGGTGCTCCAGCACGGTTACGACGCCAAGAACGCCGCCCACTCGATCCGCCTCCTGAGGATGTGCAAGGAGTTCCTCCAGACAGGCTCGATGGAGGTCTACCGCCCCGACGCTGCCGAGCTGCTCGAGATCAAGCGCGGCCACTGGCCCCTCGATCAGGTCAAACAACACGCCGCCGACCTGTTTCAACAAGTCCGCGAAGCCCGCGACCGCTCACCCCTGCCCGACCAGCCCAACCGCGCTGCCGCCGAATCTCTCCTCATCCAGATCCTGAGGACCGAGGTGCTCCCGGCGCGCTGAACTCCCGCAGCGCATCCACCATCGCCACGATGTTCTGGACCGGCGTTGCGGCCTGCACATTGTGGACCGGGTTGAACACGAACCCTCCGCCCTGCGAAAAAATCTCGCAGCGGCGCAAGACTTGCTCCCGGACTTGGGCCGGAGTGCCGAAGGGCAGCACCTTTTGCGTGTCCACGCCGCCGCCCCAAAAAACCAGCTTCTCGCCGTAAGTCCGCTTCAGATGCTCCGGGTCCATCCCCGCCGCGGAACACTGAACCGGGTTGATGATCTCGAAACCTGCCTCAATGAAGCTGCTCATGAATTTCTCCACCGCCCCGCAGGAGTGCTTGAACGTCCTCCACTTCGTATGAGCGTGGATCCAGTCGTTGACCTGCCTGTAATACGGCAGGTACAGTTCCCGAAACGTACCTACCGAGCAGAACGAGGAGGTCTGCGTCCCGAAATCCGTGCCGCAGGTGTATACCACGTCGAGACGCTCGCCAATGGCGGCGTGAATCCGCTTCAGGTTGGCCAGCGCGAATTCGGTCTGCTTGGAGAACACCCTATGAATGTAGTCCCGCCGGGAGCGCGTCGAGATGTACCACTCGACGATGTCCCGGATGCCCTTCGGGTGTTTCAGGAATGGCGCCGGCACCGCCGCGACGTCGCCCAACCCCATCCCGCCGAACTTGGCGATCAGGGCCCGCCCGGTCGCCGCCGCCCGCTTCACTTCAGCCCGGATGTGCGCCAGCTCCTCCTCCGAAATCGGCCCGAACTCCTCCAGGTTGTCTTCCGCATTCAAGCGCTCTTCGTCGATCGGCTCCTGGCGAATGATGGTGTCGAAGAAATAGCCGCCCTGGGGCATCTTCCCGCTGGCCGGCGCCGTGGTGTCACCCTCGGGGTAGATCAGCGTGCAGCCCTCCGCATCCACCGTGGTGTTGAAGTTCCCCGCAACCAGAACTTCCAGCCCCTGTTGCGTCCTCCACAGTTTCCAGTTCCGGTTGAGGAACCCATAGGCGGTCTTGCGAGGCAGCAGGCCCTCCACATCCACCCCCAGCGCTTGCTTCAGGTCTTCCTCCACCCATCCCAACATCTGATGGGGCTCGTGAACTTTCACCGGCCGCTTCTCCAGCCCGTAGTATTCGCGCAGCCCGGCCACGCAGCTCACGTGAATTCCGGTCACCGAGGTGGCGCCGAAATCAACCGGAACTCTGTCCGGCTCCTTGTGATTCAGCGCCGTGACGACTCTTTCCCTGCTTGTCATGCTCCTGCACTCCCCACAACACGATCGAGGCGGCCATCAGCGGCAGCACAGCCGCCGCCGTGAAGACAGGCACGTAGGAAAACCGGTCCACCACCAGTCCCGTCATCAACGTGAAGATCATCCCCCCAATCCCAGCCCCCGTGCCGCTCAGCCCGGACACCGACGCCACCACTTCGTTGGGAAACAGATCCGCCGGCAGCGTGAGAATGTTGGTCGCCCACGAGGAGTACGCCAGCGTCGCCACGCTGATCAGGACCAGGGCCAGCGCGGGGCTCCCCGTCAACACCGCCGGGATGCCGACCAGCATCACCGCCGCGCTGCCGAACATGGTCGTCTTCCGCGCCGCCAGCACCCGCCAGCCGCGTCTCACCAGGTAGCTCGACAATCCCCCGCCCACGAAGTTGCCGGCGTCCGCGGTCAGAAACGGAATCCATCCGAAGTAACCGATCATCGCCAGGTTGAAGTGCCGCTCGCTCTTCAGGTATTCCGGGAGCCAGAACGCATAGAACCACCACACCGGGTCTGTGAGCATGCGTGCCAGCACCAGTCCCCAGACCTGCTTGTACTGAAACAGATCCAGCCACCGAATGCTCTCTCGCTTGGCCGGCTGGCTCACCCCCGCATCCGAGCAGATGTGTTCCCGCTCCTGCTGGGTGATCCAGGGGTGATCCCGCGGCAGCCGGTACAGAATCAGCCACAGCGCCAGCCACAGGAAGCCCAGCGAACCGGTCCACAAAAACGCCACTCGCCAGCTCCAGTGCAAGGCCATCCAGGCCACCAGAGGCGGCGCCAGCACCGCGCCCAAACACGAGCCGCTATTGAAAAGACCCACCGCGAAGGCACGCTCCTTGGTGGGGAACCATTCCGATACCGTCTTCACCCCGCCCGGCCAGTTTCCCGCCTCCCCCAGCCCCAGCAGAAAACGGAAAATACCAAAGTGCAGAATCGAGTTGGCTGTCGTGTGCAGCATCGCCGCCACCGACCACCACGCGATGGTCAGCGAAAAGCCCCGCCGCGTTCCCAGCCAGTCCATCAGCCGCCCCGAGCCGCTCTGCATGAAGGTGTACGCCAGCAGGAACGCAAACACGATCCGCGAGTAGTCCGTGTTGCTCATGCGGAACTGCTCGCGCAGCACCGGGGCCAGCACCGACAGCGTCTGCCGGTCCACATAGTTGATCACGGTGGCCAGGAACAACAACCCCGCGATCCACCAGCGCAGATATCGGATTTGAGGCATCCCCGCGAGTTACGCCTGCTCCATCGCTTCCGCGTAGGCCCTCATCTTGCGCAGCCTGGCCTTGAAGGCGTTGAACAGCCCATCCGAGCTCTCCCGCAGCGTGCGCTGTGAGTTCGTGTACACGTTCAGGCTGGTGGCATAATCCACTTGCTTGATCCATTCCGCAGGCAGCGAGTCGGCCCCGCTCAAAGCTCCGGCGATGCCGGAGGCAACCGCGGTCATGCAATCGGTGTCTCTTCCCATGTTGACGCCGGCAATCATCGCGTCCTTGAGGTTCCCTTTGACGGTGCGGAAAATGCACACCGCCTTCGTCACGACCTCATTGGCATAGCTGCTGGCGTACGGGATTCCCGTGCCGCTGTACACGGGGGCAAATGTGGTCCGCAAGTCCCGGAAGTCCTTGCAGCCGGCAGTGAGCTTCAACCCGCGCTCGATCTCTCTGACGACGCCTCTATCGCAGTTGTCCAGAATGGCCCCCAGCACGCTGTCCACGGTCGCGCCGGGCTTGGTCGCCGCCGCAATGCCCACGACTGTAACCGCCGCCCAGTCGAGCCCCCGGCTGTTGGCGGTCTGATAGAGCTGGCCCACCTCGTAGACATCGTTCATGGCGCCCGCGATATCGCCCGCATTGATCAGGCCGATGGGATGACACGAGCGCGCCATGCTCACCAGCCCTGCGTAATCGCAGTACTTGCCCAGGTCCACCGCCGGAATGGGCGTTTTCGCCATGGCCAGCAGGATGGCCTCGAACGGCTCCGACACCTTCCCCGCCGACTCCGGCTTGATGTGCTTCACCCAGGCCTTGCGCACGTCTTCGGCGTTCACCCGGTCCTGCTTCTCGATGATCGCGGTGATCATGAGCTTCTGCCGCTCCACGCCGTCTTCGGTGGTGCCCGGCTCCCGCATCCACCCGTTTCGATAGTGCTCGTAAGGCAGCAACCGCTCCACGGTGCCATATTCCTTCTGGATCCTTTCCCAGGGCCAGCCTTCCACCGGCGCCCCCATAGAAGAGCCAATATGACATCCCGCGATGCACCCAAAGAACTTCTCCCTCAGGGGAACGGACTTACTCTGTAGGGCTGCCGCAAGCCCCAGCGCACCGCTCTCGAAAAACCCTCGACGACCAATCATCTGCCACCTCCCCTACCAAAACACGAGCAGCTATCTTATCAAACCCAGCAAAGAAACCCCGTTTCCCTCTGCGCTATCTCCGCGTCCTTCGCGCCTCTGCGGTGAAAGAGCGTTCTATTGCTTGAGGTCTTTGGTCTTCCAGACCATGCGCAGTCCGGGCGGCAGACGGAACCGGTTCCCCCTCATGTAAAACGTGCCGACCCCAGGCAGCTCTCCAGTGGTCACACTCTCCCTGGTAGTCGTCACGACCCTGTCTGTCCCGAGCGACTGCGTTCTTTCGTTCGACAGAGACAATTGGCGGCTGAGGCCAGCCAGCGGACCAATCTCTTCCAATTCCCCAAGGAAACGCGCGCGCTTATCCGCAAACGTCAGCTCCCGGAATTCAAGCGCCACAATGAAGTGCTTGACTGGAGTGGAGTACTTCTCCAGCCTTCGAATGCGGCCCGTCAGCCGGGCGTCCCTCGGCACAACCACCCTCCCGTCCTGCTTAACGTCCGCTCTTACTTTGGCGGTAATGAGGTCCCCTACCAACGCGTTCTCCGAATCGATCGGGGCCGCCAGTTCGACCGGAACCGGCAGGCCCACCGGTAGCTTGATCTCGGTGATCTGCTCTGCTGGCGCCGCTGTCACCGTGCGCGGCGCCTTCTCCGGCTCAAACGACAGCACGACCTCGCTCTGGTATTGGCGGCAATGCGTGAACTCGATGCGATTCCGCATCTGCTGCCCCGCAGTGTCCGTCATTACCAGTTCGGCCCTCTGCGGCAGCAGCACATCGGAAGCTCCGATTCGCACCCTTCCGTACTCGATCTGCGTCACCGCGCTCGCCACCGGCAAATCCGGCGGGATCTCGTCGGCATGCACCTCCAGGCGAATCAGCTCGAGCGTGTCGGCATCCGCCCAGAAGGAACCGCTGGAACCGACCTTCGCCTCGCTTCCAGCCACACGCAGCATGTACCCGCTCCACATGTAAGGGATACGGTAGTCATAGCGAACGGCGCGCCGTCCTTTGAGATCCTCCTCCCCTCGATAGGTGAACATCGGCGCCGTGCCCACAAACACCGAGCGCGCGTGAAGCGCGAAATCCCCGCTCGATATCAGGCCTCCCCCTACGATTTCCGCAACGTCTCTGTCTTCAAACCGCTGCGCGCCTGGCCAGGAATACAGCTCCTTGATGCCTACATGGGCCACCTCCAGACGCAAGGTGTCCACCAGCTTGAGCGCCTCGGAACGGGGCACGCTCCTGAACCGCTCGATGGTCTCCAGGCAGGTGTAGTCGGGCATGCGCGAGAGATTCTGCGCCATTCTCTGCTTGATCCGCGCCAGCGCCAGCAGTTCCCGGGGTACCTCCGCCTGCGCCGCGCAGCTCACGGCGCCCGCCAGGCTCCACAGCGCCAGCACGACCAGCGCGCTACGTCCCGGCCCGGAACTGCTTGTACTGCCGGCGGATCTCCTGCACCTGCCGGGCGTGCTTCTCAGGATGTTCCGCATTGAGTTCCACAAGCTGTCGGAGCGTTACCGGCCCTCTTTCCGAATGCGTCCCTGTGCGCTCAAAGACCGCCTCCGGCAGGTCCTTGAGCAGATCGTAGTTCTCCGCGCGCAGCCGCCGGAAGGTCTCCAGGGACTCGGATATCTTCCGCCGCGTTACCCGGCCACAGTTCGGTGCAGATGGGGTGGTGAGTAATGCCTCAGTCTCGGGGGCAACAGCCTGTGCACCCGGGTGGGATAGGCTTTCAGCCTGTCCGGAACCCTTTCGGATACCGCCCGAGACAAGCTGAAGCTCATCCCACGGCCCCCGAGACTGAGGCATTACGGTCGTGAGGCCTTCGCCCTTGGCGTGAGCGCCCAGGACCGTGCACTTCTCCGAGAAGCGCCCCAGCGACTGCAGCAGCGCATCCAGACCGCCGATGGCCGGCAACTTATCCAGCCGGCCGAGGCGGTGCAAAACCTTCTGTTGGACTTGGCCGTTGACGCGCTGGTTCGCGACGATGAGCAGGTAGGTGCGCTGGCCATTGGTTTGCGTGCGGACAAACAAGAGGCTCTCCGATGACAACACGATAATAGCTCATCCTGCGATTCAGACACTGATACGGCAATGCGCAAAAACCCTTGCCCTCCCCCAGTTTTACACTCGGTGCCTTCCCGGTTCGCGTAATTCGGGGACCGGCGCGAATTTCGCCGCCCTTGCGAAATTCGTGGCCTGTACCCGAATTACCCTCCCCGCATTGGTCCGGTCAAAGAAACTGGGGGAAGGCAAGGGGTTTTGCCGTGTTCCATGCCCACTGTCTGAATCGCAGTAGCTCATCCATGGCGTTGTTATAAGATACTTCTGCAAACGGATCCCCAGGCGTGACACTACGTTGGCGCACTGCGTCAGCACCCTGTCAGCAGTTTCAGCAAGTTGCGTCCGCTTCTCCCCGCAAAGTGTCGAAGATGGGTCAGGCCAGGGAGCGTCGCGTAGGCAAGGTCAAGCGATCGGCGCCGGTTTGGCCGGAAGTGACTGTGATCGCACCTTCGTGCGCCAGCCGGCGCAAGAGCTGGATTATGTCTGGTCCAGCGCGCGCAGCGCTGACCATCTGACAGACCGTACTTACGCGGCTCGGGTTAGTAAGGAGTTCCCACGCCCGCTCTGCGGTTTGGTCCAAGGCGAAACTCCTCGCATTGGCCAAGTTCACCAGCACCAGCGTGCCGTCAACCCGGCAGGAATTGAATTCCCCACTGCGGACGACAGTCGAATCCGCCGAAATCTCCGGGACCTCCCGGAGGCGTGGCTGCGGCTGGAGAGCGGGTCGTTTCCTCGGCAGCACGCGGCCCAGCGTGTACTTGCACCCGAGGCGCAGGGGCCGCCAGAAGTAGTAGACAAAGGAAAGCTGGGGCGGCAATGCCGCCCAACGCCACTCTCCCGCAGAAGGGGTAACCAGCAGTCTGGCCAGCCCCAGTAACCGGTGGAAAAACCGATCCGGCAGCCACAGGCGCAAAAAGATGTCCTGGAGCCTGCGGGGAACCGGCGCCCAGCAGAACCAATGATCCGTTGCGTGCCCGGCGACAGCCCGAAGCGTCTTGTCTTCGAGCGGGCATTCGAGCAGCCCGGGGGGAATTGGCGCGCCGAGATTCTCCTGGGCCAGCAGGAGTCCCAGGCGCACCATCCTCCAGCAACCGCAGGCCACGGCCCGCCTCTCGATTTCGTTCCAATCCACTGGACAAACACTCACCAGCCGGTCCATGTCGCAGACCCACTTCAGTCCCCTCCACAACGATTTGCCGCCGTGATAACAGAGGTACAGCAGCAGGTCCTCGTCACCCAGCGAAGGGACCCGGCTGTGGCCCAGCGGGACGGTGATCAGGCGGCGCCAGAGGAGATCGTGGACGAGCGGCTCGCGCAGCCAGTGCGGCCCCAACCGCAGATGCAGATCCACTGTCACGCCGTCGGCACGCGTCAAGGCGATTTCGCCCCCCGCGCGGACGTGCTCAGTCTCCTGCCATGCGGTCATTCTCGTCCGGCAGATGTAGCCAAGCCCCTCCAGTAAGCCCTTCGCTTTCGGAAACTCTTCGGCTGCCACCAGGATGTCCAAGTCCGTGGACTCGCGCAATGGGATGCCGGAATACAGCCGGGCAATCAGCGTTGGGCCTTTCAGGGGAATCGCACGCAGACCGCAGTCCGCAAAAAGCTCGAGGATGTCCAACAGTTCCCGCATCAGAATCTCGTGACGCGTCGATGCATGCAGAAAGCGGTCCTGGAGCTGCCTCTGAACCGGCTCTGGAATCAAGCCCGCCGGAAAACACTTCAACTTCCACCACACCAGGGGCGACAAACCATGCCAGTGTGCCAGTTCCAACAGGAGGTTCCAATCGAGGTCTTGGCGCAGGGCCTGCTCGATGTGGGCGAACATCGCTGGGTCCTCGCGACTGCGGGCAAGACACAGGAGGAGTTCGCCCTCAGGCGGGACTGGGGGGCGCCTCAGCTTTCCAGGCAACTTTGCACGCATGCGGCGACTTCTTCCAGACTCTCGTAAATCAGGGTGTACGCACGGATCGAGGCAATCCAGCCCACCAGCTCGCCCACGGCTTCAGCCGACCACGGGCGGCGCAGCAACGACTGCCCGTCAATCAGCCTGCGCAGAGCTTCCACCCCACCGATTGCGCGGATTTCCGTTCGTGCACCCGCTTCATACTTGGGAAACATCAGATGCTTCACCGGATAGTTCCCCCGGGGCGGATTCGCCGCAAATCCCGGAGGCGGGAAAAAGTGAACCGTCACACCGCCCGCGGCGTACCCCGGCAGCGCGTCGATGCCTGGATAGTAGCGCTCCAGAACCGGCAAACTTCCGGGCTTCAGATTGAGGGACACGGGCACCGGCACGGCTGTCCGGCTTTCCCGTTCCAGCGGGACCACATCATCGCTCAGATAGACCAGGCCGGATTTCAATAGAGCTGCCGTCAGCGTGGACTTGCCGGTGCCGCCAGGACCGGCAAGCACAATGCTCTGTTTGCCATCGCTGATGGCCGCGGCATGCAAGGCCACCAGCCACTCGCAATCGCACCCCACCGCCAGGATCTCCCGGTGCAGCGCAAACAACGCGCCGTCCCGGCTCGCGTTTCGCGCGATCCCATGCCCGTCTCGCCACACCCCAAACCCTCCCTCCACCGCGGCCAGATCGATCGAGTATCGGGCTGAAGCTTCGGACCCCATGGCGAGGTGCGCCAGCAGAGGGCCTGCGGCCTCCCACAGGCTGTCCGAACCGTAACGGACGCAGAATACCCGGTCGCCTAGCAGATAGTTCTGTGTGTGGCGGACCGCGCAGTCAGCCAGCCTCTCTGGCTCGCCGGAGTCGAGCAAATCCACGACCGCGCCGGTTGCACCCTCCCTCCCCGCGGGATCATCTGGAGAGCTGTCATCCAGCAGACCCGCTTGCGCGCACGAGGCCAAACACGCGGCGACATCAACTCCGGCCACCTGCTCGCTGATGGCATATACCACCGCCAGGTGCGCGACAATCCGTTCCACCCCCCAACCTTGTTGTTTGCCTTCCCAAATGAGGCGGGCAGTGGAGTTCAGAAAGGCCAACTCGCCGGCCCGATGCCCGACTACTACGAGGCTGTCATCCAGAGGGAAGCTCGTCAACCGCATGCATTACCTCGCAGCCGGCGCACTCCCAGCCGCCGCCCGCCCAGGGCTTACGGAGGAGGAGCAGGGGGGAACCCATCTGCGCCTTCGCGGGCACGGCCAGCAGGAGCAGTCCCGGCGCCACGTACGCCGCCGGTCCAGCCTTCCTCAGAACCTCCCGGCGACTGGTCTTCTCGTCCTCGGCTGCGACTTCGCTTCCTTTTCCTGGTTCCTCATCCTTGTCCATCTTCCTTACCTCGCGGAAAGACATGACCTGATCAATCTGCCCCCGACAGCGGCGTTCTACCGGTGCAGTTGTGCCGGCAAACTCAACGAGCGCCAGGTAAACGACCGGGCCAGCGCTCCCATGGTGAACACGTAACGGCCCGCCTGCACCGGAATCACCGCCCCGGTTTTCGTGTCCCGCAGCGACATGTTCAGCGGCGCGTCCCCGGTGGCCTGCCAGCTCAGCTCGATCTGCCGCCGGGGATTGTCCGTGCGCACCTCGAAGTCCCAGGTGTCCGCTCCTGGCTTCACCGGGTGGTAGTCGCTGGCGTAGTCCCCCGCTTTGGCGCCCCAGTTCCAGTGCGGAAACACGATCGTCAGGTAGGGCGTGTGGCTGGGCGCCAGGGCCTCCAGGTCGTGCGCGTCGTAGCGCTGTTCGCTCGACCGCAGTTGCCCCAGCACATGGCCCCGGTCCTTGAGCCCCTCCGCCGGCGCCGCGGCGATCAGCCGCACATACCATTCCCCAGGCAGCAGTTGCCCGGTCCCAGACTGGCTCCCTCCCCCTAGCCGCAGCGAACTCATCCCCACGGCGGTGTACCCGTAGGCCGGGATCAGCAGGGTGATCGAGGTCAGCGCCGGATCCTTCACTTTCACCCACATCCCGTAATTGGCTAGCAACGAGCCCAACATGCCCGGGGTCGCGTCGTCGTAGGCGTCATAACTGCTGCCGTTCCAGATGTGGAAGGTCTTGGACATAGACCCGGCCGTCTCCGCATCCGAGGGCGTCACCGCCGTACCTGCGTTAGGCACCACACGCACGTCCGCCCAGTCCACGTCGTAGGCGAAGGGATGCCCCGCCAGGTTGTACAGACCGCTCGAAGTGGGCGGCTTGGTGAGCGTGATCTCGTAGCAGCCGGCGGTGGACATGCACCCGGTCTTGCTGCTCCATGCCGTGGCCGTCCCGGTCACTTCCAACCGCGCCGCGTCCAGCGAGTCGAACCAGTAGCCCTTGCCCTGGGTGAGCGTCGAACTCAGGCCCAGCTTGGTGTAGACGTTGTTGGCCTCGTCCCGCGCGTAGACCACCCAGCGGGTGTCGTAGTCGCCTGCGCTCAGCCCGCTGAACACGGTCTGGACGGTAGTCGCGGTGGACTGGCAGGGCAGCGTGAACATGGTCCACTGGCTGGTGGTCAGGTTGCGGCCGAAGCCGCAAGCATAGGTGTAGATGTAAGCCGCGCCTTCGTTTCCCGCAGAAATGTCATAGTATGGGGAGCCCGCCACCGCGGCGTCGCCGGCGATCGAGACGGACCGGCCGAAGTTGTCACTCGAAGCGGCGCCGGTCTGCTTGTCCCGCTGGCTCCACGTGCTCCCGGAGCGAGTGAACAGGTACGCCGCTCCCGTGTAGCTGCTCTTTGCGTACGCTCCCGCCAGCACCGTGTCGCCGCTGACCGCGACCGAGATGCCAAGGTAATCGTTTGCGGCGGCGTCGGAGGCGGTCAGCGTCTGCTGCGGGCTCCAGGTGCTCCCGGAGCGGGTGAACACATAGGCCGCTCCCGCGTAGCTGCTCCTTCCAATGTTTCCCACCACGACGGTGTCGCCGCTGATCGCAACGGACCTTCCAAAGTAATGCCATTGTGCCGCATCGGAGGCGGTCAGCGTCTGCTGCGGGCTCCAGGTGCTCCCGAAACGGGTGAACACATAGGCCGCTCCCCTGTAGCTGCTTTTTCCTTCGGCTCCCACCACCAGGGTCTCTCCGCTGATCGCGACGGAGCGGCCAAAGTAGTCGCTCGCGGCCGCGTCGGAGGCGGTCAGTTTCTGCTGCGGGCTCCAGGTGCTCCCGGAGCGGGTGTACACGTAGGCCGCCCCCGTGTTGCTGCTCTTTCTGTAAGCTCCCACCACGAGAGTGTCGCCGCTGATGGTAACGGAGTTGCCAAAGTAGTCGCCTGCGGCCCCATCGGAGGCGGTCAGCGTCTGCTGCGGGATCCAGGTGCTCCCGGAGCGGGTGAACACGTAGGCCGCCCCCGTGTAGCTGCTCTTCCCATACGCTCCCACCACGATCGTGTCGCCGCTGATCGCGACGGAAATGCCGAACACGTCGCTTGTGGCCGCATCGGAAGCCGTCAGCTTCTGCTGCTGGCTCCAGGTGCTCCCGGAGCGGGTGAACACGTAAACCGCTCCCGCGGAACTGCTCTTCCCACACGCTCCCGCCACCATGGTGTCGCCGCTGATGGCGACGGAGTAGCCCAAGAGATCGCTTGCGGCCGCGTCGGAGGCTGCCAACCGGGTTTGCGTGGGCGTGTCCAGCGCCAGGCCACTGCCGGGAAGCCCAAACCAGAGCGCTGCTGCAAGGTAGCCAACCCTTGCGACGTACGCCGCCTGGCGGGCCTTCGTCAGCACCTCCCGGCGACTGGTCTTCTCGTCTTCGGGTTCGCTTCCTTTTCTTGGTTCCTCATCGTGGTCCATCTTCATTACCTCGCGCAAAGACATGACCTGATCAGCCCGCCCCCGACGGTGGTGTTCTACTGGCGCCCGGGTGATGCTGAACTGAACGAGCGCCATGTAAACGTTCGGGCCTGCGCTCCCATTGTGAAGACGCCACGGCCTGTCTGCATCGGAATCACCGCCCCGGTCTTGTTGTCCCGCAGCGGTATGTCCCTTCCATCGGCGCTTCGCCTAGTACTGCTGCGGTACAAGGTCGCCAGAATTTCACCTTAACTTGGCCACGAAAGATTCCTAGTGACGCTAGTGTCCAAGGGTGTAACGCCTCATGATTCTCTCCCTCTCAGTACTACTGTGTTGTAGCATGGGATACACTCATGTTCTAAGCGCCACTTCTCTGTAGCTGTCAGAGCAACACATCTGTTCCGGAGGCGGGGTTGGTGGTGAAGTGGGAGGATGAGCAAAGAGCAGGTGGGAGCGGTGCGCCGGCGGCGCAGGCGGGCGGAGGCTGAGCAGTTGGCTGTGGAGTACGAGGCGAGCGGCTTCAGCCGGGGGGAGTCCTGGCGGCGCAGAACTCTCTGTTGGACTTAGCCGTTGACGCGCAGCTCGCCGCGCCCGCCAGGCTCCACAGCGCCAGCACGACCAGCGCGCTATGCGCCGGCGCGGGACTGTTTATACTGCCGGCGGATCTCCTGCACCTGCCGGGCGTGCTTCTCGGGATGTTCCGCATTGAGTTCCACAAGCTGCCGGAGCGTTACCGGACCTCGTTCCGAATGCGTCCCTGTGCGCTCAAAGACCGCCTCCGGCAGGTCCTTGAGCAGATCGTGGTTTTCCGCGCGCAGCCGCCGCAAGGTCTCCAGCGACTCGGATATCTTCCGCCGCGCGTAGTTCAGGTTCCTGGCCCAGGCCTCCTGATCGTAGCCCATGAGCGTCGGATTCTCCTCGGCGATGACGCGCCGCAGGCGGTCTGCGTCCACGATCTCCGAATCCGCCAGATGCGCCATGATCTGCCGGATGCTCCACCTCCCCGGCGCAGCCACAAAGTCCAGCTCCGGGCCCGCCGCCCCGGTCGTCACCGCGGCCATCAGTTCCGGCCCCCGCCGGAACCTCTCCAGCAGATCGAAAAGCTCGCTCATACCCGATTATCATTATGACTGATGTCCACCACGCCGCTTTTCGATCAGCGCGAGCCTTTCGACCGGCATGGGCTGGCTGCTTCCCTGGCCCGTCTGGCCCAACAGAACGTCTTCATCGGGACCAGCTCCTGGAAGTATGAAGGCTGGCTGGGCCAGATCTACACCCGCGAGCGGTACCTCGGCCGCGGCGCCTTTTCCCAGAGACTCTTTCAGGACGAGTGTCTCCGCGAGTACGCCCAGACCTTTCCGGTGGTCTGCGGCGACTTCTCCTTCTACCAGTTCCCCTCCGAGGTCTACTGGCGGCGCCTGTTCTCCTCGGCCCCCGAGTCGCTCCAGTTCGTTTTCAAGGTGCCAGAACAAATTACGGCGAAAATGTTTCCCTCTCACCCGCGCTACGGCGCACGCGGCGGTCTCCCCAATCCCTCCTACCTCGATCCCGCCCTCTTCCACGACAGCTTTCTCCGCCCCTTGGAACCCTACCGCCAACGCGTGGCCGCCCTTATCCTCGAGTTCGGGACCTTCTCCAACAAAAGCTACTCCAACCGAGACGAGTTCCTGGGCGACCTCGACCGCTTCCTCTCCCAGCTCCCCGCCGATTTCCACTGCTCGGTCGAGATCCGCAACCCCGAATACCTGGGCCCGGAGTATTTCCACTGCCTGCGCAGCCACGGCGTGGCGCACGTCTTCAACGCCTGGACCCGAATGCCGGAGCTGGCCGTTCAGCTTCGCATCCCCGACGTTTTTACCGCCGGCTTCTCGGTCTGCCGCGCCCTGCTCCGTCACGGCCGCTCCTACGAAGACGCCGTCAGGCTCTTCTCCCCTTACGACCAGATCAAAGACCCTAACCCCGACGGCCGCCGCGCCCTGCGTTCTCTTATCGACCACGCCCTCGACAACCGCCAGGCCGCCTTCGTCTTCGTCAACAACCGCTTCGAAGGCAGCGCCCCCCTCACCATCCAGAGCGTCGTGGGCGCTGGCGGATGCTGAAGCTGGTCGCGACGCCCGGTGTATACTGTCAAGCTGAATCCTGGAGTTTTTCCTATGCAACGTCGTGACTTCCTCGTTTCCTCGCTCGCCTCGTCGCTCGTGGGCGCGGCGCTCGCGCGGGCTTTCGAGCCGCCGTTCGGCTCCGCGGCGGAGGCCGCCGCCGCCATCCGCGCGCGTAAGATCTCTGCACTCGAACTTACGCGGGCCGTCCTGAAGCAACTCGATAAGCACAATCCGAAGCTGAACGCGGTCATCCAGCGATTCGACGAGAAATCACTGGAGCGAGCCAAAGCCGCCGACGCCGCGCTTGCTCGCAAGCAGTTCTGCGGACCGCTTCATGGCGTGCCCATCACCGTCAAGGAGTGCTTCGCCTACGACTCGACGCCCACCAGCGCCGGCGTTCCGGCCTGGAAGGACTTCAGACCGAAGAAGAATGCGCTGGCGGTGGACCGGTTGCTGAAGGCTGGAGCCATTATCCTGGGCAAGACCAACATCCCCTTCAACCTGGCGGATTGGCAGAGCGATAGCCCCAACTACGGTGTCTCGAACAACCCTTGGGACCTTACGCGCACCCCCGGAGGTTCCACGGGCGGAGGAGCCGCGGCACTGGCCGCGGGCATGGGCTTCCTGACGCTGGGTTCTGACATCGGCGGATCGATCCGCGTCCCCGCCCACTTCTGCGGTCTTTACGGCCACAAACCGAGCCTGGAGCTGGTAAGCATGCGCGGCCACGTCCCGCCGCAGGCTGATGGCGCTCTTCAGAACTTTGTAGACCTGGCCGTTGCCGGCCCGCTGGCCCGCGCCGCGGCAGACCTCCGGCTTGCGCTTGAAGTCCTGGGCGGTCCCCTGCCGGAGGATGCCAAGGCCTGGAAGTGGACCCTGCCTGCTCCGCGCCACCAGGCGCTGAAGGAATACCGCCTCGGTCTTCCGCCGGATGATTCCTTCTGCCCCCTCTCGGCGGACGTGAAGGCGGTCCTGGATTCCGCTGTCGCTGACCTGGAGCGCGCCGGCTGCAAGATCCGTCGCGGCTGGCCGGAAGGCATTGTTCCGCGAGAGCAGTTGGCGACATACACGTACCTGCTGGCCTCACTGATGAACACCAGCTTGTCT